>QAKH01000008.1 GCA_003343885.1 Clostridiales bacterium | reverse complement strand
CCGTTGTACAAAAGTACAGTGCCTCGCTCGATTTCATCCTTAACGGTGTTATATGACCGACCTAAATGTTTGGCGATTTTGTATGTTGACCAACCGTCTTTCAGATGAACTTCAATGTCGTGCCGTTCTTCGGCAGTCAGATGTTGCCCTTTGCGAACTTTTGTGGTATACTTTAGAATGTCCATAGTGATGTTCCTTTCAGAATTGTTGTTGTCCAATCTCAATTCTACCACAGTTTCGTCACTATGGATACTTTTTTTCTGTTTTCTTACTATTGCAGGTTCATTTTACAATGCGCCAAAATATAAAATATAAAAATAATTAAATATTCGATTGTGTTAAAATATTCGATTGTGAAAAAGTCAATTAAAATTTTCCGTATATGGCTTTCGCCATCGTTTAGTGTAAAGTTTCATGACTGCCTCCGCAAAAAACATTTTTGAATGTTTCAGATAAAAGAAAAGTCCCTGACAGAGTTATATCTCTGTCAAGGACGAATAAAACATATCCGCGGTACCACCTTGATTCACGAATCCGAAAATTCGTGCGCTCGTCGGAATACTACCATATTCCCGGCAACTTACGTATGCCCACACGTTGCAGAATACTTTGCATATCGGGGGAAACACGCTGTCCCCGCCCAGCCATACATTTGACTGCTCCCTCAGCGGTCCATTTGACAATCTGTTTCTCACCCGATTCTCAGCTGTACGGGTTCTCTGTACAGGCATAACTGCCGTTATCTCCGCCTCAACGGTTTAAAATATTAAGTTTGTGGTTGCATTGTAACATATAAAACAGATGTTGTCAATATGTTTTAAGTATTTTTTTAAATATTTTTTGTGCGCATAAAACGTGTTCTCAAAACACATCTTATGCGCACTTGTATCCAAAAGTAATATTATGCTTTTACTCTACGTCCTGCAATGCGTCGTAGCCCTCTTCTCCGGTACGGACCTTTACTACGTTTTCAACGTCGTAGACAAATATCTTTCCGTCTCCGATATGACCGGTATATAACACTTTTTTTGCTGTTTCTATGACCGTTCTTACAGGAACTTTGCTTACAACAATGTCCACCTGAATTTTCGGCAGGAGCGTTGCTTCTATTTCAACGCCGCGGTAAAATTCGGGCTTGCCTTTTTGCTGACCGCAGCCGAGAACGTGGGAAACTGTCATACCTGTAATTCCTATATCCATCATAGCTTTCTTGAGCGCTTCAAAACGAGACTCCTTGCAAATAATTTCAATTTTAGTGAACTTTTGAGCATTTTTGTCCGCGGAAGTCACTTTTGCTGCGGTAACATTTTCTTCCACAGTGTGAGAGTCGTGCTCTGCAACTTCAGTTTCTTTAAACTCATAGTCCAAGTTTTCAATTGCCGTGACAAAATCGGGATATGCGTGATTTCCGTGCTCGCCTATATCAAGACCGGCAATTTCCTCTTCCGCAGAAACGCGAATACCCATCGTTTTTTTCAAAACCAACCACACAATTATTGAAGAAACAAAGACAAACGCGCCGACGGCAATAATTCCGAGCATTTCAATTCCTAAAAGTCTGAAACCTCCGCCGTAAAACAGGCCGTTTGCCGTGGACAGTGTAGTTACGCCTTCTTTTGCAAACAATCCAACAAAAATTGTGCCGAGTATGCCGCAGCCCAGGTGTACTGACGTGGCGCCTACGGGATCATCGATACCGACGCGGTCGAAAAACATAACTGCAAAAACCACAAATATGCCGGCAATTGCTCCTATGAGCAAAGACATTTCAATGCTTATGTAAGCGCAGCCGCCTGTTATTGCAACGAGCCCCGCGAGACATCCATTAATGGTCATCCCGAGATCCGGTTTCCCTATAAAAATCCATGAGGTAATTGTCGACGTCAAAACTGCAGCGACTGCGGAAGTGTTTGTAGTCATTAAAATGTGCGCGACATCAGAGGGGTTTTGAAAACTCATTGTGGATCCCGGATTAAATCCGAACCACCCCAGCCACAGCACAAATAAGCCTATTACCGCTAAAGACATGTTATGTCCGGGAATTGCGCGCGGTTTGCCATCCTTTCCGTATTTTCCGATACGAGGACCAAGCACAATCGCCCCGGCAAGCGCCGCCCATCCTCCGACCGAGTGAACCACAGTGTCTCCCGCAAAATCCATAAAACCAAGATCGGCCAGCCATCCGCCGCCCCAAACCCAATGGCCTACAATGGGATAAATTACAAGAGTCAGTACAAATGAAAAAACAATAAACGACACATATTTAACCCTTTCCGCAACCGCGCCCGAAACAATGGTTGCGGCAGTCCCGCAGAAAACAAGCTGGAAGAAGAACTTTCCCCAAAACGGCACGTTCTCTGTCAGAGTCGCGTCATAGGCGGACAAATCGGATTTTCCCAAAATCCACAGATTTTCAGTTCCGACGAAAGGATTATTGCCGCCGAACATCAGTCCCCACCCCAGCAGCAGAAAACCTAACGAGGACACGGCGAAAACAATGAAATTTTTTGAAAGAATGTTGACTGTATTTTTTGATCTGGCAAATCCTGATTCAACCGCGGCAAACCCGAGATTCATGAAAAATACGAGTATAGCGGCTAAAAATACCCATAAAGTGTCCATAAGCATAATAATGTTCCTCCTTGATGTTTATTTCACGCTGAAGAGAAGATCACCGTATGTCGGGAAAGGCCAGTACTCTTTGGTGGTTACAGTTTCCGCCTCATCGCACGCAAGACGAAGTTCACTCATGTTGGTGAGGATACTGTCTCTGACAGCGTCCGCCTGTGCTCCGATTTCGCCGATATTCTGAACTTCAGCAATTTTTCTGTCAAGCTCTTCCGTTTTTGCGGATATAGTATCAACAAGACCTGAGAGCTTAGTTATAACTCCCGTTTCAAAACCACAGGATATATCAGGACTTAACGACTTCTTTAATGACGCCGTCTTTGCTAAATCGTTTATGTACTTTTCTATTGCGGGAGCAATCTGTGTTCTTGCCATGGATACCATGGTGTTTGCTTCAATAATAACCGTCTTGCAGTAATTTTCGAGGGTGATTTCATATCTTGACTTAAGCTCGACTTCTGAAAATACTTTGTGTGACGTTAACATGTCAACGTTTTTCTTGTCAAGCAGGTGAGGAATACAGTCCGGAGTTGTGCGGTAATTGAGCAAACCTCTCTTTTCGGTTGCTTCCTTTATCCAGCTGTCGTCGTATCCGTTTCCGTTGAAGATTATACGCTTGTGGTCCTTGATAGTCTTGCGGATAAGAGACTGAAGGTCGGCGTCAAAGTTTGCGGATTTTTCAAGCTCATCGGCGAAGAGCTTAAGGCTTTCGGCAACTGCGCTGTTAAGCATTATGTTGGCGCACGCTATGCTGTTTGAAGAACCGAGCATTCTGAACTCAAACTTGTTTCCGGTGAAAGCGAACGGAGAAGTACGGTTACGGTCGGTGGTGTCACGGCTGAATTTAGGAAGAACGTCTACTCCTAACTTCATCTGCGTCTTTTCAGCGCCGACATAAGGCGTGTTGTTTTCGATGGCTTCAAGAACTGCGGTAAGCTCGTCGCCGAGGAATATAGATACAACCGCGGGAGGAGCCTCGTTAGCACCAAGACGGTGATCGTTGCCGGCAGTGGCGACAGATATGCGAAGCAGATCCTGATAATCGTCAACCGCCTTGATTACAGCGCAAAGGAATACCAAGAACTGAGCGTTTTCATACGGCGTTTCGCCGGGGGAGAGAAGATTTACTCCTGCGTCCGTAGCCATAGACCAGTTGTTGTGCTTTCCGCTTCCGTTTACACCGGCAAACGGCTTTTCATGAAGCAGGCACACAAGTCCGTGCTTTAACGCTACCTTCTGCATTATTTCCATAGTAAGCTGGTTGTGGTCGGTAGCAATGTTGGTCGTGGTGTAAATCGGAGCAAGCTCATGCTGTGCCGGAGCGACCTCGTTATGTTCGGTTTTTGCAAGTATGCCAAGCTTCCACAGCTCGTCGTTGAGGTCCTCCATAAACTCGGCAACTTTAGGCTTGATAACGCCGAAATAGTGATCGTCCATTTCCTGTCCTTTCGGCGGCTTAACACCGAAAAGGGTACGTCCCGTGAAGCGGATATCCGGGCGTTTGTCGTACATTTCCTTTGTTATAAGGAAGTATTCCTGCTCAGGTCCGACAGAGGTGCGAACACATTTCACGCTGTTGTTACCAAAAAGATGAAGAATACGCAGCGCCTGCTTGTTAAGCGCTTCCATTGAACGCAGCAGAGGTGTCTTTTTGTCAAGCGCCTCGCCGCCGTATGAGCAAAACGCTGTCGGTATGCAAAGAGTCTTTCCTTTAATAAAGGCGTAGGAGGTAGGATCCCATGCCGTGTATCCTCTTGCCTCAAAAGTAGCTCTCAGTCCGCCGGAAGGGAAGGAGGAAGCGTCCGGCTCACCCTTGATAAGCTCTTTGCCGGAGAATTCCATGATTACTCCGCCGTCGGGAGAGGGTGAAATAAAGCTGTCGTGCTTTTCAGCGGTAATTCCGGTTAACGGCTGGAACCAATGCGTGTAATGAGTAGCTCCGTGAGCAACCGCCCAGTCCTTCATTGCCGTCGCAACGGCGTTGGCAACGCTGATATCAAGCTGTGCTCCTTCGTCAATGGTTTTCTTGAGTGACTGATACACCTTAGCAGATAAGGTCGCTTTCATAACCCTGTCGTCGAATACCAGGCTTCCGAAATAATCAGATACAGTCTTCATAACAATTCTCCTTTATGCTTTTGTTGTTTTTGATTATTTTTTATTTTTATAAAAAAACAAGGACGCCTAATACAAAATGTATTAAAGACGCCCTTGCCTTTGTTATACTATATTGATTTTAATTGATTATTAGCGATTGTTTCTGTTTTGGTTTGCCAAAAGAAAAATTGCAAGTCTTTCTTTCAATAACTTCATTACAATTTCATTTTGCAATAAAACAGAAAAAACGTCTTTGAACCTGAAATTCAAAGACGTCCTTGCCTTACGCAACGTATTATATAACTAAAAAAATGATTTGTCAATACCTTTTTTGGATTTTTTTGAAAAAAATTATTCAAATTGTCCGTGCAGATCTCATATAAGGCCGGTAATCGCCTGTCAGTACGCGTTTCTTATTTGTTTTATTTTTTAAATGAAATAAATTTGTACTGCCGTATTTTCAGTGCTTGAATTTGTACTTTAAAAATTCTCAAAGATGCAAAAAGCCGTTAATTGAGGTACTAATAAGCACTATAATATGTGTTTTTGATTATTTTTCAAACATGTTAAAAAAAATTCATTTTTCTATTGCATTAAAAGAAAATGTATGATACAATGCATGTGCCTTGGGATAATTTGTATTATTTCATACATTGTTTTTGGGTAAATTTGTACATTTTGTCCCTCTAACGCTCAGTACGGCACAGATTTTCGGATTTTCCCGGGATTTCCGAACATACGCTGTTTCCGGCTGATTACGATATCTTCGTCCTTGGTATATTTGATATCCGCCGTTTTTGCGGAGCGTATACCGTTTCGGAGGTGCACTATGAAATATTTTGACAAGCTCTCGCCGGCGGTCAGCTCGGCGTTTGAAAACAGAGCCGTCAATGTCGATAAGCTCAAATACTGCGTCAAGGCAGATTTGGACTATGACGGCTGCTACTACGACGTATACATAACATTTGATGATGAAAAACTGTACATTCTGTCCGGGTATGACAGACTTGTAAAAAAAGGACGCATTTTTGACGCAGGCTTTGATTTTAAGGATTTCTGCGAATACAGCGTTTCGGATTTCGAGAAGCTGTATGTCGACAGGTATCAGTACGCATCCCGGCTCATGGCGAAAAAAAGCGACGGTACCGACATGGTTATCGCCCGTTTTTCCGCCGGATTTGCTGAAAAATTCGAGCAGTTCTGCCGCCGGTTCGACTGTTTGAAAAAGGGTGAAACACCTGACGATTCCGCACTTGAAGATAAGCATTTGTACTGTCCGAAATGCGGAGAGAAGTTCCCGGATCCCAACCGCAGATACTGTCCTCACTGCACAAAGCGTTCAAGCATTTTTAAGCGCCTTGTCGGACTTTTTGCGGATTACAAGTGGCAGATGCTCATAATTCTTGCAATGATTTGGGTTTCCGTTGCACTTGAGCTTGCTGCTCCGTACTTCGGAACAAAGCTTCTGTACGACGATGTGCTGAATGAGGACGGAAGATTGTACGGAGAAATACTGTACGTGATTTTATGCATGGGTGCGTTTTCATTCTTTTCGATGATACTGCGCATCGTTTCGGGTATAATCATAAGCTCGGTTACACCGAAAGTTATACACAGACTGCGTGTGAATATATTCGCCTCAATGCAGCGCCTGTCGCTTTCTTTCTTCACAAACAAGCAGACCGGTTCCCTTATGGGACGTGTCGACAGCGACAGCTTTGACGTTTACAGCTTTATCATAAATATCGCTCCGCAGTTTATTTCAAACATCGTCAAAATTATCGGACTTGTCGTACTCATGCTAAGCATAAACCCTGTGATATCGTTATGTATGTTCGCGGTGGTTTGCGTGGTGCTGGTATTTGAATATGTCTGGTTCAAAGGACAAATACGCATGTGGAGAAACCGTGACATTGCCCGCCGAGGCGTAAACGCAGTACTCGGGGACGCCATGAACGGTCACCGAGTAGTCAAGGCGTTCGCAAGAGAAGAGCAGGAAATCGGCAGATTCGGCAGAAAAAACGACGCTCTTTATACTGCCGAATTTAACCGAGACCGCAGAAGCGCGCACTTTTTCCCGGCACAACAGGGCGTATACGCAGTGTTTAACGGTATAATCTACTGTCTTGGAGTTTACTTTGTACTTACCGGAAAACTCCAGTTCGGCGGACTTACACTGCTCCTCAGCTATTTCGGCATTGTATGGGGACCTATGTTCTTCTTTATGTACATGGGCAACGACTGGGCACGCTGTACCGACGCCGCAGGCCGTATGTTCGAGATTCTCGACAGCGAGCCGTCCGTAAAGCCGCCGAAAGATCCTGCGGAAATACCGGGCGGAGTTCTCAAGGGCGATATTGAGTTCAAGAATGTTACGTTTGAATATGAGCCCGGAAGGTCTATACTCAAAAACATGTCGTTTAAGACCGAAGCCGGAAAATTTACCGGAATTGTCGGAAAAACCGGCGCCGGAAAATCAACAATAATAAACCTGATAAGCCGTATGTATGATGTAACCGGCGGAGAAATAACCATTGACGGCATACCGGTGAAAAAGATCCCGTTTGAGGTCCTCAGAAAAAGCATAGGCGTGGTATCCCAGGAAACATACCTGTTTATGGGGACCATAGCCGACAATATCCGTTACGCAAGACCTGAAGCAACTATGGAAGAAGTAATTCAGGCGGCTAAAAACGCAAACGCACACGATTTTATAATGAAGCTGCCTGACGGATATGACACTGTAACCGGAAGCGGAGGCGTAAGTCTTTCAGGCGGAGAAAAACAGCGTATATCAATAGCAAGAGCCCTTATACAAAAGCCTAATATTCTTATTCTCGACGAGGCGACTGCGGCAATGGATACCGCCACCGAGAGAAAAATCCAAAATGCGATAGACAACCTCAAAAAGGGACGTACTATCATAGCTATAGCACACAGGCTTTCCACCCTGCGTGACGCAGACACGCTCTGCGTTATCGAGAACGGCTCGCTTAAGGAGCAAGGCACGCACGATGAGCTTATACGCCAAAAAGGCAAATATTATGAGCTTTACAAGCTGCAGTCGACGGCGTTAAAAGCTGTCGGGTTAGAGTAAATGCCGGGCAGTGACCGTTTCGTACCGAAAGGACTGATATTGCAATGAATAAAAGTGCAGTTAACAGCAGTATAAACTTGACAAAAGATGAGGATTTTACTTCCTTTGACACGGATACACTTATAATACTTGATCCGTCGCTTGTAAAATTAAACCGTGAGAAAAGCGGATATCTGACTCTTGATTACGGCTCGGAACACTATGAAAAGGTAAGCCTCACACGCCTTATTCCGTTTGAAGACGAAGAAAAATATATAAGCGTAAACTATAACAGCGATGAGGACGAATGGAAAGAAATCGGCGTAATTGAAAACTTAAACATGTTAAGCGACGCTCAGAAAGCCGTCGCTTTGGAGTACCTTGCTTTCAAGTACTATATTCCGATTATTACAAAAATACACAAAATAACCGACAACCGTATGGGGTATCTGTTTCTTGAGGCGGAAACCACTGCCGGCGAAAAAAAGATCGCCGTTAACGACTGGTGGCACAACTTCCGCTTTCTGCAAAACAAAATGCTTGCGGTTACCGACGCCGACGGCAACAGGTACCGCATACCCGACGTAGACGCTCTTGACAAGGCAAGTATGAAAAAACTGCAGCTGTTTATATGACAGATATGACTATGTTTTTGAATACCTGCAAAGGATCGGAGAATTGTTATGAATCTGAAAGTATCTTTTCCGAAAGGCGTAAGCGAAAACGATGTTTCATTTTCCTTGCCTTTCGATATCGACACGCGGGCTAAAAAGACGTCCGGTCATCTGACGGCGACTTCTTCCGAAATGGTTGTATACATAAATGACACTCCCGGCAAAACGTTTTTGCTTTCTGAAATTACCGATATTGAAGTAAGACAGCTTATCGGATGTTCCATGCTTTGCGTAAAGCAAAAAAACGGTGAGTTTGTGTGCGTATGCGCCTTTTCCCAAAAATATTTCCTCAAATACGCCGAGCTTGCCAAAATTCTCGACTACTACCTTAAAACCGGTATTTTTACAGAACATGTTAATTCCCCCGAACCGACCTGTCCAAAGTGCGGAGCAAGGCTTAACGGGGCAAGCAAATGCGTGTTCTGCGCTTCAAAAAAAGGAGTGTTTCTCAAACTTTTGGGGCGGCTTAAGCCTTACCGCAAAATGTTTATTCTTTCTCTTGTATGCACATTCATTTTGTACGCTGCCGACGTAGTAAATCCGATTTTCCAGCGAATTCTCATTGATGAGCTGATTGTGCCCAACAACAAGGATATGGAGCTTTTCTTCAAGGTTGCGTTTTGCATACTCGGCGTCAATCTTTCCACCATGGTTTTCCGTATTCTGCAGGAAAACTTCAACTACAAGATTTCCACCGCATACGGAAGAGATCTTCGCCGTGATATATTCAACAAAACCCAGCTTCTTTCCATGAGCAATGTATCAAGGCGTACTCCGGGAGAACTGATAAACCGTGTTTCTTCCGACGCAGGCGTAATCCAGGACTTTGTGACACGCCAGGGAAAGGACATGATACTCCAGACCGCAGCCCTTATTGCGCTGACAATTATCATGTTCATAACAAACGCCAAACTTGCGCTCATAGTGATTATACCTCTTCCGCTTGCCGCATATTTTTCGGCAAAATCGTTCAATGTGCTGAATATACGATATATGAGAGTCTGGAGAACAAGGTGCAGGGCAAGCGAACTTCTTCACGACGTGCTGCACGGCATGAGAGTTGTTAAAAACTACGGAGCCGAGGAGCGTGAAATAAAGGCGTATGAGGACGCTTCAAAGAAATCTGCGGACTCTGTAAAAAAGGCTGATATTGCGTGGTATCTCATGCAGCCGCCTATCAACTATATTTTCAGCATAGGTGAGTACTGTGCGCTGTTCTTCGGCGGAAGCATGATACTCGGCAGAGAAATGCAGCTCGGCGAGCTTGTTCAGTTTACTTCGTACGTTTACATGCTGTACGGACCTATACAGTGGCTGACGGGACTTCCGAGAATTCTTGCACAGGCAAGCGTAAGCGCCGGCAAGGTTTTTGAGGTTCTTGAGGAAGAAGATGATATTCCCGACTCGGAAAATCCCAAGGACATGGAGATAAAAGGAGATATTTCCTTTGAGAATGTGTACTTTGGATATAAGGCGTACAATCCGGTTCTTAAAAATATCAGCTTTGAGATAAAAAAAGGTGAAATGATAGGTATAGTCGGTCATTCCGGTTCGGGGAAGTCCACGCTTATCAACCTTATTATGCGTCTGTACGATCCTACAGGCGGATGCGTACGCATAGACGGAGTTGACCTGAGGGACATATCGCAAAACTCACTTCGTTCTCAGGTTGGCGTAGTGCTCCAGGAAACATTTCTGTTCAACGGAACGGTTTTGGAGAACATACGGTACGCAAAGCCCGACGCTACATTTGAGGAGGTAGTCCGAGCCGCAAAAATCGCTAACTGTCATGAGTTTATCACACGTATGCCGGACGGCTACGAAACCATGGTCGGAGAGCGCGGATACAGCCTGTCAGGCGGAGAACGGCAGAGAGTGGCAATTGCAAGAGCAATACTCCACGATCCGAAAATCCTGATTCTTGACGAGGCTACAGCCTCCCTTGACACCCAGACAGAAAAACTTATTCAGGACGCACTCAACAAACTTATAGAGGGCAGAACCACCATTGCAATTGCTCACCGTCTTTCAACTCTTGCAGGCGCCGACAGGCTTATTGTGCTTGATAAGGGCAGACTTGCCGAAATGGGAACTCACAATGAGCTTTTGGCACATAAGGGCGTATATTACCGCCTTGTTATGGCGCAAAGGCAGACCGCAAAGCTTGCAAAATAGAAGTAATTATAGTAATTGTTGAAGTATTGTATTTATAGTAATCGTTAAGAAAAAACGCAGATTTTACCGTAATTGATAAAATCTGCGTTTTATTTTAAAATATTATTTTAATCACACCATGTTGAAAAGGATCGAGAGAAACTGTGCATCCTCTGACAACACAAGCAGAAACGGCGCAAGCAGCAGCACGCTGTCAAAACGGTCGAGCACTCCGCCGTGTCCGGGAAACACTCTGCCGTAATCCTTTACACCGTAGGTTCTCTTTATTACCGAGGCAAGCAAATCACCAATCTGAGCCAAAACCGACATTACCAGGCCGACAACGGCAAGACCGATGTAATTGGGCTCAAGGTTAAACATTTCCGAAACTACGAATCCATACACTAAAAAAGATATTATACAGAAAACTACTCCGCCGACTGCGCCCTCAACCGTCTTTTTGGGACTTATATTCGGGCAAAGCTTGTGTTTGCCGAAAAAGAAGCCGGTAAAGTAGGCGAAAGTGTCGGTAATCCACGCCGCCAAGAACACTAAAAGATATATATACTGTCCCACCATGCGTCCGGAGTTTGAGCCGACATCCATTGTTACGTACCTTAGCTTAATAAGGCACACAAAACATATCGTTATATATACCACCATGGTATACGCAGTGCAAACGCTCTCGGTTTTTACCCTTTCATGAGCGAACACCAGCAGGAAAAGCATAAAAAACATAAAACCAAGCGTTGCGGCCATCAACACTCCGTACCTGAACCGCATTGCTATAAGCGGACAAATCGTCGCATATAAGAGCGCCGGTACCGATAAAACAAGATTGCGCAAAACCCCGATACATTTGAGCATTTCCACCGTACCGATAATCCCGAGCAAAGTTATTACCGCAACATATACGAATGTATGCGACAAAAACAGAACCGTCAGTACCAACGCCGCAAATATCGCTCCGGTTATCACTCTTTGTTTCAAGCGTATGCTCACCCTCTCGATGTGTATTACCGCATCTCCTGCGGCAATGCCGTTGTTAAACCATAAACTGCTTAATCACATAAACTAAACTGTTTAATTAAAACACAGGGGGACAGCGCACGCCTCCCCCGTCTATAGTTCACTGTTTATCATATCCGCCGTAACGTCTTTTGGTTCCGGCGAACTTTTTAAATATTTCGTATAGCTCTTCTTTGGAAAAATCCGGCCATAGCGTAGGCGTGAAATAAAGTTCCGCATATGACGCCTGCCACAGCAAAAAGTTGGAAAGCCTGCTGTCGCCGCCGGTTCTTATTATAATATCGGGATCCCCGGTAGGCGCCGTATACATTTCCGAAGCTATATCCTGTTCGGTGACGTGCGTGTATCCCTTTTCGTAAAGGTTGTTGAACGCACGGCAAATCTCCGCTCTGCCGCCGTAGTTTAAGCACAAATTCAAATTATACAGGTTTGACGCCGTCTTTTCCTCGCCCACACGTATCTTTTCACGTATATAGTCCGGGAAAACCGAAATGTCGCCAAGCACCCTGAACCGTATATTTTTCTTATACTTCACCTCAATGAGATCCTCAAGGTACGTATCAAGAATGTTTATTATTCCGGAGATTTCGTCCTGCGACCGCTTCCAGTTTTCTGTGGAAAAAGCGTATGCTGTTATGGTTTTTACTCCAAGGTCATGACATACCTCGGTAATTTCCTCAAACTTTTTCGCACCCTCTCTATGCCCCATAGTACGAGGCAGAGAGCGTTTAGCCGCCCAGCGGCCGTTACCGTCAAGGACAAACGCAACGTGTTCCGGTATTTTTTGAAGCTGTTCCGGTTCTTTTATCTTCCTGCGGCTCTTTATACCAAACATCAGATTGACATTATCTCTTTCTTCTTGGCTTCAGCTACAGTATCAATATTCTTGACATACTTATCGGTAAGATCCTGAATGGACTTTTCCGAAGCCTTAAGCTCATCTTCCGTCATTTCGCCGTTCTTCTTCATTTCCTTTGCCTTTTCATTGGCGTCACGGCGAATGTTTCTGACTGCTACCTTTGCATCCTCGGCAAGCTTTTCGGCTTTTTTCGCAAGCTCCCTGCGGCGTTCCTCGGTAGGCTGCGGGAAAGCAAGACGGATTACTTTACCGTCGCTCTGGGGAGTAATGCCGAGATCGGAAGCGAGTATCGCCTTTTCAATGTTTTTAAGGCAGGAAGCGTCCCACGGAGAAATAACAAGAGTTCTCGGATCGGGAAGCTTTATTTCAGCAACCTGGTTTACCGGCATGTTGCTTCCGAAATATTCAACCTGCACTCTGTCAAGAACAGCCGCACTTGCTCTGCCTGCGCTTATTACGGCAAATTCAGATTCAAGTCCCGCGATAGTTTTTTTCATTTTTTCCTCGTATGATTTAAGTTCGATTTTCATAATTAATTATATTCCTTTCTGCAAAAATTTATGTCTGCGCACGCCTGTTTATGTCGCTTTTAAGCGCCGTTACATACGCTTGTCATGCCGCACTCGCTTAATTTTTTACAATAGTTCCTACTTTTTCTCCGCACACAGCTTTATATATGTTTTCCGGGTTATCAAGTCCGAAAATTATTATGGGCAGCTTGTTGTCACGACCGAACGACGACGCTGTGCTGTCGATTACCGCAAGGTCATGGTGAATGATATCATTGTAGGTCATCTCGTCTATTTTTTTAGCCGTAGGATCTTTTTTAGGATCTGCCGTATAAACGCCGTCTATATTTTTTGCGAACAAAACAACGTCCGCACCTATTTCAGCCGCTCTCAAAACGGCAGCCGTATCGGTCGAAAAGTACGGGTTTCCCGTACCGCAGGCTATTATCACAACTCTTCCTTTTTCCATATGCGAAACAGCCTTATTTCTTATATACGGTTCGGTTATCTGGTTCATCTGAAGCGCCGTCATGGTTCTCGCAGGCACGCCCTCTTCCTCAAGTACAGTCTGTACCGCAAGTGAATTTATAACCGTCGCAAGCATTCCCATATGGTCTGCACGTGTACGGTCAATGCTTTTTCCGGCTCCTCTCCAAATGTTTCCTCCTCCGATAACTATTCCGAAAGAAACGCCCTCGTCAGTACAGCGCTTAATCTGCTTTGCCACCTTTGCGACAAAGTCAAAATCGATTATACCGTCCTTTGACGAGTTTTTAAGTGCCTCGCCTGATAATTTGAGCAGAACTCTTTTGTATTTTGGCATATTTGTCCTCCATGTAATTGTAAAGGCGCACATCTAACGGCACAACTTCCCATGCCGCTCCTAATCACGGGTATTATATCAATTTTTTTCGGCAAATGCAAGAATAATTTGTTAACATCATCTGTTATTATAGCGGTTTATGAAATTTTCCAGTTCCTTAGCTGTGGGAAAAGACGGAAACGCCCCGCTTTTGGTGACGGTATACGCTCCGACGCAGTTTGCAAAGCGCACAGCGTCAGTAATATTTCCGCCGTTCTGGAGATATCTGAGAGTCATGGCGGAAGTAAATGCGTCGCCGGCTCCAGTCGTGTCAACGGCTCTTACTTCAAGCGACTGTATAAATTCCTGATGCATTCCGTCATACACAAAGCAGCCTCTGGAACCGAGTTTTATGACGACGTACTTGCATTTTGTAATGTTCTGCAACTTTATTGCCGCACGCAGACAGCCGTCCGAGCTTTCGGTACTTATGCCGGTATAAAACTCGGTTTCGCTTTCGTTCGGCGAAATGACTTCGCATTTTCCGATAAAGGAAATATCAAGGTCATCTCTTACCGGCGCCATGTCAAAAAACACGGGGATCTGTTGTCGGTGCGCCATGCGGATAGCGAACATGACTATCTCAGGCTCTATCTCGCACTGAAGCAGGAGCGCGTCCGGATAGCAGGTAAAAGCCTCCTCGACATTTTCGAGTGACAGTTTGCTGTTTGCGCCGGGAAAGACGGTTATGCGGTTCTGTCCGTTTGCTTCCCTGAATATCTGGGCAAGACCGGTTTTTTCCTCGGTGTCAAAGTAAACAAAGCGGCAGTCGATGTTTTCCTTTTTGTATGCCTCACAAAGCTCTTTTCCGTAGGCGTCGTCGCCGACTCTTGTACAGAAAACGACATCCGCGCCGAGTCTTGCGGCGCTTACGGCGCAGTTGGCACCTTTGCCTCCGGGCGAAAAAAAGTATTCGCCGCCTGATATGACGGTTTCTCCGGGAGATGGAATTTTCTCGGCTGAGCAGACGAAATCCATATTTGTACTGCCTGCCGTGAGGATACGCGGCTTTTTCACGGGAAATCATCCTTTCCGCATGACCGGCTGTGTTTACGCTGTGAGCGCCGGCACATGCCTGTACATGTATTATATTACAATTATAATATATTATCATTTTTACGTCAAGTAAATTCGTTCAAAGTCATTTGAACTGCAAAAGTCTTGCAAGCTACAATGGTATTTTAATATAATATCCCCATATTCCCATTACATCGCTGTGCGGTTGTTCCGTTTAATGAGTATGCAGACACATGAGTGAAATCTTAATATAAACTGCGCAAAATTTAATCGTATTGTAAAAAAACGACAGGTTTTGCTATTGATTTACTTGGTAAACGGTGATATAATATACTGAAACGTAATAGTTTAATTGTGTCAAATTCATCTGAAAATGCTGAAAAGAGAGTGATTTAATGGCACTTAGTATTTTTATGGGAAATCCGGAAAAAGTGAATTATGTGTACTCTGATGAAATAAAAAAAGTACTTTCATCAAAAGCAAAGCTTGACACGTCTGTGGTCTGTGATATCGCAGCTATCGGGAAAAATCCCGAGGCTTTCAAGGACACAAAGTATATTTTCTCAACCTGGGGCATGCCGCATTTTGAGCAAAATCAAATACAAAAACTTCTCCCGTCGCTCGAAGCCGTTTTTTACGCTGCCGGAAGTGTTCAGTCCTTTGCAAGGGAGTTTATGGAAAGCGGCGTAAAAGTGTTTTCCGCCTGGGCGGCTAACGCAGTCCCGGTAGCCGAATACACCGTCGCGCAGATAATACTTGCCGGCAAAGGCTTTTATAAGCTTTCAGCCATGAGCAAAAAGGGACTTGAGCAAAGAAAACAGGCGGCAGGCCTTATGCATTTTTACAGAGGTAATTACGGCGCAAGCGTCGGTATAATCGGAGCCGGAATGATAGGCAGAATGGTAATAGAGCGCTTGAAGGAGTATAAGCTTTGCGTTAAGGTTTACGATCCGTTTCTGTCAGACGAACAGGCAAAGACGCTCGGAGTCGAAAAATGCAGTCTTGAAGAGCTATTTGCGGGCTGTGAGGTTATTTCAAACCACGTCGCCAATAATCCCCGGACTGTCGGTATGATAAACGGAAAGCTTCTCTCTGTGATGAAGCCGTATTCGACCTTTATAAACACCGGCAGGGGCGCGCAGGTTGTTGAAAGCGACCTCTTTGAGGTTCTTGCCGAAAGAAAAGACATAACTGCGGTGCTTGACGTTACATTGCCGGAGCCTCCGGAAAACGGAAGTCCGATGTATACGCTTGAAAATATAGTTTTAACTCCGCATATAGCGGGAAGCATGTCCGATGAAGTCGTGAGAATGGCAGGATATATGCTTGATGAGTTTGAGGCGTATACGGCGGGAAAAGAAACCCGCTACGAAGTAACGCTGAAAATGCTTGAAACTATGGCATGATTAAAGGTGCGGTTGTTTTTAAACATGTTTTGATAACCTCGGCGAAATTTGAGTGATAGTAATATAGGTTAAGTTAAGTATATTAAAGCTGCACCGGGAAAGGATAGCAAAGATGTGGTTTTTACTTGATGTTATAATTGTCCTGATATTTTTTTTGTTTGCGATTTCCGGGGCAAAAAAAGGTTTTATAAAATCGATTTGCGGAATAGTGGTAACGATTGCGTCAATACTCATTGCAATGAATCTCAGCGCTCCGGTGGCGGAATTTTTCAGGGACAGCGTTGTCTATGAGCAGCTTACGGATAACCTTCACGGCAAAATAGAGGAATATATAAGCGACGCTATGGACGAACAGAAGCTGTCGGAGCTTCTCTCCGATATTCCGGAAGGCGTTTCGGTGCTTCTTGCCGGTTTTGGAACCGATGCTGACACTGTAAGCGAAAAATACGCTGAAATGGTTAAAAACGGAGAAACCGACATAGCGCAAAAGCTCTCGGATTACGTAGTTGAGCCTGCGGCAAAGACAATTTCTGACGCTCTTGCGGTGCTTGTTGTATTTTTGGCGTCGGTAATAATACTGAATATAGCCGTAATGCTTCTGGACCTCATATTTAAACTGCCGGTGCTGAATTTTGCCAATAAATTAGGCGGTTTTGTCATGGGAGCAGTGATAGGACTGCTCGTCAGCTTCGTTTTCTGTGCCGCTGTGAATATAGCAATGCCGTATCTTCCCGGAGCCGGCATACAAATAGATGAGCAAAGTGCGGCAAATGCGTTTCTGTTTACGGAGATCTCAAATATTAATCCGCTTGCTTTCCTATACCGCTCATAATCCGCAGTTATTTAGCGGTTTGACTTATTCAGATAAACTTATAACTTGACTTATAAAAAATAAGCTTGTGTAACTTTATTTTTGAAGTGCAGAGAAGTGCAAAAAGCAAAAAGAAGTGCAAATTAAAATCTTGCCGTTTGTGAAACGGCACGGAGGTTAAATATGGACATAAAAAATTTGCCCAATACTTTGTCGGTTATTCGGCTTGCAATGGTTCCGTTTTTCGCATGGCTGTTTTTAACAGGATACATACCGGCGGCAGTAATAGTTTTCATTGTTGCCGGGGCAACCGATGTCGTTGACGGATACATCGCGAGAAAATATAACTGTACCTCAACGCTCGGCAAAATACTTGATCCTCTTGCGGATAAACTTTTGCAGATGACGGCGTTTTTGTGCCTTTGGTACAGAGAATACGTTCCGTTCTGGATGCCGCTGATTTACCTTTTGAAAGAGCTTGGAACGGTTATCGGTGCGTTTTTCATTTTCCGCAAAAGCAAAATTGTAGTAAAATCGAATTTTTTCGGAAAACTTGCTACTGTACTTGTGTTCGGAGCAGTTTTTGTGATATCGATGTTTCATGAAAGCATCGGAACGTTCGGCGTCAACGTCATATGTGTGTTAGTGGCTGTATATTTTGTATTTTCCTGCGGAGTTTACTTTGGAGAAGATCTTATACGTATTATCCGCGGCGTTTCAAAAAAGAAAGAGTGAAGCGGCGCTCACGGCGACAGTGTTTTTGTGCGTTTTGATGTGCGTTTTGATGTGCATTTTCGTTTTCGTTTGCTTTGTCTGCTTCGTTTTTTCGTTTGCGTGCGTGTAAAGAAAGCAGTGCGGAGCGCGTTTATTGCATAAAGCAGAGTGAGCTTTGCCGCAAAGCGGTTTTGCTTTTCGCTTTTAAGCTTTTAACCTGAAAGGAATTTTTATGACAACTATTTGCTGTAAATGTAAAAAAAGACCGGCTGTTGTGTTTGTTCAGAAATTTGACGCAGCCGGAAAAAATCCTCCCAAAGCAGAAGGGTATTGCCTCTTGTGCGCCAAGGAGCTGGGTATAGGCCCGGTCAATGACATGCTTGAAAAAATGGGAATAGATGACGATCAGCTTGAGGCAATGGGAGATGAGCTGTCGGGAATGATGGAAAATCTGGGTATGCTGCCAATGTCAGATGATACGCCGGATGATACCGATAGCAACGATGGAACCGGCGGAAACTCAGACGGTAACGATGGTGCCGGAGATGATGACGATAACAGCGAAACCCGTGCTCCGGCCGTAAATCTCGGTTCTATTTTCGGAAATCTCGGCAACTTCGGTATAGGAAGAACTTCCGGGCAAGGCTCTCAGGGCTCGCATGGGAAAAAGAGCGACAAGGGCAGAAAAAATCTCGATATGTTTACGCTCAATCTTACCGAAAAAGCCAAGAGAGGGCAGCTCGACAGAGTAATCGGACGTGAGCGTGAGCTTGAAAGAACCATACAGATACTCTGCCGCCGCCAGAAAAACAATCCCTGCCTTATAGGTGAACCGGGAGTCGGAAAAACGGCGGTTGCCGAGGCGCTTGCGCAGAAAATTGCCGCAGGGGACGTTCCGTTAAAACTTAAAGGCTGTGAGGTATGCCTGCTTGATATGACCGCAATGGTTGCCGGCACGCAGTTCAGGGGCCAGTTTGAAAACCGCATGAAAGGCCTTATTGAGGAAGTAAAAAAACTCGGAAATATAATTCTCGTCATTGACGAGGTGCACAATATCGTAGCCGCCGGCGACGCCGAGGGCGGAATGAACGCCGCGAATATCCTCAAACCGGCGCTCTCCCGCGGAGAAATACACGTTATCGGCGCGACTACGCTTTCCGAGTACCGCAAGTATATCGAAAAGGATTCAGCGCTCGAACGCCGTTTCCAGCCGGTTGTCATAGCTGAACCGTCGGTCGAGGACACCGTCAAGATTCTTGACGGCATAAAGAGCTACTACGCCGATTTTCACGGTATTGTGATACCCGACGAAACGGTGCGGAAAGCGGTTATCCTGTCTGAAAGATATATTACCGACAGGTTTCTTCCTGATAAAGCCATAGACCTTCTCGACGAGGCGTCGGCATATCTTGCGCTGCATAACAGTACGGTAAATGCCGCTGAAACGGCAAAGGCCGAGCTTGACAAGGCAAGCGCCGATATAGCAAAGCTTGAAGCAAAGGTGCCGTCGGATGACAGCACGCCCGAAGCGGAGGAATATTACCGTTCGCTTGCCGACGCTAAAACCAGGCACGCAAAATATCTTGAAGAATACGAAAAATATAACAACGAAAGAAAAAACGTCATTCTTACGCCCGAACATCTTGCCGAGGTTATCGAGATTTGGACGGGTATACCTGCAGGAACCATCAATGAAAACGAGTTCGTGCGCATTGATAAGCTTGCTGATCGTCTTAAGAAACGCATAGTCGGTCAGGATAAAGCCGTAGACGCCGTCGCGAAAGCGATAAAGCGCCAGAGATCCGGAATATACGCCAAAGAAAAGCCGGTATCGTTTATTTTCGCCGGTCCTACGGGAGTCGGAAAGACCGAGCTTGTAAAAACGCTTGCGTCTGACCTTTTCGATTCTCCGGAAGCGCTTATCCGGCTTGATATGTCGGAGTTTATGGAAAAACACTCGGTTTCCCGTATTATCGGCGCTCCTCCCGGGTACGTCGGATATGACGAAGCCGGACAGCTTACCGAAAAAATCCGCCGCAGACCGTATTGCGTAGTGCTTTTTGATGAAATAGAAAAAGCGCACCCGGATGTGCTGAACATATTGCTGCAAATCCTTGATGACGGCAGAATTACCGACGCTCACGGCAAGGAAATTAACTTCAAGAACGTAATTCTCGTTATGACCACCAACGCCGGGTCCACGGGTACGTCGGCTGCGGCAGGATTTTCCAAATCCACTGCCCAGGTAAATGAGGAAAAGACGCAAAAGGCGTTAAGCTCTTTCCTGCGTCCCGAATTTTTAAACAGAATAGACGAAATAATCACGTTTAATCCTCTTACCAAGGAAAACTTTGTTGATATAGCAAGGATAATGATAAAAGAGCTTGCCGACGCACTCTCGCAAAAGAACGTAACGCTTGACTGTGCGGAGGACGTATACGGCATACTCGCTGAAAAGTCGTTTTCGGAGAAATACGGCGCCCGCAACCTGCGCAGGCTTATTCAGACCGAGATTGAGGACAAAGCCGCCGAGCTTATTATTTCCGGATACGACTCAAGCATTTCTGCGGTTTCCGTGTATTCGGAAAATGGTGAAATACGGGTTATAGTAAAAAAATAAAATAATTTTGTGTGAAAAGGAGAGTACACATTATGAGCAATAATAAGATGTCGCTGCTTGTTATGGCGGCGGGAATGGGAAGCCGTTTCGGAGGACTGAAGCAGATAGAGCCGGTAGGACCGCACGGAGAAGTAATACTTGAGTTTTCCGTATACGACGCTTTGGAAGCCGGATTTGACAAGGCTGTATTTGTCATAAAGAAAGCGATTGAGCGCGATTTTCGTGAAATCATCGGCAAGCGAATTGAAAAGATGATTGATGTAGAATACGCTTTCCAGGAACTCGAAGATATCCCCGCTCCGTTTACCGTTCCGGCAGAGCGGGTAAAGCCGTGGGGAACAGGTCAGGCTGTACTTTGCGCAAAGAAATTTATCGACACGCCTTTTGCCGTTATAAACGCCGACGACTTTTACGGCAAGAACGGGTACAGGGAACTTAAAAAGCATTTTGAAACAAGCACCGAAACCTGTATGGTAGGATACCTCCTCCAGAACACCGTCAGCGAAAACGGCACTGTCGCAAGGGGTATTTGCGAGATAGAAAACGGATATCTCACAGGCGTTACCGAGCATCTTTCAATCCCCAAGGACAACGATTTTCCGGCTGACACCATAGCTTCCATGAATATGTTCGGCTTTATGCCGACGCTGTTTGACGAGCTTGACAGAGGCTTTGTGGAATTTCTTAAGGAGAGCGGAACCGAGCTTAAGAGCGAGTACCTGCTGCCGAGAATAGTTGACAAGATGATAAAGCAGGACGGCGAAAAGGTCAAGGTACTTTACACGGACGACAAGTGGTACGGAGTTACCTACAAAGAGGATAAGCAGTCGGTTGTCGACGCTATTGCCAAGCTTTGCGCCGAAGGCAAGTACGACAAATTCAAGGCGTGACTCAAGGCGAGATTTTATTTCGCAATTTCACAGTGCTTTCGCACAGTTCACGTATAACAATATGACAGTATGACAGTATGTCAATTACTGTTTGACGTTAATATAGGAGTGCAGACGATATGAAAGAACGGAAGCTTGGCAAAACAGGTATAGTTATTCCGCCGATTGCGGTAGGCTGCATGAGGATTGCCGGAAAGAGCAAGGCTGAGGCGGAATGCTTTGTTAAAACCGCGCTTGAAAAGGGACTTAACTTTTTTGATCATGCCGACATATACGGCGGCGGCAGGAGTGAGGAAGTATTTTCAAAGGCAGTCGGAATGAACGAAGACATGAGAGAAAAGCTTATATTGCAGTCGAAGTGCGGCATAGCAAGCGGAATGTATGATTCATCCAAAGAGCATATTCTTAAGTCGGTTGACGGGATTTTGTCAAGACTCGGCACGGAATATCTTGATGTACTGCTTATACACCGTCCGGACGCGCTTTGCGAGCCGGAGGAGGTAGCGGAGGCTTTTGATATTTTGAAGCTTTCCGGCAAGGTAAGGTATTTCGGCGTGTCAAACCACAACCCCGGTCAGATACGTCTGCTTCAGAAATATCTTTCGGATCCGCTTGTTGTGAACCAGCTCCAGTTCAGTCTTACAAATTCCGGAATGATTGACTGCGGAATAAATGTCAACATGGAGAATGACGCGTCTGTCAACCGTGACGGCGGAGTGCTTGATTTCTGCCGGTATGAGGATATTACGGTGCAGGCGTGGTCGCCGCTGCAGTACGGATTTTTCTCGGGCGTGTTCATAGACGACCCGAAGTTCCCGGAATTAAATGCGTCGCTTGAAAAGATTGCCGCACGTTATTCTGTCAGCAAGACTACCATTGCAATAGCATGGATACTGCGACACAGCGCAGGTATTCAGGTCGTAACCGGAACGACAAATCCGGACAGACTCGCCCAGTGCGCCGCCGCAGCTGATGTTACGCTCACAAGGGAAGAGTGGTACGAGCTCTATAAGAGCGCAGGAAACAAGTTGCCTTAGTTCATTCTTTAGCATAGGCGCCAAGGTCAACAAAATCAGAACAAAAAAACGAAAAAAGTAACCGAGGGGATAGACAAATCCTCTCGGTTTTATTATGGTTAGCTGTATTGCTTTTTGCTTGGTGGGTATGTACTATTATATTGCTTTTCGCCGGTACGAAAGCGAGGAGCGTGACGCACTTTACATATTTACATACACATAATTGTCAGAAAATCAAAACTCTACCTCCATACCGTCGTATGAAACAAGGAAGCCTTTTTCGGCGGCAACCGGCGCAAAATCGTCGTATACCGCTCCGCCGTTGTGGGAGAAGTGGTGAACCACAAAAATGCTGTCTTTTCCGGCACATCCCATGTCTATCATTCTGAGACGTACCTCACATGCTTGTCTGAGATTCATGTGACAGTCATAGTCGTGCTCGATAATTCCTGCCGTGCAGTCAAGCGATACAAGGTCATAGAACGGGCGTTTTTTCTCAAGATAGTCCCATGTCTCGTCCGGAAATACGCCTGTGTCGTTTCCGTAAAGCATGCGCTTTTTTGAGTCGGATATGTCGTAAATGTACGGATAAACGGTAAAGTCGTGTTTTGCCTTAAGCGGCGTGACGTCGTGCTCTCCTATGCGGCGCGTCTCATACGGCGCAAGCTCGAAAAGCTCCCAGCGCTTTTGTTTGGCAGCTCCGCTTTTTTGCAGTCTTGAGGAAATCTGATCGATAGTCGGCTGAGAACCGTAAACGCATAGCGGAAACTCTTCTCCGTCAAAATAAGCGTACGTTTCACGGCGCTGAATAAAGTCGTTGTCGTAAAGGTGATCGGCGTGACGGTGGGTAATAATCACATTTTTGATTTTGTGAAGCGGAAGACCGAAGGAGTATACATGGTATAATGTGTCGGGCGGAAAATCAATAAGCAGTTTTCCGTCAACAAGCGCCTGCGAGCGGCTCCTCAGGTTTTTACCGCCTAAAGACCTTGCTCTCTTGCAGTACTCACATTCACAGAAAATTCCCGGAAAACCTTCTGCCGCCGCCGTTCCGTAGTATTTGAGCTTCATATATTACCTCCATGACATGCCGATATTTGATATAAAATCAACATTAGGCGAATTTTAAGAGCTGTTGTTATGTGTATAAAGCGGTAGCCACAGCTTCACAGCTCACAGTTCAATGTAGCTTGTACATCATTGAAAACTAATAAATTAACCATTTTTATTATAACATTTCAGACAAACTTATTCTATTACAAATTATTTTCTAAAAATGAATTTAATTACGTTTAATAATGAATATTGTTAACAAAACAGACATTATAAATTATATAAATCCTAAAGTGCGGGGTGTATTATATTATAAAACAGCCATACGGACAAGCCGTATCAATTTTGCAGATAAATCAGAAATAAAAAAATCATAAAATCAGACCTGAAGAACTGTGACGTCTGAGTTCGCGAAAAGGAGAAAGAACATGGGTAACATAAAAAAAGTCATGCTGGTATTCGGAACACGCCCGGAAGCGATAAAGATGTGTCCGCTTGTAAAGGAGCTTAAGAAGCGCAGCGAGCTTGAAACAAAGGTGTGCGTAACAGGACAGCACAGACAGATGCTCGACAGCGTACTGCATGCTTTTTCGGTGGTGCCGGATTACGACTTATCCATAATGAAACAGCAGCAGACGTTGTTTGACGTGACAGTGGGAATACTTGAGCGCATACGTGATGTCCTTGATAAAGAAAAGCCGGACGTGGTATTGGTGCACGGAGATACGTCCACCACGTTTGTGACGGCGCTTGCTTGTTTTTACATGCAAATACCGGTGGGACATGTAGAAGCGGGTTTACGAACTTATAATATTTACTCGCCGTATCCCGAGGAGTTCAACCGTCAGGCAGTGGGCATTATAGCAAAGTACAATTTTGCGCCGACGGAGCTTGCCAAACAAAACCTTTTAAACGAAGGCAAAAGCGAAAACAGCATATATGTCACGGGAAATACGGCTATTGACGCACTTGCTACAACAGTCAGAGAGGACTACACGCATCCGGTTCTTGAGTGGGCGGAGGGAAGCCGGCTTATAGTTATTACGGCGCACCGCAGGGAAAATCTCGGGGAACCGATGCACCATATGTTCAGAGCTATACGCCGTATTATTGACCAACACGAGGACGTAAAGGCGGTTTATCCGATACACATGAATCCGGCAGTACGCGCCGCGGCGGACGCCGAGCTTGGCGGATGCGAAAGAATAAGGATAATAGAACCGCTTGACGTAATGGACTTTCATAACTTTTTGGCACGCAGCTACCTTATTCTCACGGACAGCGGAGGAATCCAGGAGGAGGCTCCGTCACTCGGAAAGCCGGTGCTTGTAATGCGTGATACGACAGAACGCCCGGAGGGCATAAAAGCCGGAACGCTGAAGCTTGTCGGTACTCAAGAAACGACAATTTACGAAAGCTTTTTGGAACTGCTCACCGACAAGAGTGCGTATGAAAAAATGTCAAAAGCCTCCAATCCTTACGGCGACGGTCATGCCTGCCGCAGAATCGCCGATGTTTTGTGCGGAAAGAATATCATCGAATAGATTGTGGTATTTAGCATTATAGCATAAAAACGTGTTATACAGTTTTAACCGCTGCACGAATGATAGCGAAAATTTACCGGAACCTTGACGAAAGAGTTTTCATATACTGCTTTCGGGGTGATACAGTGAAAAAATTACTATTCATTACGTGGAGTATCTCATACGGGTACGGTACCGAAAAATCCCTTGCCGACGTGCTTAACCGCATGGACGCAAGGGTTTATGATATAAGCGTTTTGCCCTTGTTCAAGAAGGCCGAGAGCACAATTTTTAACGAAAATATAAAAATTCTCGACTCTCTTATAGATTATACGGCTCAAAATTTTGACGAAGAATCCGCCTTGGCAAATTACTATGACTTGCTCGCAAATCCTTTGAAATTCAACAAATTGATAAATGAAAAGTACGACTGCGTTATCGCCTGCAACCATAACGCGCCGTCTTATTTTGCTTCGTATATAAAAGAAGGTTGTGGCTGATAATGCCCTGCTTGATGTAAGGAACCGGATTTTCAAGGATGCTCTTGACTCTGTTATAACCTTCAGTTTTGACAACATCGGAGACGCATTAAAGTATCCCGAGCGTTTCAGTGCGGAGGCTGCGTTCGAAAAACAGAATTACGTCCCCAAAATATATCTTCATGTAAATTTATGCTCCCATGCCGACAACGCGACTCGGCTTGTTCCGTTTTTAAAGTCTGCCGAGAACATGCGTAGAATCGGAGAGAATCACGACATGGAAGTAATTCTCCACTTTGAACCGGATAAAGGCCATAACGGTCTTGATTTGGACGAAGCTGTCGGATTTTTGTACAGCGTTTTGGGTATATCCGAACAGGCTTCATAGTCCGGTGCGTTGAGTCCGGATTTTCCGTTGTCTTACAGGAGGAAAGCGTGTGAGACCTGTTCAAACTTTATTTTGCAAAATGCGCCCCTATTGCACTCCGAATTTATCGGAGTGCATTTTTTGCGTAATACGTAAAAATATGGTTGCCAAAAAGAAACATACATGGTACAATACCTGTAAAGGGAAAGAATACGCCGAGCGAAAGAAAAGGTAATGACTTTAAAGTAAGGCGTTCAAGACAAATAACTCCCTTGAGAAAGGAAAGGAAGATATTATGGCTATATATTACGTCGATTCCGTTTGCGGAAAGCAAGAAAACGACGGACTCTCGGAAAAAACTCCTAAAAATCACTATCGCGGTCTTGATATAAAACCAGGTGATACGGTTCTTATTAAGGCGGGCAGCAATTTCAGGGACTGTCTCGCTTCTCCGGACGGCGAGGAAAACGCTCGCATAACCTGGGATATGTACGGCGAGGGTAACAAGCCGGAATTTTTAGGCTCGGTGAATATCTCGGATAAGTCGCTCTGGAAGCAGACGGCCGACAAAAACATCTGGCAGTGGGATGGTTCGTTCCCGAACGACGTCTGCAACCTGATATTTAACGGCGGAGAAGCCTGCGGCGTGCTTGCCTGGGAGTATACTGACCTTGACGCGCAGGGCAAGTGGCATTATACTCATATGGGCTTTGACTGCCCCGGAAGAACAATTCCCGACTACTTGGCAGATAAACCCAAAGTTCTGTATATTTACTCCGAAAAGAATCCGGGTGAGTATTACGATGACATAGAGTGCGCAGTGTTCGGACACCGCTGCCTGCTTGCGGCAAAAAAACACGTAACGATAAACAATATGAGCTGTAAATACAGCGGCGTACACGCATACGGGCAGTCGTTCGTAAAGGACGTAACCATAAAGAACTGTGAATTCCGCTTTATAGGCGGATGCGTCTGGGACAGAATTCAAAGAATAAGATTTGGCAACGGCATGGAAATATGGGAGTACGGCGAGGACTTCACGCTTGAGAACTGCTACTTTGATCAGGTATATGACTCATGTACCACACATCAGGGCTTTATAAACGAAAACCCGTGCTTAAGAATAAACATAGTCGGCAACATATTCAAAAATTACGGCATGGCAGCGTATGAGCTTCGCGACAGAATAGCGCTCGACACGCATTTTGACGGAAATGTCTGCATAGGCGCCGGAAGAGGATTTTCTCTCCAGGGCGAAACGCCTCCAAGAAAATCTGAACTCTGGCCTCAGCCGATGGGACATCATCTGTTCATATGGAGAATATACGCTCCGACTGAGAACGGCTGTATTACCGTAAGAAACAACGTGTTCCACGACGCTCCTTACGGCGCGGCGGTTTATTCCACCATAGATCCGGAGGCTGAAAAACAGCTCCGTTTTGAAAACAACGTCTACTATAAGGACGAGGATACATATCTTGTAAGGCTCGGCGGCAGGAACTACGGAAAAGGCGAATTTTCAAAATATCAGTCCGAACAGAACAACGACCGTGGCAGCAGAGTGGAAAAAATATTTTAACAGCTGTTTTGTTTAATCTTCACAAGCATTTTAATGCGCTGATTGCTGTGTAAACAGGGAAAGCGCAAATATGTGTCTGTATCTATAAACCTGCATAGTGTAAACTAAGACAAAATCAAATAAAAAAGCCGCCGGATATGCGTGTGTACTGTTATCCGGCGGCAATATTATTTTTTGACTGTTTTTTAAAAAAATGTGCAAGGAGCTGGTCGGGCCAAGGGACAATCTGTGAGAATATTTTTTATTAATCTCCGAGAAGTCCGAAAAGATTCAAAATATTCGGCTTGCTTTTTTGAGCGGACGAAACGGTTTCGGTAGAATAATCGCAAATACTGCAAAGAATTTCGGCAGTTTCCGCACGGGTGACATTGTTGTCGGGAAGCATCTCGCCGTAGCCGTTGCCCTTGAATATTCCGATAGCGTTCAGATTGGCAAGCGCCTGTCCTGCCCAGGACTCAACGCTTGCGCAGTCATCAAATTGACCTGTGATTACTGTATCGTTGTCGGGAAGTGAAAGTATTCTGTCGACAATAACGGCGGCTTCCGCACGGCTTATCGGATCGGAACTTGCAAAGACGGTCTGTCCGTTGTCAAGAGTATATCCGTTTACTATGCCGTTTGTTCTTGCGTATTCAACATAGCTTTTGATATTTACCGGGATAAGCTCGTCGTCGTCAAAAGAGGTTTTGTCAACAAACTCAATTTGACTTTCTTTGCCGGCACAAATAAGCGCCATAGCCAAGAAGTCGCCTCGGCTTACCTGCTCGTCGGGATAAAAGTTATACGCACCGGTTTCTGCGTCCAACGCTCCGTTCATAAGTCCCATGGCTGAAATGTCTACGGCGGCGCTGTGAGCCCAGTGGTCTTGCATATCATCATAATACGTGTTGGTTCCGGGCTTTGAAACAATTACATTTACTTCTGCGACATCACTCTTGTTGCCGTATACGTCGCTTGCCGTGTAGCTGAAACAGTCTGTTCCTGTAAATCCGGCTTTGGGAGTGTAACAGAAATATCCGCTGGAATCATCTGAAATTGTGATAGTGCCGTTCGCAGGATAAGACACGACCTCGAAAATCATGTTGTCGTTTTCAGGATCAGCGGCTTTGAGGAAAGTAAATGCTGAAATGTCACGGGAAGTGCTTACTGTCTGTTCACCGACCTGGGGTGCAAGATTTAATTCATCGAGAATATTTACTGTACACAAAACCTGTGTTTCGCTCTGCTTGGGCGAAGCGTTTGAAAATTCAAATTCGGCACATCCGGTCGTGTTTTCGTTGGGTACAAGAACTATTTTGTCAAAATCCTTGCGTGCGACAAGCTGATTTTCGCTGAGTACGGAAGCACCGAGCATAAGAGTGCCGACCGAAGCAGAGGGAAGACTGTCAATTCTGATAAATTCGGCTTCATTGCATAAAACACCGTCGAAATCACCGGTGTCAAAGGTTACGTCTGTGTTTGCGACGCCGCATTTTTTAAGGTTAATTTGCTCTTTTATGTGGTCAAGAGCAGGACTTAAGAGAACTTCTCCGGCGGCAAGACATACAGCCGACAGCAAAAGCATGCAAACAAGCGCGGAAATAAATTTTTTTGATTTTAATGTCATTGTGTCATCTTTCCTTTCTTTATATGTTCGTTGATATTTTTACCTGAAAGGAGCTTTTTATACAAAAAGACTTTTTTGTAATTTCACAGTGACTAAAAAGACGGACTAAACGCCGCTCCAATTTACGAGGACGAGGGATCTATCGAGCTCTGCCCAAGCAGCAAAGTGCTGCGCCAATTTTCGTGTGCGAGTAATTTTTACGGGAGATTTATGGGGCTCTGCCCCAAACCCCGCACGCTTTTTGGAAAAAAGCGTGGGAAAAATAATGTTTTGCCGCCAAATATCCCACTCATTTCATTCGTGCGGCGGCGAAGCGCCGCTCCAACTTTCGCGGGCGGCGAAGCGCCGCTGCAGTTTCGCGGACAAGCAAGTGAAAATAACAAGTTTCATCTTCCGCGAAACCGTGCCCGTTTTCGTGCCATAAACGAAAGCACGAAAACTCAGA
>QAKH01000041.1 GCA_003343885.1 Clostridiales bacterium | reverse complement strand
CGTTGTCTATTCGCTTTAATTCTTCCAAAATTTCTGCCATTTGGTTTCTTAAAGCCTTGTAAACTCTTGTGTTCGGCTGAACTACTATGTCACGCTCCGACAGGCGTTTTATTATGTAGTCCTGCTTTGTAAGTCCTGACAGCTTTACTCTGACATTCAGATCATCTCGCTCCTGCGGTGACATTCTAAAAGATATTATCACATTTCGCCAACGCCCTTTGTTATCAAGCGATTTATCCATTATACTCACCCCTTTCCTCGTTCAGTTTATTAGCCATATCAAGCTGTGTAGACGGGAACATATGAGCATAATTATATGTAATGTCAATACTTTCATGCCCTACTCGATTAGCTATTGCAACAGCCGAAAATCCTAAGTCTATCAGAAGGCTTATATGACTATGGCGAATGGAGTGTATGGGAATACGCTTTACGCCTGCGGCTTTTGTACCTCTGTCCATCTCATGGTGCAAATAGCTTTTGCTGATTTGGAATATCCTGTCACTGCCCGTCACACCATAAAGGCTATCAATATACTCTTTCATTTCCTCGCACAAGAAATCGGGCATATTGATTACTCTGTTGCTTTTCTCAGTTTTGGGACTTGTTATAATATCCTTTTTGCCAATTCGCTGATATGATTTGTTGATTGTAACTGTTTTTCTTTCAAAATCAAAGTCTGCGGATGTCAATGCAAGCAATTCCCCCAGTCTTATGCCCGTCCAATACAACATTTCAAATGCGTAGAACGAAATCGGCTTATCAAGCATCTCATCAATGAATTTCAAGTATTCATCTTTAGTCCAAAACTCTTTTTCCTTGTTCTTAGCTTTACCCATATTTCCGGCTTTTGCAGCAGGATTTTCAGATAGTCCGTAAAACTTTACTGCATGATTAAATATTGTGCTTAATTGATTGTGCAGGGTTTTGAGATATACAGGCGAATATGGATTTCCATGTTCATCACGGTAATTCATCATTTCATTTTGCCACGCAATAATATCCTTAGGTTTGATGTCCGACATTCGCTTTTTCCCAAAATAGGGAATCAGCTTTTTATCAATAATAGAATTTTTTGTTTCCCATGTTGTTTCCTTAATTCTTGCTCCGACATCTTTACGGTACAGTTCTGCAAAGCTTTCAAATGTCATATCAACATCCGATTTTACTTTGCGTAGTTGCTCTCGTTCCCACGCCTGTGCCTCTCGCTTTGTATTAAAGCCTCGTTTTTGCGTTTGTTTCCTTTCACCCGTCCAATCGGTAAATCTGTAAACTGCACGCCATTTTTTCTCGCCGTCTTTATATACCGCCATTTTTACGACTCCCTTCTGCCTGTGGCTGATAATTTACTTTCTCGAAAAAGTATTGTTTGCTTACTCTGCCGGCAATGGTGCGATAGCCTTGCCGTTGCAGTTCGGAATTCATTTCCTTGATAACCTTGTAAGCATACGACTTTGATACTCCGAGTATCTGCTGCACTTCATCAGCTCTCAAAAATAAATTCCCCATTGTTTTCACTCCTTACTATTGGTTTTTTATCAAATTGCAGTAATATAGTATTTTAATCTGTTTGTTTTTATTATTATACTCAACGCAATTAGATAATGTAATACCATTATACATTACTTATTCGATAATGTCAAGTATTTTTTTGAAATTTATTATCTTTTTTATTTCTTATAGTTGACTAACTCAAACTAATATGTTATAATAATAAGTAGAACAATACGATTGGAGATATATTATGGCTATCGGAGAACGAATAAGATTTTTAAGAAATCTGCACGGTGCCACACAGAAATGGCTTGGCATCAAACTCGGCTTTAGTGAAAAAACAGCCGAAACCCGTGTAGGTCAGTATGAAATAGGTGTCAGAACACCAAAAGATGATATGATAAAGGATATTGCAAAAATATTCGATGTATCACCGCAGGCAATCAAACTTCCCGATATTGATAATTACGATGCACTGCTGCACACCCTGTTTGCAATAGAGGATATATACGGATTGACAATAAATATGCTTGATGACGAATTTTGTCTTACACTTGACAGAGAAAATCCGTCTTATTTTCCTATGTACGATATGCTTCGTGCGTGGAATAAGGTTGCCCGTAAATATAGAAACGGCGAAATAACAAAAGAGGAATACGATAATTGGAGATATAATTATCCGGAAAGTGATTCGAAATAAGGAGTGGTTAAAGTGCCTGTAGTTAATGTAAATTTGTGGGTTGACGATAAAACATATGCAGCCGTCAAAGCAGGTACAGCTGAATTATGTGGTTTGGCAAAAAACATTGATAACAAAAGAATTATAAAACATATTCCAGCTGTCACAGATGCAGCTAAAGAAGGTGCATCAAAAGCAATTGATTTTATTAGGGAACACAAAAAAGGCACTGTAGCCATAGGCGGTATTTTAATAATTGGTAGTGCTACAATCGGTATGATGGGATACATTACAAGTAAAAATAAACGAAAGTTAGAGGCTAATTTTGCAGAAGCACTACAAGTTTATTTGGATGCCGCACAAAATGGTTCTTTATCCATAGAAATTATTGACACTTTAATTATCTCTATAGATGCAATCGTTAAAAACAATTCATCTGAAAATGTGACTTTAAATATCTCTGCATCACAATTTAGCGAATTAATAAATTGTTTGTTTAATTTTACGAAACGTTTAGCTGAAGCAAACAACATAAGTTCTGAATTTATTAATCGTCCTAAAGTTTTTAAAAAGAAAGGCTATTCTGATTTGCAGTATTATTTAAATGTACAAAAAGATATATTCGAAAAAGTTGCATAGTAATACATACATTTAAAAGAGCTAACTGAAAATCCAATCAGTTAGCTCTTACTTTTATAAATAATTTAGTGTTGCCAAATCGTTGCCATTTTGCACTCACAAGTGTCGAAAATGGCGTGGTTAAGCCATTTGTCGGATGTGATATGTCATTCCCACTCCACCGTAGCCGGAGGCTTGCCGGTGACGTCATACAGCACGAGCGAAATGGTATCTCCGAAGCGCTCAACAATCTCGTCGCGTGCGGCCTTGAGCGCGTCAACCGAGAAATTCTTTCCCGGAACGGCTGATTGTGCCGTCATGAAGTCAGTCGTGCATACCGCTCTCATCGCAACGGAGTATTTTTTGCCCTCATGCGCACTTATCGGAACAAGCACGGCAAAACACTGCGCTATATTCTTGTTCATCAAATGTCTTGTCGTTATATCGTCAAGCTCTCTTAAAAGCTCAGCTGTCTCATGGCATATGTGCGTCGGCGAGCAAATAAGCTCACTTTGCGGCGCTTTTTCATTCAGACAGTAGGTAACACGGTTTATGTACCCTAACTCGTTGGGTATTTCCCTCGCCAACTCATAAAGCCCTGCCATGTCTGTGTCTGCCGGATCACCGTTTGAGTTAGTGTATAACACCGCCATGTTCTTGTAAGAACGGTGATCTCCCTGCACTCCTACGCTCTGTATGGGTGCAAGGTCTGCCGTGTATTCGCCGCTCTTTGATTTTACAAAGTTGACAAGCGGCTCGTATTTTTCCGCAACATCCTTGTCGGAAAGATTTCTTCCGCTGTTATTCGTACAAATTATGCGTACACCAAGTCCCGGTCCCGGGAAAGGCTGACGTGAGGCAATCGCTTCGTCAAGTCCTAACATTCTTGCTACCTGACGAACCTCGTCCTTGTGCCAGTCCCAGTTGGTTTCAACAACGTGACCTCTGTCACGAAGCGCGCGTATGACGCCGACATCGTTATGATGCGTCTTTATCTTGTGCGCATACCCGCTCACATCCGGGTTTCCGCTCTCTATAAGGTCCGGACGCAGCGTTCCCTGTCCGAGATACGCGGTGTCAAAGTCAAGATTCAGCTTTTTTGCCGCCTCCTCGGTTACTACGAAAAACATGTGTCCGATAATTGCACGCTTTTTCTCCGGCTCGCAGGTCTTGCATAACGGCTCGTATGAAACGCCGTCTATCACAAGCGGTGTGTTGAAAAATGCGTCTTCCGCATTTATTCTCTGCATCTGCGTAAGACCGAGGTCGGCAAGATTTTCGCAAATAATGTCGGATTCGTTTTTACGCATCATTCCGTGGTCAATATGTATTCCGTATACCTGTTCTGAACCCAGAGCCTTGACAAGAAGCGCTGCCGTAACGGCAGAGTCAACGCCGCCGCTGACAAGTACTATTACCTTGCCGCTGCCGACTTTTTCACGTATCATCTTCACGGAGGTTTCTATGCGGTCCTCAAGTGCGTATGTGTCCTTGAACGCACACACGCCGCGCAGAAAGTTTTCAAGCATCTTCACGCCGTTAACGGTAGGATCTACCTCAGGATGGAACTGCACGGCGGCAATCTTCTTTTCAGCACTGTATATGCCCGCCGTAACACCTTCCGTGTCAGCGATTTTCTTAAAGCCGGGCGCCAACACCTCAACCGCGTCGCCATGGCTCATAAGAACCTTCTGACGGCTCTCGAGGCCTGCAAAAAGAGGCGTGGAAGGATCTACATTTATTTCTGTCTGTCCGTATTCGGTCTTGTAATTAGGAACAACCTTGCCGCCGAAATGTTCGTTTAAGAGCTGCATTCCGTAACATATTCCGAGAGTCGGTATTCCAAGGTCGAAAATTCTTCCGTCGTATTCCGGAGCTCCTTTTTCCCACACGCTCGCAGGTCCGCCGGAAAGAATCATTCCCCCGAATCCGGCAAGCTTTTCAGGAGCAACTCCTATGGGGAATATCTCACTCTTTACCCCTAATTCTCTTACTTTTCGGTCGATTACTTTGGTGTACTGACCTCCGCAGTCCAATATGGCACATTTTTCTTCCATAAATGTTTTCCTTTCCAGAAAAAATACTCTATCTAAATTTTCTATCTAACCTAAATTATAATTATTCTAAATTATCCACTTCTTTAAAACCGGTATGCGCGATATGACGGCATATACCGCGACGCTTATAGCAATGACGGCAAAGGATATAACCGGGATAGTTATAATCGGCGGACCTCCGTAAGAAGTAATGCCGAGTCCCTCAAGCAGGTAAACGGCAAACATATGTACAAGATATATGCAGAAGGACGCTTTTGACATAAACCTGCTGACAATAGTCGCAGGCTCCGGCAGCTTGTCACCCATTTTTACACATAGCCCGTATATTCCCGAAGCAAGCATAAAAGTACCGACGGTCATTCCGCTGAAGAACAGTTCGTTCAAGTACATGTAACGAAGCGACAGGAAGTATGTTCCGAAAAAAACCGTCAAGAAGCCGAGTATTGCGGCGGCGGCAGATATTTTTACGCTTATGGGATACTTTTTGAGATACCATCCGAAAACGCCGTAACCTATCGAGGCATAGGTCATGTTTATGAGATACTGCGGTGTCATTCCGCTAAGCAGTGTAAACGGCCAAAACGAGTTAACCGTCGGATATAAAATTCCAAACGCAAACCATATGACTAACGCGTACTCGACAAGCCTTTTAGGTGCGGACGCCACGAAGCATCTCGTAACCGGCAAAAAAACATACACAAGCAGAATGATATGCAGATAATAGAAATGAAACTCTTCGTTGAATACCAATAGTTCTTTTAAAGCTTGTATGAGTCCTGAAACTGTTATACCTGCCCCGAATATCATATGCCATACTTTGTACGCCATTCCCCAGAAAAACATCGCGGCAAGGATACGGGGTATATTGTGGGTATACAGCCGCTTAATATCAAGCTTTTTTTCAGGATTTAACAGCAGTGCCCCACTGCACATAAGAAACAGCGGAACACCTGCACGGACAATAGATCCGTAAAATAAAGTGACATTCCATTCAAACGAATTGACGGGGAAGGCGTAAAATATTCCTCCGACGTGAATAAAAACAACACATATAATTGCGACAGCCTTTATAAGGTCTATATCTTTCGCGCGGCTAAGTGCATTCATAGCATTCCCTCCTACGCTTTATGCTACATTATAACAAATAAAACGAGGCTTTTCAATAGAATATTTCAAATTTGAAGCGGATTACCGATTTTGCGGCGATTTAACCAAATCCATCTTGATATTCCACAGTTTTTCGGAGAGATCGACATAGTACTTATGCGGATTTTCAAAACGCTTTATTTCGTCCCAGAGATTATCAACCTGTTCGGCGCAGTACGCACGTATCCCGGACGGAGCCGGGCTTTCGTAAACAAGCTTTCCTCCGAGAAAAACCGGAACAAGCAGCTGCTTTGCCGTGAAATTTTCGAGCGTCTTTTTCTTCCACGTGTCAACCGGATCGAAAATTGTCCTTTCCTTTGTATCGTCGACCGTTTCGTCATACACGGTCATCTCGTCGGCAAGAGCCATTCCTGTTGACTTGTCATAGTAGCGGTACAGTTTTTTGAAATGCGGATTTGTAATCTTTGCAGTATTTTCACTGAGCTTGATTTTCGGCACTATCTGTCCGTTTTCCGTTTCAACGGCGACAAGCTTGTATACCGCTCCGAAAACCGGCGCTGATTCGGCGGTTATCAGGCGTTCGCCGACGCCGAAAGTATCAACGCAGGCGCCCTGGCGTATAATGTCTTTAATGATATACTCGTCAAGCGAGTTTGAAGCTACGATTTTACAGTCATAAAGTCCTGCGTCGTCGAGCATTTTGCGTGCTTTCTTTGAAAGATACGCTATATCTCCGGAGTCGAGCCTTATGCCGCAATCGGTTATTCCCATAGGCAGCAGCACATTTTTAAAAGCCTTGATGGCGTTAGGGATACCGCTTGAAACTGTGTCGTAGGTATCCACAAGAAGCGTTGCGGCATGCGGATACATTTTACAGTACGCCTCAAACGCCTCATATTCAGTGTCAAACATCTGCACCCAGGCGTGCGCCATTGTTCCCCCGGCAGGTACTCCGTAAAGCTTGTCGCTTAGTGCGCAGGCGGTGCCGTGACAGCCGCCGATATACGCCGCCCTTGCTCCGATAACAGCGGCGGAAGCGCCCTGCGCGCGTCTTGAGCCGAATTCAAGCACAACTCTGCCATCGGCGGCACGGACAATACGGTTTGCTTTGGTAGCTATGAGCGACTGGTGATTGAGCTCAAGCAAAAGATATGTTTCGATAAGCTGTGCCTGGATCGCCGGCGCTCTTACGGTAAGAATGGGTTCGCCTGGAAACACGGGCGTTCCTTCGGGCACGGCGAATATATCTCCGGTAAAGCGAAGCGAAGAAAGATACGAAAGAAAATCTTCTTCAAACAAACCTTTTGAGCGAAGATATTCTATGTCGCTTTTCTCAAAACGGAAGTTTTCTATATACTCAATAATCTGTTCAAGTCCTGCGCATATCGCAAATCCGCCGCCGTCGGGTATTTTGCGGAAAAACACGTCAAAATACGTTATTTTGTCGGCAAGTCCGTTTTTAAAATAGCCTGCGCTCATTGTAAATTCATAAAAATCGCATAATAACGTCAGATTTTGCTCTGTCATTCAAAAACACCTTCTCTGATAATTCTTAAAACCGACACGCCGCATTTAAATCACATCAATCTGAAGTCCCCGCATAACGTCAAGCGCTTCTTCGTGCAGTTTTTTATCCGAGGAAGCGGTAAGGGCCGCCGGAACAATTACGTCTGCCTCCGGGCAGGCGGTTTTTGCTATAACCGCGTTTGAAAGCACACATATATTGCTCACAAGCCCCACAAGCGTAATTTTGCGGTAGTTTTTGGCTTTCAACAGCTCAAAAAGTTCTCCCGAACCAAAAGACGGCTTGTATATGACGGCGTCGCCCGACTGTACAAAAGAACGTATTTTCCCGTACAGCTCATGCCCCAGGGTAGAAGAAATACAGTGCGGCACAGGCAGCTTTATGCCTTCGGCAGTGTGAAGATAGGCTGCGTCGTGAGTATCAAGCGTAAAAATGATATCTCCGCCTTTGCTTCTTATTTTTCCTATTATTTCAGCAATGCCGTCCTCAAGCTTTTCAGCGCCCTCAAAGCCGAGAGCTCCGTTTACAAAATCATTCTGATAATCTACAACTACAAGACATTCGCCGGCATGCGGCTTTTCACTTGAATTCATACAAATTCTCCTTTTACAAGCATTGTTCCCTGATTTTTCGATAATAACAACAAATCATGCCGCAATGCTCCTATATTTTATTAAGCTTTTTCCAAAAGAAATACATTCACTGCAAGTTACATCTTTGCAGATATTTTCGTTTAGGTGTGTTAAAAAAATAAACGTTCATTTCCCGACAGCAAGCTTGAAAATCAGCTCTTCAAGCAGTTCGTACTGATCAGTTCTGCTGCTCTTTAACAGATTGTCATACCGCATGATAACGTCGGCGGCGTACTGCGCGTAACTTTTTGAGTCATACTCACGTCCCGACCTTGCTTTCAGTATGCCGAGATAATTTCTCACCACAAAGTCCCGGAGTCCTGCCTGTTTTGCGATAAGCGACGGATTATCCAGGGTTTTGGACAGCTTATCCACCAGGCACAGGTCATACACAGCCTTTGAAATAGTTCCGAATAACAACAGCGCTTTTTCGCCCGAGTCACGGAACACCTTATATGCCGCCATTGCCGCGGCATAGTTCCCTTTTATTGCGCCTGAGGATATATCAAAAATCTGCGCCGACGTGCTTTTTTTACATATAAAGTCCACGTCCTCTTTGGTAAGCGTATCCCGTTTTTCGTACTGCAGAAAAGATATGCATTTGTCAATCTCGTTTTTCAAATCCGTCATGTCGTTTCCGACATAATTGTTGAAATACACAACAACCGAGCGGTCGGCGTTGATTTTGGCACGGGAAAAATGGCGTAAAATCCATGAAATCAGCACATTGCTTCCGTTTTCCTCACGTCGGAAATTAACGCATAAAGATTTGGCGGCTATTTTTTTATACAGCGAACCGGAAAGCTTTTGTTCGTCCTCGCCGCTTATCCAGAAAACTATTATTGTGCCGTCACAGGCATCTTCAAGCATGGACAAAAAATACTTCTCATCACTCTTTGTAAGCGCGTCGGACGCTATTCCCATTACCCTAACCATACGGCAAGTACTGTCATCACCGGATGTGCTGTCAGCTGAGCCGAACAGGCTGTTTCCCATATCCGCCGCGGCGGTACTGCACGCATTGATAAAGGCTTCAAGCGTAAAATCCTCTTGATAAAAGGTACGGACGTTAAGAGAAGTATCTCCGCATTTCTTGAGCAGTTCGGAATAATAGTGCCTTTTTAAATATTCCTCGCACCCGTAAAACACATAGCTCCCCGCAACGTTTCCTTCTTTTATTCTCTTTTTTAACTCCGCTACGTTTGCGGCATGTTCGTCCGCCGGTTTCGGAGCGTAAGTGCTTTTTGCCAAGAAAATCTCCCTTCCGCCTTTTTATTACAATACCTGATATTTTACCTTTAAATTCTTAACTTTTATACCTGACCTTTTATGCGCTGACCTTTTTATATTTCTTAATTTACACACTTACATTTACATATGCGCATATTTACACAAAAAATATTATATATTAACGTAAAGTCATACTGAAATAACAGTAACAGCCGTCACGCAGACAAGTGCCAAAACCAGAGCGGCAAAATACAGCTTTGCTCCCTTGATAAGCCCTGCCGACACAATAGACGTCAGCGCCAGTCCAATGAAAAACACAGCCGTTGAAATGTCGGGAACCTTTTTATTTACATAAGCGCCCGGCAGATTGCCGAAAAACGCCGCGGAAGCAAATATACTTTCCGACAAACGGCTTATTACGCTGCCTGCGGCAAAAGAAAGAGGATAAAATCCGGCATATCCCGCAACCGAGGCAATCCAGCACAACACCAAACATATCTGCGCCGGAAAAACCACTGCCAAGGATGCCGGAACCGAAACGACCGACACTCCTGCGAACGCTGATATGCTGTAAGCAAAAGTAAAAGCAAATGACGCAAGCGACATATTTGTCGTTTCCGCCAAGAACAGCAGAACCGGATGAAATGACCACTTTTGTCTTAGATAGGTACAAACGCCTGTCGAACACGCTATTCCGGCACATGAAAGAACCGACAGATGAAAACCCATGTCGTATATAACCGACGGTTTTACAATGCACATAACCGACACTGTCGCCAAAAGCGAAAGCGCCGTCTTGTTTTTGCCGTCGCCGGCAATGCCTGTTGAAGCAATAAATGCCATAATAGCCGCCCTTAATGCAGAGGCAGTGAAAGCGCACAAATAAAGGTATACCGCCGAAAAAGCGGCAAGAATAACAAGCCTTGGCTTTTTTCTTCTTATGACGATACGCAAAACCGAGCCCAAGGCTCCGAGCACAACAGAAAAATGAATACCGGAAACGCAAAGTATATGCGTAACTCCGCTGCGTGAGAAATTATCAAGGTCCCGGTCCTCAAATCCGCTTTTGTCGCCGAACATCAGCGCCCGTGTCATGGCTCTTGAACGCAAATACACGTCCATGTCGGGTATCAGGCTCAGCACTCTGTCAACTCCGCCGAAAACACGGTCTATCAGTATACTTCTGACAGAGCTTACGCCGCCGTCAGACAGTACGGCAGAAAACTCGGATACATCATAAACTTCAAGATAGACCCCTTTTCCTTTAAGCCATGAAACAAAATCGAAGTTATCGTCCCGGCTTTCAGAATTTTCAGGCAAGCGCAAGCCGGCGTTAAAACTAATGTGCAATCCCTCGCAAAAGTAATGCCCGGTTCTGTTGTAGGTGTAAGCGCTTACCGGCTTTTCAAGTTCTTTTCCGTCTATCTTCTCAATTCTTATAAACATACTGTTTCCGGGAAGCGCGTCGGCTTTTTCAACATATCCTTCAAGCGCGAGCGGCCTTCCGCCGAACAGTTCGGCAATTTCGCCGGCATACCTGCTGCCGGACGTATACTCTAATGTGCTTGAAACATACGCTGAAAATGCGCAAACTGCTATTACCGCAATACCGGAAGCAATAATTCTGTCTTTGAACGCTGCGACAACTATGAAAGCCGGCAAAATTAAGAAGATTGCCGATACCGCTTTGACGGAATTTTCAGCTTTACCCGACATGACAAAAGCCGTTACAAGCGGAACGCTGAAAAATCCGGCTGCCGCCAAACACAAGGCAACTCTTGCGCTGAGTTGTGTTCTTGCGCCGTGTTGATAAGAGTCCATTTTCTGAGAAGCTTTATTTCCCTCGTGCTCCGATAACGCGGGTTCCGGCAATTTTGCTGAGAACCACAACAAGCGTAGGAATAAAGATCAGCTGTATAATTATTCCCGGTATTCCGGACACGATACTCGCCGCTGCAGCTGCTACGCTTACAGCCTTATTTGTAACGCCGAGGACATTTACCGCAAACATTGTGCATATTATGTTTACCGCACGGCCTGCCGCCTGCGCCGCAAGCACGGATAAAACAACGGAAACCGGTTCGGGAAGTCTGGTGTTAGCAAAGACTTTTCTTGAGAAAATCCCGCAAAACACTCCGTACGCCGCAACTTCAACCATCATAAACGGCACCTTTATAAGAATCGGCATGCTTCCTCCGGTTATCAAATTACTGAGAAGAGGCGACACCACTCCCGTTATACCACCTGCAAGAGGTCCGAGCAGAAATCCTGCCGCCATTGCCGGTATGTGCATGGGCAGCAGTACCTGTCCTGCCGCCGCACCGAATATGTGGAATGCCTGCGGCAATAAAGCGCCTAAAGCACAGAATACGGCGCACCAAGTAATACACCTTGTGTTCTTCATTTGTTAATAATTCTCCTTTTATTAATTTTTTATTATTTTTACATTTTTTGAGTAATTTCGACATTAAAAAATTATTCTCACGGAAATTATCTATATATTGTTGTTTTTAGCAAAAAATGTGTCGTATATTGTAGTTATCATTTCAGTGTTTCAGTAAACAGATTGTCGTATTTCGGGCTTTTTGTCAAATATCGGAAAAAGTTGCCCAAAAAACATGTACAAACATCGTTTATTAAATTAACTTATGATTAATACAGAACCGTTTGACATTTTTCGCTTAAATGCATTACACAAATTGCATAACAAATTAACAAACGCACAGTATAAAATATACGACAATTATCTAAATAATCAAATAAGAGAATATATATTGAAGTTGTTAATAAATCATGGTAAAATTCACGCATGCTAAAGAAAAAGAGCGAAATAACAATTTAGTGCAGGAAAGGTGTAAAAAAAATGGCGTTTTTCAGTCAAAAAAAGAAGGTACTTATCGCTGACTCGGACAGCGAATTCAGTGAAAGTTTAAAATTGTTTCTCGAAAAAAACGGTTACGAAGTATTGCAGGAATGTGTTACCGGACGTGATGCCGTCCGTCTTACAAAAGCTCTGCAGCCCGATGTCACGGTACTTGATCTTTTGCTTCCCGAACTTGACGGAACCGAAGTAATTTCCGAAATCAAAACAGAAGATCCCTTGCATGCTCCCGTTTTTATTGTTGTTACATCAGTCGGAAACCCGGGAATGTTAGCCGAAGCAATGAGCTCGGGCGCCGACTACTGTCTTGTTAAGCCGTGTGAATTTTCCTGCATTGCTTCAAAAATTCAAAAGGCACTTGCTAAAAAGCTGTGCACCGGTTCGGGAAACGCCTGTCTTCCTGCCGTAAGGGATCTTGAGGCGCAAGTTACGGAAATCATACATCAAATCGGCGTTCCGGCACATATCAAAGGATATCAGTATTTGAGAACCGCTATCATGATGACGGTTGAAAACAACGATCTTATAAACTCCATCACAAAAGAACTTTATCCGTCGGTTGCCAAGGCTTACGGAACTACTTCCTCCCGTGTGGAAAGGGCTATCCGCCATGCCATAGAGGTTGCGTGGGACAGAGGCGACGTTGACGTTATCAACTCATACTTCGGCTATACTGTACAGAGCACTCGCGGAAAACCCACCAACAGTGAATTCATCGCACTTGTTTCTGATAAGCTTCGCCTAAAAAACAAGCTCGCCGGCTGAACTCACAGCCAGTCAAATGAGGCAGTCGGCGGTACATAATAAACGCAAAGCAGTCAAATTCGCAGCAAATATGCTCGGATTTGGCTTTTTTGTTTATCCTGCAAAGAGGTTTTGTTCACGCTCCTTTTACTATACGCTCCGGCTGTCTGTTTAATTTACAGGTTAGAGGTCACACATTATCCATTTGCGCCGCAAAGCGCGTCATATATTTCACGGTTGGTAGCGTAGCATATATCATCTTTGCCGGCGACAAGCTCACATAACTTTTCCATATTGTACCATCTGTCCTTATCGTTTTTGTCAAACTCAAAGGAATGTCCCCAAATATACAAAACTCTCGGTTTTTCGCTGTCCTCGTTTACAAAACGGCTCGCAAGAGAGTGGGCCTGTTCGTCGTTATCGTGACAAGTGGGGTGCCACAGGCAGAAATCCTCAGGAACGCAAAAATCGTGGGTATCATCTATTGTACGGCAATACACAATACCGCGTTCTCTTAAGCGACGCGGTATTTTTTCGTCATACACTCCGCAAGGGTACGCCGCTCCCGTCACTTTTTTGCCGGTAAGCTTCTCAAGCTCGGCGACGTCACCGCACACCTCTTCGTCAAGCTCGGCGTCGGAAAGAGTCGGAAAATTCAAGTGCTTCACTCCGTGAGACGCAACCTCAAAGCCTGCATAAACGTCCTTTACCTCATCCGGCTTTATCTTGTCGAAGCACACGTCAAATCCATGGTGGACAAGCCTGCCTACTGCTCCGAGAGAGCCCGAATTAAGGTTAAAAGTCGCTTTCAAGCCGTATTTCCTGAACATTTCGGTAAGCCGAATATCCTGTCTTACTCCGTCGTCATAGCTGAAAGTTACGTATTTTGTATATTTTTGCGCCATACAAACGCCTCCCGTGAAATTTTAAAGCTTTTTGCTTAAGCGCCGCCGCAAGGCGCGCACCGGTATGCAGCGGCACGCACCGCAGGATTATAATTATACACTTTGAAGCGACAGTTATCCATGCTTTTACACAGACTTTTCATCATTTTTTCCCTCTCCCACCCTTGTATCGACCGGAAGAATAATACGCACCGTCGTTCCCTTTCCCTCAACGCTTTCTACGGTAATCGTACCGTTATGAGCGTCGACAATTTCCTTTGCGATTGAGAGTCCGAGTCCCGTGCCGCCTGCCTGTGCCGAGCGGGATTTATCTACACGGTAAAAGCGCTCAAACAGGTGCTCAATATCATCGGCAGGTATTCCTATTCCGTTATCCGAAACAGTAATTTCATACGCCTTTGAACCGTGTTTTTCAAGCTTTACATGTATGTTTCCGCCGTTTGGCGTATACTTTAACGAGTTTCCTATAATATTTGCAACAACCTGCTCTATTCTTTCCTTGTCGCCGTATAACGGAGCCTGGTCTTTTCCGGTATATTCATACACAAGCGTATGCGAGCGGTCGTTGGCCTCTGTTTGGAGCGCCGAACACATTCTGTCAAGCGTTTCGTTTATGTCAAACGTACCCGGACTCCAGGTCATTCTCCTGTTGTCAAGTCTTGACAAAACAAGTAAGTCTTTTACGATACGCGTCATTCGGTCAGACTCGTTTATAACTATGCCGAGAAATTTTTTTCGGATAGGCAGCGGCATATCATCGTCGTCGAGCACGGTTTCGGTCGCGCCCTTAATGCTTGTGAGCGGTGTGCGAAGCTCATGCGACACGTTTGCGATAAACTCTTTTCGGCTGTTTTCAAGCACTGCGCCATCGGTTATGTCCTGTATTACGACGATGTATCCGGTCTTTGTTCCGTTTTCGTAACTGAATACGGAAAAATCCACGCTTACAATAAGTTCTCTTGTTTTGACATCGCTGAGAGTATGTTCGGCAATATGCAGCTGTTTTTCTTTTTTCAGCCTTTTCATGGTTATGTCCGCAAGTCCCATGGCGCTTGTGAATTCGTTAAAGCCGGGACGGCTGTTTTCGGGAAGGCTTAACATTTTAAGCGAGCTTGGGTTTAAGTGCATTGGCGTTCCCTGACCGTCAAAGGCGGCAACTCCCGCTTCAAGGCAGTTTACGATATTGTTTAGTTTTTCTCTTTCTCCGGAAACGGCGTCGAGGTTGTTTTCTATAACCTGCGCCATCGTGTTGAAGCCTCTTGTAAGAGTTCCTATTTCATCCCTTGAACGGTTCTGAAGTCTTTGAGAGTAGTCGCCGGCGGCGATTTTCTGCGTACCCCTTGTTATGTTCTTAATCGGCATGGTTATGGCTTTTGCCAAGAAAAACGCCATAATAACTGCAATAATCAATCCGATTATAAGCGATTTGATTATAATGGAAAAAAGTACGAACGACAGCGACTGCATTTCCGTGAGGTCGTCCTTTATGTAGACGATGCATTTATTCGCTCCGTTTTCAAGGTACACGGCGTAGTCGAGGAACTTTGCTCCGTAGGTCTGGTGCTTTCCGGTTTTTCCGTTCATTGCGGAAAGGATATTTTCGGTAAGATCCACTTTTGATATACTCTCGTCGCTTGAGGAAAGCATATTTGCGGAATCATCAAGAATGAAAAAGTTTCGGTAATTGTCAAATCCAAAGGTGGAAGAATACGCTAAAAGCACTTCCTTGAGTTTGGCGGCGTAGTCGGAATACTCCATTGCCTGCTCCATGCGCTCAAACGCTATTCCGTCAAGTCCGTCGTCTATCTGTCTGACAAATTCGTCGTTATAGTAATCATAGATGCTGTTCATGAGAAATATTCCGACCGTCGCCATTACCGCGATAATAAACACGATAAATATCAGAACAAGCTTGGAATTAAGAGATTTATACATCTAATTGTCTTTCCCTTCCGACATGGATTTTTCTCACGCCTTTTTATTTAACGCCTTTAACGCCGGGACCGGTGCTTTTACTCCATATAATATCCGACTCCGCGCTTGTTTTTGATATACTTAGGCTCTGACGGATTATCCTCAATCTGCTTCCTTAACCTTGTTATGGTAACATCGACTGTACGAACCTCTCCGTAGTAGTCGTCATATCCCCAGACTTCCTTTAACAGCTCTTCCTGCTTATACTTTTTGCCTCTGTTTTTGGCAAGGAACACAAGCAGCTCGTACTGCTGCTTTGAAAGAGAAATATCTTTGCCGTTTTTCTGAACGCTGTACTGGTCGCAGTTTATCTTCAAATCCCCTACCGTAATTATTTCTGCGGGTGCGTCCTGTGCGGCTTGTGTCTGCGGAGCTCTGACTATGGTTTCAGACGAATATCTTCTGATATTAGCCTTTATTCTCGAAAGAAGTTCAGCCGTACTGAACGGCTTTGTCATATAGTCGTCGGCTCCCAACTCAAGCCCGAACACCTTATCCCGTTCCTCCTCACGCGCCGTGAGCATAATTATCGGCGTATCGAGTCTTTCTCTCACACGGCGGCATATTTCAAAGCCGTCCATTTTCGGAAGCATTACGTCAAGCAGTATAAGGTCGTACTGCCCTGACAGCGCAAGCGCAAGGCCTTTTTCACCGTCGTACGCCGTATCCGTTTCGTAGCCTTGCTTGCAGATATTATAGTCGACTATGTCCGCTATATTTTTATCGTCCTCGACGATGAGGATTCTCTTTTTCCTGTTATCCATAAAAATATATACCGTACGGCAGACGCCGCTCCCTTTCCATGTTGTAAACGCCAAAGGTATCGGGGTTTATCTTCCCGCCCCGGCGCTTTTCTTTAAGTATCTTTGTATCTTTCTCAGTCGTGGTTTTCCAGTCGTGGTTTTCTCAGTCGTGGTTTTCTCAGTCGTTGACAAACACCGGAGCCTGAGTAAAATAATCGGTTGGCACTATGGTAAACTGCGTATATTTATCACAAAACTCAAACAGCCTTTCAAGTGTTGCGGAGGTTGCCGCATATGAGCCGAACCTCAAAAATACGGTGCGATACGCATTCGAGTATTCGCTCATAGACGAAATGATGCTGTTATAGGCGTTTTGCGCTCTTCCCGAATAGTCGCCGGCGTCGGTCGTCCAGTCATAAAGCTCATAGCCGTTTTCTCTGACAAGCTCCGCAAAGCCGGTTCCGTCAAGTTTTGCGGAAAGTCCGTACGCAAGGCGCACAAATCTCGTTTTGGTTTTTGTGACAAGCGAAAGCGCTTCATTGGCGCTGTCTATGAGCTGTATTATCTGCCCTGCATTTTCTGCGTTAACCGGCGTTTCTGTGTCCGGCACATATATTCCGATACTATGTCCGTCCGTAAGGATACGACGAACAGTATCAGGGTATTCGAGTATATTTTCAGCACTCACAAAAAACAGAGCTTTTTCTCCGTACTCGGCGAGTACGTTCAAAACACCGTCAGTGTAGGCATTAGGACAGTTCTCAAAGGTTAGGTAAATTGTTCGGGACGCTATTGACCTATAAGGATCCGGCTGAACGGGATCAGGCGTTTCGGTTGTTCCTTGATTCTGATTATCGCCTGTGACGGAACCTTGCTGGCCGTCATCAGGCTCATTTGTTCCGTCTTCAGTCGACGGGTTTCCCAAATCCGGTTCGGTCTGTGTATTGTCGTCCGGCTCTTTTTTTGGCGGACTGTACATTGCTACCAACTCATTAAGAGTATTCTTCGCTCTTTCGTCTGAAATACGAGCCGCTCTTATTCCGTCCTCCGGACTGTCGTAGGTCTCAAACTTCATTCCCAGAACGTCGCATACTGCTTTTGCAGGAACATAGTATGTTCGGTAAAACAGTTTTGCCTGTATATCCAAAGTTCCGCCGTCATGGGTGGTAGTTGTTCCGGTTTCCAGATCAAACGCAACATAGTGATTGTTTTTGGTATTGTTAATGTAAAATCCATAGGAAAGCTTACCGTACACGACTTCCAAATACGAATAAAGCGCAAATATATCAAGCGGAAAATACTCCACCGAACCGCTGACTACCAGGGGGAAAGTTTTCACGTTGGTATACGACGCGTCCTGACGGTAAAGGTTAGGAACGACGTATTTTGAATGGCTGTCTTCGTTAGAGGCGCCCATATTTTTATAGCTGTCATACTTTGCGTCGTTATACTGAGCAAATCCGACTCCCGACGGAATCGTAAGACAGAGAAGCATAGCACACACTATCGCCAAAACAAAAGATATGGTTCTTTTCAATTTTCCCTGCCTCCCTTTTTTACGTATACTTCCTTGATTTTATTATAAATATTTTTCCCGCATAAGTCAATACAATTCCTTTACAAATATGCTTTGTTAACGTAAATATTGGATTTTTATCCCTCTCAAAATCATAAATCCCATTCGAATTTACCTCATAATCTCTCATATTTTTAAATGTTTTTTGCGATTACGACAGCCAAAACGATTAACGTGTTGAAATATTCATATTTTTGATATAAAATGGAAAAGCAATTTATTTATTTGGAGGAAAAACAACATGTGGTTAGTCATTTCGCTCATAGCGCTTTTGTGCTGGAGCGGCTCGGATCTTTTCAGCAAAATAGGCTCGAAGCCTTCGGACAAGTACAGTCACTGGAAAATGGTGATGGCTGTCGGTGTCGTCATGGGTATTCATGCCGCATTTGAGATTGCTACAGGAACCAAGATAACGTTTCAGGACATAATCTACTATCTGCCGGCTTCGTCGATGTATATTCTGTCCATGATTTTCGGTTACGTTTCTCTGAGATACATAGAACTTTCAGTTTCATCACCTATCTGCAACTCTTCCGGAGCCATAGCCGCTATTCTCTGCTTCCTTGTTTTAGGACAGACAATAGACGGACTTTCAACGGTAGGTGTTGTTATAGTATGTCTTGGCGTAATTCTTTTGGGAATTGTTGAATACAGAGAAGACGCGGAGGCAAAAGCCGCTCGTCAGATAAAAGCAAACGTCAAATACACAAAGAGTCTGCTTGCAATTATGCTGCCGGTTCTTTACTGTCTCATCGACGCGCTCGGTACGTTTTTTGACAGCGTTATTCTTGAGGAAGAAAACACTTTTATGCCCAACGTGTTCCACTACCTTGAGGAGGATGTCGCCAATGTTGCGTACGAGCTGACATTCTTATTCATGGCGGTTGTTGCTTTTGTATATGTGGTTATCATTCGCCGCCAGAAGCTTTCCTTGAAAACCGAAGGTCCCAAAGGTCTTGGTGCTATCTGCGAGACGGCAGGACAGTTTGCATACATTTATGCAATCGCCGCAAACCCTGTCGGAGCAGCTCCGGTTATTTCCGCATACTGCGCAGCTTCCGTGCTTTGGAGCCGCATCTTCTTAAAAGAAAAGCTTTCATGGAAGCACTATGCAGCTGTTTTAACGGTATTTGTCGGAATAGTTATTCTCGGAGTTGCGGAAGGTCTTGCCGAATAAGTGCGTTTTGCGTTTTTGGCATGAGAGCTGTAAGTCTTGATTGAATTCAATCCTGTTTGAAGTGACGTCTGACAGACAGACGGCAAGCATGATTTACAAGTAAAATTTCCGTTTTGGATTTTTGTACTTTGATTAAATGCTTCAAAAAACTAAAAAATACTAAATAAGAAACAAAAACACCCTTCGAACGTTTTTTATGTTTGAAGGGTATTTATTTTGAGGCATGCCTCAAGTCGAAAATTTTGCGCTTTTTTTGGTAACAGAAAGCGTATTCGGGTTTATTACAGTAACATCCTTTCCTTTATACTGTGCGTATTTAACCGTTTCTTCCGTTCCACCCGGTCTTCCGTCCCATACTGCCAAAATAAGATCTGCCCGGTCAACCATATAGCGGTTTCTTTTGTGCATACAGTCTTTGCTGTAACGCCGTTGGACAAGAGTTTCTTTATCGCATCCGGCGGCAATGTTGTAATATCTTTCCCTTAGCGGCTCGCTCCACTTTGCAGCCTGCAATTCACAGGGAATAGCGCTTTCAAGCGTGATATACGGGTATTTTTCTCTTAATCCGATAACCTCTTCGGCGGCATACATATCTATACCGATGGCCATGCCGGAAATAAAATGAGTAACATGCTCATTTTCAATCAATTTAATAATCTCGCTGCGAAGAGTCTGTTTTAACGCAATGCAGCGCTTATCTGCTTCGTTGAAACCGAAAGGAAGATTCTGCGGTCTGTGACCGGTAAAAGCACATTTTTTTGTTTTCATATTCTCGCCTTCGACTATGTATTAGAATGTGTTTATAATTCGCTTATACATAGTATATCAAAGGGATTAACCGAAAAATGTCGAAGCCTGTCATAAAGAATAAAAAAACCGTGCAAATATTCGCACAGTTTTTTAGAGATTTTTAGGCATTTGTTACTGTTTACTGTTTTTCTCCTGCCAAATCATGAATTCAACTATCTGCAAAATACGCTTTTTAGCGTCAGGAGATAAAGTATCAAGTTCTTCCGCAAGTTGACTTTCCTTGAATTTCGCCGCGTAATCAAGCACATCGCAAAATACCTCATCGGCAGATACTTCAAGAGCGTTAAGCAGTGTTATTAGGTTCTCACACCGCGGAAATGAAGCTCCGCGTTCAATAGTTGAAATATAATTTGCCGTAAATCCTGTCTTTTCCGCAAATTGTTCCTGCGTGAGCCCGAGACGCTCACGGCATTGCTTTATTCGCTTGCCTATCCGTTCATCAATCATGACACATCCACGTACCTTTCTATATCGTTTATGGTTATTATATGGATTAGCGGCATATCTATACATAAACGCTAATAGTTAGACTGTGGATTTACGAATGAATTTTTAGAATATTTACAAAAAAGGCACAAACAAAATTCCCCTCAAACGCCTGCTAACGTCCGAGAGGAATTCTTTTTTAAAGTTTTCAGTGTCGTCTTAGACTTCCATGACACGTCTTATACCGGCAGAAATTCAATTCTCCTCGTATATTCCTATACGGCGGAATCTTTCGTATCTTCTGTCAAGCATTTTTGAAGTTCCGAGAGAAACTATATCCGAGAAATCGTCATGAAGCTGTTTTTTGAGTGCTTTGCACATTTTGGGGAAGTGGTCGAAATCCTCGGGGATTATGCGTTCGGCAACCTTGAAGTCAACCATATCCTGCGCCGTTATGTGCAGACAGTCGGCGGCGTCCTGCACTCTTGAGGAGTCCTTCCAGAGAATACTTGCGCATCCTTCGGGAGAAATTACTGAATACACAGCGTTTTCGAGCATATACACCCTGTCGGCAACGCAAAGTCCGAGCGCTCCTCCGCTTCCGCCCTCTCCTATAACAATAGAGATGACCGGCGTATGAAGTCCCATCATTTCCATAAGGTTCTCAGCAATTGCCTCGCCCTGACCTCTCTCTTCTCCTTCGGCACCGCAATACGCTCCGAGCGTATCTACAAAGCAGATTACCGGACGTGAGAATTTTTCCGCCTGTTTCATAAGGCGAAGTGCCTTGCGGTAGCCCTCCGGTTTCGGGCATCCGAAGTTGTTCTTGATACGTTCTGCGGTATTCTGTCCTTTATCTATTGCTATAAAAGTGACCGGCATACCATCGAGCGTGCCTATTCCGCCTAAAATTGCCGAATCTTCCGCAAAGCGTCTGTCGCCGCAGAGGATTATTTTATCGTCAAACAATTCGTCAACGTAGCTTTTTCCCGTGGGACGTCCCGTAAGACGAGCTGTTTTCAGCTTTTCATATGCTGTCATTGCTTTTTACCCCCTCTGTCGTGCAGTGCAAGCGTGCGGATAAGTACTTCTCTGAGTTCCCGTCTGTCAACGATATTATCGACAAATCCGTGGTCAAACAAAAATTCCGCGCTCTGGAAATTATCGGGAAGCTTGGATTTTGTCGTCTGTTCTACAACTCTTCTTCCGGCAAAGCCGACAAGCGCCTTTGGTTCGGCAAAAATTATATCACCGAGCATTGCGAACGACGCCGTAACTCCGCCGGTGGTCGGATCGGTAAGCACGGTTACATACAGGTTTGAGCCGTTGGCGTGTCTTTTAGCGGCGCCGCTGGTTTTCGCCATCTGCATAAGGGACACTATTCCCTCCTGCATTCTTGCGCCGCCCGATGCGGTAAAGCCGATAATGGGCAGTCTGTTTTCGGTGGCGTATTCAAAGGCTCTTGTTATGCGCTCTCCGACGACGCTTCCCATACTCGCCATTATAAATCTTGAGTCCATAACGAAAATCACGCATTTTCTGCCGCCGATTTTCGCCTGTCCGCAGACAACCGCTTCATTTTCGCCCGTCTGATCCATCGCCTTTTTCAGCTTATCGGCATATCCGGGAAACGCAATAAAATCCTTGCTTGTTATATTTCCCGCTATTTCCTTAAAGGAGTCCTTGTCGCATATCATGGCAATTCTGTCACGGGGCGCAATTCTCATATATTTGCCGCACTTCGGGCAGATAAAGCTGTTTTTTGCCATATCCACAGCTTCAAATTCGCTCTCGCACGCCGAGCATTTTACCTTCGGCCTGCCTGCGGCGCTCTTTATCAAAGTTTTCATGCCGCTTTCCGGCTTGTTGAAAAACGGAAACATTCCCACTTTCCGCTCCCTTCTTACTTATCTCTTATCAGTTATCAGTTAGTTTCTTTCGGCAGAACGGCAAATGAAAATTCCGCCTGCACGCAAAGTTTTCCGTCGACAAACGCTTTTCCGCTCGCCCAGTAAAACGGCGCTTTACTCTTTATAAGCGTACATTCGGTGCAAATCGTATCTCCCGGTTTTACAGGATTTTTAAATCTCACCTTGTCAAGTCCGGTAAAAAGCGTGGTAATTTCAGAACTGTCCACCGCTTCCCCGTTCTCGCCCGAGCAGATAAGCACGCACGCCGACTGAGCAAGTATTTCGCAAAGTATCACTCCCGGCACTACCGGGTTTCCTGGAAAATGTCCTCTTAAGAAAAACTCATCTCCGGTTATGTATTTTTTTCCGTACGCCGTACCGTCACGAAGCTCCGCTTCATCAATTAACAGCATATCGTCACGGTGAGGCAATATACGTTTTATCTCTTCTTTATTCATGGATGTAAAAACCTGATACCTTTCGGATATTTTAGCAATTTCGGTATTTATAACTACACGCCGCGCGCCATAGGGTGTGCGGCGTGGTATCTATTGACTGTCAGATTTTCTTGAACGCTACGCAGGCGTTGTGTCCGCCAAAACCGAGGGAAGTGGATATTGCGGTATCTATATCCTTTTTAACTGCCATAACAGGCGTATAATCAAGGTCGCATTCGGGATCCTTCTCGGTAAGGTTGATTGTCGGAGGAATAATTCCGGTTTCGAGCGCCTTTACGCAGGCTATTGCCTCTACCGCTCCGGCGGCTCCGAGCATATGTCCGGTCATGGACTTTGTGGAGCTTATGGTAAGCTTATATGCGTCGTCTCCGAACGCTTTCTTAAATGCCGCTGTTTCCGCAAGGTCATTGTAATGCGTTCCGGTGCCGTGCGCGTTGATATAGAGCTTATCTGCACTGTATTCCGTAAATTTCAGTGCGTCCTTTATGGCTTTTGCGGTATATGTCGCCTCTGTATCGGGCGCTGTGATATGGTGCGCGTCGCAGGTTGCGCCATAGCCTGTCATTTCACAGTAAATATGCGCTCCTCTTGCGACAGCGTGTTCGTATTCCTCAAGAACAAGCACTCCTGCGCCCTCTCCGAGCACAAATCCGCCGCGTCTTGCGTCAAACGGAAGAGAAGCCGCGTCTTTATTGTCTGACTGGGACAGCGCCTGGAGGTTCTGGAAGCCGGCTATACACAACGGATTTACCGCCGCTTCTGAGCCTCCGCAGATTGCCGCGGTGGTATATCCGTCCTTTATGGCTTTGTAAGCCTCTCCGAGTACGGAGGTTCCGGTTGCGCAGGCGGTGGAAATACACATTGCGTTTCCGTGCGCCTTATATTTTATCGCTATCTGTCCGGCGGCGATATTTATTATCATCTTCGGTACAAACTGCGGGCTGACACGGCGAGGTCCCTGGTTTTCGCACTTTGCATGCTCTTCACACAAGGTGTTTACTCCGCCGACTCCGCTTCCGAGGTATACCGACAGTTCATCGGGATCAATTTTTCCTTCGATACCGCTGTCCTTTACCGCTTCATCTGCGGCGCACATAGCGTACAGCGTATACAAATCGGTTTTTGCCGCAAACATCTTTTCAAAATGAGCGAGCGGATCGAAGCCTTTAACTTCGGCGGCAAGCACGCACTTGAAATTTTCCGTGTCAAAACGGGTAATCTTATCAATGCCGTTTACTCCCGACACAAGGGCGTTCCAAAGCGCCGAAGCGTCGTTTCCTACCGGAGTTACGGCTCCTATTCCGGTTACAACTACTCTTTTTGCCATTTACTTCTCATGCCTTTCTGTTTTTACATGCACATTCCGCCGTCGACGGTTATTGTCTGACCGGTGATGTAAGCGCCGCCGTCCGAGCACAAAAACGCGCACAGCGCCGCTATCTCTTCGGGTTTACCGAATCTTCCGAGCGGAATTGCGGCTTTTGCCGCTTCGTTATTTTCAAATTCTGATGTCATATCTGTTGAAACAAAACCGGGGCATATTGCGTTGCAGCAGACGCCTCTGGGCGCAAGCTCCTTTGCCACCGACTTTGTAAGCCCGATAACGCCTGCCTTTGACGCGGCGTAGTTAGTCTGTCCGGCGTTTCCCATAATTCCGGCAACCGAGCTTATATTGATAATTCTGCCGGAGCGCTTTTTCGCCATTACGCCGTACACCTGCTTTGTAGCGTTAAAGCATCCGGTAAGGTTTACGCCGATTACCCGGTTAAATTCCTCGCTTTTCATGGAAAGCATAAGCTTATCGCAGGTTATTCCGGCGTTGTTTACAAGTATATCAAAGGTGGAAAAATCCGCCTTTATCTGTTTAAAGGTTTTTTCGGTTTCCTCATAGTCGGACACGTCGCACTTATACGAAACGGCTCTTGCTCCGAGAGAAACGCACTCGCTTACGGTCTTATTTGCGGCGTCCTCATTGCCGGCATAGATAAGTGCTATATCGCAGTTCTGTGCGGCAAGCGCAAGGCATATTGCTCTGCCTATTCCGCGTGAGCCGCCTGTTACGACGGCAACTTTTCTTTCGCTCACATTTTCCCCGCTCATGCGTTTATCTCCTTTACGGCGTTCTCAAGAGAAGCCGTATCGCTTACGGCATACGTTTTTGCTTCGGGAAGTATTTTGGTTACAAGCTTTTGAAGCACGTTTCCTACTCCCGTTTCAACGAACGTATCAAATCCGTTTTGCGCCAGATGTTTTACTGTGTCCTCCCACTTTACGGGATTATTTATCTGCTTTGAAAGCACTGATGTCACATCATTTTCATAGGGACGGGCAGTTACGTTTGCGTAAGCGCAAATCTGCGGAGCGCTTATTTCAGCGCTTTTAAGCACCTCGGCAAATTCCGCTGCCGCCTCGTTCATGAACGGTGAGTGGAAGCCGCCCGAAACCTTGAGCGGTATCATTCTTCCGCCTGCTTTTTTGACCTCGGCTTCAAAATCAGCTGCAAGATCCGCTTTCATGGAAACTGAAACCTGACCTGTACAGTTATAGTTTACCGGATAAACTCCGTCAAACTTGGCGCACACGCTTTCAACGTCCTGGTTTGAAAGCTTGAGTACCGCCGCCATTGCCGCCGGATTATTTTCAGCGGCTTTTGCCATGCAGATACCACGCTTTACAACAAGTTCAAATCCCTTTTCATAGGAATACGCTCCGGCGAATGCGAGCGCCGGTATTTCTCCGAGAGAAAATCCGCACACTGCCTCGGCGCAAAGTCCTGCCTTTTTTGCCGCAATTGCCGCCGCAAGGTCGCACAGATACAGGCAAGGCTGTGTATTTCTTGTGTCTGTAAGTTCTTCTTCGGGACCTTCAAACATGGTTTTTAAGGTTCCGGGGCGTATTTTTTCGCATGCGTCAAAAAGCGCTTTTATATCGCTGTCGGATTCGTAGAAGGACTTGCCCATTCCGACGTGCTGAGCGCCCTGTCCGGAAAAAAGAAACGCTATTTTACCCATTTTGCCGCTCCTTTCAGTATTTCTTCGCAGCCGTTTACAACGTCTTCGATAATTTCCTTTGCTGTCTGTTCGGTTTTTACCATACCGGAAATCTGTCCGGCAAGGAAGCAGCCGTCTTTTAAATCTCCCTCGACTGCCGCTTTGCGAAGAGCTCCCGTTCCGAGCTCCGCCACCTTTTCAGGCGTTGCGTCGGGTGCGTATTCATATGCGGCAAATCCGCGGCTGAAAGGATTTTTAAGGCATCTGCACGTATTTCCGCCAAACCGTCTGCCGGTTGTGATGGTGGAAACGTCGCTTGCTTTAAGAACCATTTGTTTATAATTTTCATGGACGGTACACTCTTTTGCCACAAGGAAACGAGTTCCCATTTGTACACCGCACGCACCAAGCATAAGAGAAGCCGCCATACCTCTTCCGTCGGCTATTCCTCCGGCGGCAAGAACAGGTACGCTTACTGCGTCGCACACCTGCGGCACAAGTGCCATCGTCGTAAGCTCTCCGATATGACCGCCTGACTCCTGTCCTTCGGCAACCACTGCGCAGGCTCCTGCCTTAACGGCGGATTTTGCCATTGCCGCCGACGCAACAACCGGGATTACTTTTATTCCCGCCTCAAGCCACATAGGCATATACTCAGCAGGACTTCCGGCTCCGGTGGTAATAACCTTTACACCCATTTCTGCGCACAGTTTTGCGCACTTTGCCGCATGCGGGCTCATAAGCATGATGTTTACGCCGAAAGGTTTATCGGTAAGCGTTTTTGCTTTTTCTATCTGGGAAGCCAGATATTTTTCGTCAGCGTTCATGGCGGATATTATACCAAGACCGCCGGCGTTTGATACCGCCGCCGCAAGCTCAGCCGTGGAAATCCACGCCATTCCGCCCTGGAACACAGGGTATTTGATGCCAAGCATCTCACAAATTACTGATTGTATCATTTTATATTAAATCCCCTTTGCAACGGGTTTTTTAGATTTTATTTTTTAGTTTTTATGTATGTTTATGTTTTAGTTTTATTATTAAACTTTCATGTTTTATTTCCGGCGATTCCATGCCCAAAAGCAAGCACAAAAAAGCAAGTGCTTAAAAACAAGCGCCGAAAGCAAATATCAAAGGCAAAAGCCGAAAGACTCCGGCGGGCGGAAAAGTCTTATAGGGACTATTTGGGCCGCCCGTCGGACAGCGCAAAATGCTTACGCATTCTTTGCGTCTTCTATCTTCTTTACGAGATCGGCAAGGGTAACGATTGAAGTGTCGACCTTGAGTTCGATGTCAAAAGCTTCCTCGAGGTTCATTGCAAGCTCGGTGATGTCAAGAGAATCAATTCCGAGATCGGCAAACTTGGTTTCGTCGTTAAGCTCGGATGCGTCCTTGCCTGTAAGTTCTGCAACTGCTTCAATAACCTTTTCCTTAATCATTTCAAGTAATCTCCTTAAAGTAGAATTTTTATATATGAATCCGGGTGTTTTTCCCGAAGACTCACCAAACAATAAGATTTGCACCGTCCGCAAGGCCTCCGCCAAAGGCGCACATAATAATTTTATCGCCTTTTTGCAGTTTTCCGGAACGGTTTAACTCATCAAGCGCCATTGCGACGCTTGCGCTGGAGGTATTGCCGTATTTATCTATATTCACTACAAATTTTTCCATGGGTATACCGAGTTTTCTCGAGGCAAAATCAAGAATTCTCATATTTGCCTGGTGCGGAACAATATAGCGGACATCATCGGCGGTGAGGTTGTTTCTTGCCATTATTTCCTTTATATCCGCATACATTGAGCTTACTGCGTACTTGAAGGTTTCCTGCCCCTGCATCATGATAAGCGGCTTTTTCTGTTCTCCCTTAAAATAAGGAGATGTACCTATATGCGTTGGGATTTCAATGACTTCTTCGCCGCCGTGTACGTTAAAAAGGGAATCGACGTATCCGTCGCCGGCTTCGAGAACCGCCGCTCCTGCGCCGTCTCCGAAGATAACACAAGTAGATCTGTCTGTCCAGTCGACAAGTGCGCTGAGTCTTTCAGCACCAATAACAAGGGCTTTTTTACATTTTCCTCTTGCGAAGTGCCCTGCCGCCGCCTCAAGTGCGAACAGGAATGCGGAACAAGCCGCATTTATGTCATAGCACACGCTTTTTGCGCCAAGCATTCCCTGGATTTTACAGGACATAGACGGGCAGATGCTTTCTCCGCTTACGGTTGAAGCTATGATAAGATCTATTTCTTCAGCTGACACGCCGGCGTTTTCAAGTGCCGCAAGCGCCGCCTTATACCCCATTTCGGAGGTAGTTTCATGGGTGCTGAGTCTTCGCTCGCTTATTCCCACACGCTGTTTAATCCATTCGTCGTTTGTATCGACTATTTTTGCCATATCATCATTAGTCACAGTATTTTCAGGCACATACATTCCCGTGCCGATAATATTGAAAGTCATGTTTACCTCCATGCGCCCGCATTTATAAGCAAAATGCGTCAATTATCGAAATCCAAGGTTGCAAATCAGGGACAAATATGGTATACTTTACACGATATTGATATTATTCCAAATTTCCACTCTGTTCTTTTAGTACCGGTTTTTTCAGGAAGGTTACAAAAAAAATAAAAAATTTTTTAATCTTGAGAGGAGGTGCGGGCTTGGCGGTAAACGACGTATACAGCAAGGTTTACAACGAAAACTACAAACGTGTGTTTTCTTTCATATACAAAATGTGCCGTGATTACCACACTGCGGAGGAACTGACGCAGGAAACCTTTTTCCAGGCTTTCCGTTCTTTCTCTTCGTTCAAAGGAAAGAGCGACGTTTTTACATGGCTTGCCGCCATTGCAAAGCACTGCTATTTCAAGTATTTGAGGAAAAAGCGCGGCGGTTTTGAAAATGTCGACTACGAGTGTATTGCCGACGTTTACTTTGACATCGACGACAGCGACCGGCAAAATCCGGAGAATCTGTATCTCCGTTCGGAGCTGAAAGCAGCCGCAAAGCGATTAGTCAAAAAACTTCCGTCAAAATACCGTGATGTTGTTATGCTCAGAATTTATGCGGATCTTTCATTCGCTCAGGTTGCGGACGCGCTGTCAATCAGTGAAAATTCCGCAAAAGTTATATATTTCAGGGCAAAAAAAATGCTCAAGGAGGAATTTGAACATGAGTATAGTATGTGAAATCGTTAAAGACCTTGTACCGCTTCATCTTGACGGCACGGCAAGCAAAATGACAGATTCGCTCATACGCCGGCATATAAAAAGATGTGCTTCCTGCCGTGAATACTACAAAATGTGCTCCGACTCGAAGCAGGCTTCTTCGGCAAGAGCGAACCAGAACACGAATAAAGACGACGAGGTTGTATACTGTCCGGACGACGGTTACATGCTTATAGCAAAACGCATGGAAAAGAGCATGTTAATCGAAAGGTTAGCGTTTCTCGCGGCGGCTGTCACCGCAATATTTGCCGCTGTTTTGATATGCCGGGCGTACTGGAAGACTGACACGAAGAAAAACGACCGTCCTTAATGTTTTTATTTACTTACTGCTCGTAAGTCTCGTAAGTTTTTATCGACTGCTGACATGCAACGCCACATATGCAAAAAAACAGCCGTTTTCAGGCTGGTTTCAGATTGTAGAAAAAATAATTACAGTTTTTTAGGGAATATTTTTAGGGAAAACTCCCGGCGAGGGTTTTCCCTTTTTTTCTGCGCTTTTTTAACGAAAAAGACATTTCGCCATCTGCGCCCGCTTTTCTTTCGGAGAAAAGCGGGGCAAAAGAACTTGATTTTTCATGTTTTACTCTGAGTTTTCGTGCTGGAATTTATGGCACGAAAACGGGCATGG
>QAKH01000040.1 GCA_003343885.1 Clostridiales bacterium | reverse complement strand
TAAAACCATTATACCATAAGGAGTTCAAGGTCTCAACTTTCATTTAACTTAACAAAACGCACTTGATACTTTGGAGGGATATTGAATGAAACTTGAAAAAATGAATGACTTTTTTTCCGCACGCATTGACGGATACGATGAACACATGCTGAAAAATGTTGAAGGCTGCGCCGCGGCTTATACGGAGCTTTCAAAGTATTTGCCAAAAAACTGCGAGTCACTGTTAGATCTCGGATGTGGAACAGGTTTGGAACTTGAGAAAATTTTTAACATCTTCCCTGCTCTTCGTGTTACGGGAATAGATCTTACTGCAGAAATGCTTGAAGAGTTAAAGCGTAAATATGCCGGAAAAGAGCTCAATCTGATATGCGGCGACTATTTTACCGTTACCTTTGAAGGCGCTCCATTCAATGCTGCAATTTCCTTTCAGACAATGCACCACTTTGTGAAAAAAGATAAATTGCAGTTATATAAAAAAATATACGCCGCTCTTGAACAAGGAGGCGTATATATTGAATGTGACTATATGGTTTCTTCACAAGCTGAGGAGGACGCGCTGTTAAACGAAAATATAAAACTGCGCAAAGAGCAGAACATTTCTCCGGAAGAGCTGTATCACTTTGATATTCCCTGCACGGTACAAAATCAGATTCTTTTGTTGGAGCAGGCCGGATTTTCCGAAGTACGTGAGGTTTTCCGTCAAGGAAACACAACCATTATTGTCGCACAAAAGGCACGGCAAAACAAGCGCCGTAAAAAATAACTGCAAATATAAATCTCTATGTGTTTGTTTATTTGATATGTGTGTTTATATGGTATGTGATTATGTGATGTAGTTATACATTATGTGTAATTATGCAATAAGTAATATATTTATATATATTATTTTATGTGCCGCTTGAACTTCGGGCGACCATAAGTTTCTAACAGTTTTCATATTTTTCCATACTTTTAGGCGGTGCTATTGAGCCTCGGCAGACAAATTCTGACTCGACTTTTATTTCACGCCGTGCTGAATAGTAGCAGTTTTCGATTTTTTTCATAATAATCTCGACCGCAATACGGCAGGCGTCATCTGTATGGCATTTTATAGAGCATAGCGGTGTATCCAAAAACGGGATTACTGAAATATCGTCCATACCTATAATCGAAAAATCTTCGGGAACTTTGTAGCCCTCACGGCGCAGTCCCTTTATCAAGCCGATAGCAATATAATCGTATGCCGCGAGAATTGCCGTCGGCTTTTCGTCTTGTTTTAAAAGCTCATTTACCGCGCTGATTCCTGCCTCTTCAAACCTGTTGTCAGTGACCTTGATAAAAGAATTATTTACTGCAAGTCCGGCGCTTCTCATTGCGTTTTTAAACAGCTCAAGCTTCGCCATAGTGAGCCTTTCACCAGCAAATCCAACATTTCTGTGTCCCAATTTTTTGAGATGTTCTACCGCTTTTTTTACACCCTGCTGTAAGTCGGACGTAATAAAATCAACGTTTTTACTTTCAAAGGCGGAGCTGCCAGGATATATTGAAACAGTCGGGGTATTGAAAATATTGTCAATAACGGCATGAGAACTGACTGTTATTATGCCGTCGGCTTTGCAATAAGCTGAATAATATGAGAATAACTCCGTTTCACGTTCAGGAGAGAAATCCGTGATTGATGATATCACAATTCCGTTGTTTTTTCGTATCTCCTTATCAAGCATTGAAAGAATGGCACAGTAATACTCGCTTTTTAATTCAGGACAAATTACTGCGATTACTTTTTTGTCAAATCTTTTTTTGTTGTATTTATCATAACATCCGTTAGCCTTTGCCAAATCAAAAATACGCCGCTTTGTGACGTCGCTTATTTCGTCACTGTCTGAGAACGCTTTTGAAACGGTTGACACAGACACGCCCGCAAGTTTTGCCAACAATTCAAGATTCATTTTGCCCACCACCGTACACCGTAAAACGGAAATATATTATTTAAAAGCCGCCTAAAAGTATATTCAACGCTCTTAACCTGAATACATGACTATGCTATCACAAAATATCACTAAAATCAACATAGCGTATACGAAAATTTTTCGTAGTTCTATGCCTTGACGCTTGCAAAATTGCAACATATAATTGTACCGTAACAAGACAAATCTATCTTTCGCATAGTTTTGGAGGAGATTTCACGGTGATAAGCGGTACACAATGTATTATAATTATATTAGCCGTTCGTTTTGTCCAACAGTATTGCAGCAAGAGGTCAAGTCAGTTATTACCCGTAACATTATTCGGCAACGCCAAGTACTTTATGATTACAAAGCTGTTCGCAAGTGTTTTCGCACTGGGCGCACTGTTAATTTCATGGGATTTTTCCTCATTTGATGTGTTAACTGTCGTAATTTCCGCAGTCTCAGGAATTATGCTCGTGGTATCAAGCGTTTGCAGTCTTTACGCTATAAAAAGCGGCACCATGGCTCTTTCATCAATGTTTTCCACGGCAGGACTTATTATTCCGTGTATTGCCGGAATTTTCCTGTACGACGAAAAAATGTCTTTAATGCAATGGCTCGGAGTAGGAGTGTTTTTTGCTTCTTCATGGCTTCTCATTGCGGCTTCAAAAAAAATATATTCTGGATTCTCATTTAAAAACCTGTTTCTGCTTATCGGTTCTTTGGTTTCAAACGGCATCACGATGATGCTTCAGACAGTTTTTAAGCGAACTGTTCCGAACGGTAATGTAACCATGTTTTCTTTTCTCAGCTTTATAGTACCGGCTCTGATATTACTGCTGTCGCTTGAAGCCTTTAAAATAAGAAAACCTTCCGACTGCAAAGAAAAATTGAACAGCAAGCTTTTAATCATTGCGGTTATAAGTGCAGGGGCGTTATTCGTTGTCAATCAATTCGCTACTATTGCCGCCGACAAGGTCGAACCTGTCATACTCTTTACTTTTATCAATGGTGGCAACACCATAATTGCGGCGCTTATAGCGGCCGTATTCTTCAAAGAAAAAATAACTGTAAGAAGCGCTCTCGGACTTGCTTTAGGTATAATATCCTTAATAATAGTCAAAGCGTTTTAAACAGCCTATAACTTCATGCAAAACCTACATAAAAAATATGAGCTGCCGCGTATAATTTACGGACAGCTCTTTTTCTATTTCAAGGTTAACTAAATACTGTGGTGATGTAATTGACTGACAAGTACAGCTGACGCACCGGCAAGACGTACAAATAGATACAGAAGAAATGCAGTATACTTCCGGCCAACACAAAAAAGTGCCAAACACAGTGCATATATTTAAATTTTTTCAGCGCATAAAATATTATGCCAACCGTGTATAACACGCCTCCGAGAATCAACAGCACGAAACCTTTTGTAGGAAGGCTCTGGAAAATGCTCTTTATACCTATAATTGCCGCCCAGCCCATGCCTATATAGCAAATCATAGAAAACTTTTTGAATTTTTCAATGCTTATTGAATTCAAGACAATACCAAGCACCGCAGCTCCCCATACTATTCCGAACATTGTCCAGCCAAGCGCACCGTTGAGTGTGACAAGAGTTATCGGGGTGTAGGTTCCTGCTATCAGGAAAAAGATCGAAGTGTGGTCAAACACTCTGAAAACGGTGCGAGCCGTCTTATTGGTGATTGCATGGTACAAAGTTGACATACAGTAAAGTATAATAAGTGAAGCTCCGTACACACATGACGAAACGACTCCCCATGCATTGCCATGTAAAGCAGCTTGTACCACGCAAAGCACTAATGCCGTAATTGACAACGCAGTGCCTATTCCGTGCGAAATTGAGTTTATAAGCTCTTCACTCAAAGTGTAAGTCGGGAGAACATTCTTTTTTACCATTAAGTCAAAGTCCTTTCAGAAAAATTTTATACCATAACTCTCTGTCTATCAAATTCTACCCAAAAAACTGTTCCCGCATTCAATTTACTTTCAACTCCATATTTAAGTTTATGAAGTTCAAAGATAGATTTAACAATTGAAAGACCAATTCCGGAACCAATCACCGAACGCTTGTGGCTGCCCTCGGCTCTATAGTATCTATCCCAAATATACGGAAGTTCCTCAGGAGATATACCGGGACCTGAATCAGATATTTCTATTCTGACCTTGTCGTCGGTAACTATCTGTCGTATTACAACTGTTTTATCCTCACCGGTATGGTTTACAGCATTATCCATCAAATTGTAAAATGCCTGTGATATCTTATTTTCATCACATTTTACGTATACTTCCTCATCCGCCTGTATTTCAATAGTATATCCGTCCTTTTTTGTGAGATTGAAATAACGAGTACGGATACTGTCTAACATTTCGGTGATATTAACTGTGTCTATTTCAAGGCTGTTAATTCCACTTTGAAGTTTTGACAGGTCGAGTATATCATTTACAAATTCTGTAAGCCTATTGGTTTCATCAATAATAACCTGAACGTTTTCCGGCGTGTTTTCTCCGGGTATATCACGCATAACCTCTGCGTATCCTCCTATCATGGTAAGAGGCGTTCTTAAATCGTGAGATACATTCGCAAGCAGCTCTCTGCGGAACTGTTCAACCTTACCGAGCTCACTTGCCGTATAATTAAGCGTATCGCTGAGCTGCTCTATCTCTCGATATCCTTTTCCGGTAAATTCGGTATCAAACTTTCCTCGGGCAAGTTCAAGCGCAGAATTATTAAGCTGAACAATTGGAGCAGAAATGTGACGAGAAACCAAGAATGAAACGATTAAAGCTACAATAAAGGCTATCAGAGAAGTTATTTCAAGCTGACTTTTCAAAATTTTCACAGTTGAATCAAGCGGTGTTACCTGAACATCGCTTATAACCATAAGTTCTGTTCCGTCATCAAGCGTTACAAGTTTTGCGTACAAAAAGTCATCGACATATCTGTCGTTTTTCATAAAAAACGCAGGTCTTGTGTTAAAAAATTCAATGCCTATCTCTTTTTTTTCATATTCATCATCTGAATTTTCTGAATCCGGATTTGTCTCAGAATTTGAAAAATCTGTGTCCTGGTTTTTATCACTATCCTTAGAATCCGGTGGCAGCTGATGAAAATACTGTTTTTCTCTGTCATAGGTGTAATAACAGGACACCTCACCGTTGTTCTGAAGTGCAAGATTATAAAGCCTTAATATCTCAAAGTCACCTATGTCGTGAGTTGCAGAAATCAATCCGTCTCCGCCGGTATAAACATCTTCAAAATTAGAAATATTTATAATTCTGATATTGATGTCGCCGAGCATAGTAATTCTGTCAAAAATTTCCTGGCTGTTCGCGCTCTCAATGTTTTCAATTACTTCGTTGGTCGCGTTCTTTAATTCCTCTGTTTTTACAGACTGATAAAAACTGTTCATGAGAAGCACCTGACAACTCCACAAAATAAGCAAAATCACTATTGAGACAAAAAACATGCTGACAAATATTTTCCAGCGTATACGCATGCTTTTGAAGTGACCATTTTTATTTTGATTCAAAACGATATCCAACTCCTCTAAGCGTAACTATAAGTCCCGCATATTCACCGAGGTTTTTTCTGAGAAGCTTTATATGCGTATCAAGAGTTCTGTCATCACCGAAAAAGTCATATCCCCAAACATTGCTAATCAGCTTCTCACGAGTTAAAGCTATTCCCTTGTTTTTTATAAGATAAAACAGAAGATCGTATTCTTTAGGTGTTAAATCTGTCTTTTTTCCGTCTATATACACTATTCTGCCGGCAAGGTCAACTTTAAGTCCCTTATATTCATACACATCGTCTGATATGCTGTTAGTACGTTTGAGTACAGCAGAAACACGAAGCATCAGCTCTTTCGGGGAAAAGGGTTTTACAACATAATCGTCAATTCCGACTTCAAACCCATGAATTCTGTCATATTCTTCTCCCCTTGCCGAAAGCATTATGACAGGTGTTCTTGAGTGTTTACGAAGCTCACGGCAGACTGAAAATCCATCAAGATCCGGCATCATGACATCAAGAATAATAAGATCATAATCCTTTTCTTTGAACATTTCTATAGCAGTCATTCCGTCCGGCGCTTCTTCTACGCTGTAACCTTCAAACTGTGCATATTTGGAAATGATTTCTCTAATTTTTTGTTCATCGTCAACTACTAAAAGCTTATACATTTTCTCTTCACTTCCTACCGTTATATTACATCTGTTTTTCAATCAAAATTTTATCCCGATAATGTGTTTATTCTGTGATTTCAAAGTAAAAAATGCTACTTTCTTTTAGGTGAATCCTTGACTTTTTTTAAATGAAGTATCTTATCTCTGAGTGCTGCTGCAAGCTCAAAATTGAGAGAAGCTGCCGCAGCATTCATTTGTTGGGTAAGTTCGGCGACTATGCGGTCTGTCTGAGCCTTAGACATCTTTTTAGTTTTATCCGCTTTTGAGCCGTCTTTATCTTTTACAGACAAATCAATTATATCTCTTACCTCTTTAATTACGGTATGCGGTGTTATTCCATGCTCATCATTATATTCTTTTTGCTTTTGGCGGCGTCTGTTTGTTTCAGTAATTGCCGCCTCCATTGAGCCTGTCACGCTGTCAGCATACATTATTACTTTTCCAGAAGCATTTCTCGCCGCTCGTCCTATTGTTTGAATAAGGGATGTCTCGCTTCTTAAAAATCCTTCTTTATCGGCGTCAAGTATTGCGACAAGCGACACTTCCGGCAGATCAAGACCTTCACGTAAAAGGTTAATTCCTATAAGCACGTCAAAAACGCCAAGGCGCAAATCTCTTAAAAGTTCCATTCTTTCAATAGTTTCTATTGAAAAATGCATATATCTGCACTTAATACCAAAGTTGCCGAGGTATTCCGTGAGGTCTTCTGCCATCTTTTTTGTAAGAGTAGTCACGAGCACACGCTCGTTTTTCTGTGTTCTGATGTTTATTTCGCTTATTAGATCGTCTATTTGACCGGCAACAGGTCTTACTTCAACCTCGGGATCAAGAAGTCCTGTGGGACGTATCAGCTGTTCGACAATCTGCACTGACTTATTTTTCTCATACTCCTGAGGCGTTGCGCTCACATATATTACCTGATTTAAGTGTTGCTCAAACTCGGTAAAATTAAGCGGTCTGTTATCCATTGCAGACGGAAGTCTGAACCCATAATCGACAAGATTTTTCTTTCTTGCCCTATCACCTCCGCTCATGCCTCTGACTTGAGGAATTGTCACATGGGATTCATCTATGAACATTATATAGTCCTTCGGAAAATAGTCAAGCAAAGTATGCGGTGTGCTGCCGGGCTCACGTCCGTCAAGAACTCTTGAATAGTTTTCAACACCGGAACAATACCCAACCTCCGCAAGCATTTCCATGTCGTAACGTGTACGTTCTTCTATACGCTGTGCTTCTATAAACTTATTCTGAGCCTTGTAAAATGCAACTCGCTCATTCATTTCAGATAAAATTTCATCAATTGCGTGCTGTCGCTTTTCAATAGAAGTAACATAATGCGTTGCAGGATATATTACAGCCCTGGAAATACGGTGGAGAACCTCGCCGGTCACCAAATCTACTTCAGACACACAGTCAATTTCATCACCGAAAAACTCCACTCGTATAGCCGTTTTGTCATTATTTGAGGCAAGAATTTCTACTGTATCGCCTCTTACACGGAACTTATTACGTTCAAGTGATAAATCGTTTCTTTCGTACTGTATGCGCACAAGAGACGCAATAAAAGAGTCTCTCGACACCTGAAGCCCCGGAGCGGCTGAAACCGTAAGGCGTTTATATTCTTCCGGATTACCGAGTGTATATATACACGAAACCGATGACACTACTATAACATCACGTCGCTCAAACAAGGCGCTTGTAGCGCTGTGTCTGAGTTTATCTATCTCACTGTTGATAGAAGCATCTTTCTCAATATAGACGTCCTTTCCGGGCAGATATGCCTCCGGCTGATAATAATCGTAATATGAAACAAAAAACTCAACGGCGTTATCCGGGAAAAACTCCTTAAACTCACTGCACAGCTGTGCCGCTAAGGTTTTATTATGAGCGAGAACAAGCGTCGGACGATTTACCTTTTCGATAATGTTAGCCATTGTAAACGTCTTTCCTGAGCCGGTTACTCCGAGAAGCGTCTGCGCCTTGTAGCCAGCCATAATACCGGATGAAAGCATTTCAACAGCCTGTCCCTGATCTCCTGACAGCTTATAATTGCTTTTTAAAACAAATTTATTATCTTTCATACGCCCTCCAATATTGTTTCATCAAAAAGTCTGAGCCGTACTCACAAATATGACACGCTGTATATTCACATTTGACAACAATAATCTGACTGTTACATTTTCTGAAATAGTTTAACATATTTTTTGATTTTTTTCAAGTAAATAAAAAGCTTTATCGGTAACATAACCATTTTATCAACAAATTATTGCTTATGTTATAAAGCCGGAATAAAAGTATTCAGATTTGTCTGAAATGAGCGCACACCAATATCAGACAGTTTGCATACTATACAACAAAAGCAAGCGCTAATCACGCTTTGCTTTCAAACATAATAGGAGGTCTGTTAAATGTCTGATAAAAACAATTCCTCACTTTGCGGATGCTTTGGCGTCGGCGGAGCAGGAACAAATACGGACAAATCAACATGTATAAATGTTGATAAAATATATGATTCAGCAAGAGACAAGGACTGTATAGAAGATTTAAGAGTATTTGTTGATCAAAACGGTCAGTCTGCCATTGACCACGCAACAAATCTCAGATGCAAGTGCGCAGATGTAATATGGGCAAACATTTCGGTAAGCGACGTCGCCTTCAACCGCGGATATTTTGCGGTAGACATACGCTTCTATTTCCGAATCTGCTTTGAAGCAACCATTCCTTACTGCCAGACTCAGGAATTCTGCGGTATTGCCGTTTACGACAAGCAGATAATAATGTTCGGCAGCGAAGGAAACGTCAGCATATTCACATCTGATTTCTGCAACAACAACCTGCCCGGCACTCCCCCGATAACCTACAGCACAAACCTTCCCAAAGTCGTTCTTGAAGTCGCAACTCCACTCTGCCTTGCCGTTAAGCTTACAGACAGAACATGTCGCTGCGGAGTTTGCTGCTGCTCTCCCGAACAGCTTCCCGAGAGCGTATGCAATGCATGCGGCGTTGTACCGTGTGAAGAATGCGGCATGAAGTGCCTCTACGTAACTCTCGGACTCTTCTCTATGATACGTATGCAAAGACCTGTTTCACTGCTTATCAATGCAGCAGATTACTGCATACCTGATAAGAACAGCAATGTTCTTTCCGAGACCGATCCGTGTTCTGTATTCAACAACATGAGTTTCCCGACATGTGAATTCTATCCGCCAACACTCGGCGGCGCACTTTCCAGCGGTATTGCCGGTTCAAACGATGTTTGCAACCCGTCCGATGTTTTGGGCGAAACGACCGCTTCAACCGCTAAATCCTGCTTTAACAAGCGCTGTCAGTAATAACATATCTTTAGGCTTCGCTGAATATTAAAGCAAACGCCCTTCTTTGTAAAGCAAAGGAGGGCGTAAAATATATTAAAGCTTACTAAATTAAAATACTTGAGATAACTGCAGTCATGCAATCAGTTGTTGAATCCGAAGAAGTCAACCGCGTTTTTATAGCTGATATTATATATAATCTGTCCGGCAGCTTCTATATCATCCGGATATTCGCCGTTTTCTATGAGAGAGCCAACGTAGTCACAAAGAATTCTTCTGAAATAATCGTGACGTGTGTAAGAAAGAAAACTGCGTGAATCTGTAAGCATACCTATAAAGTTAGCAAGCACGCCGGTCGCCGCGAACGTTTTCAACTGCTCGCGCATTCCCTCAAGATGGTCATTGAACCACCATGCCGAACCGTGCTGGATTTTACTGCGTATTTTTTTGTCATTACCCTGGAAACAGCCGCACATAGCGTCAATGGCGGCATTTTCAACAGGATTAAGAGAATAGAATACCATTTTGGGGAGATTTCCCGCGGTTTCAAAGCTGTCAAGCAGTCTCAGCGCATTTCTTACGCAGTCATAACCGGCAATTGTGTCAAATCCGGCGTCAGGGCCGAGAAGTGCAAAGTTCTTTGAGCTTTGGTTTCTGATAACGCCGTAATGAATCTGCATAACCCAGTCACGCTTTGTAAATTCCGAAGCAAAGAAAGACAGCATAAATGTTTTGTATTTATCCGCCTGTTCGGCAGTAAGCTTCTTACCTGAAAGAGCCGTTTTGAATATCTCATCGGCTTCCTTTGCGGTACAAGGCTCATACGGCACATAATCCATCCCGTGGTCACTTGTTTTGCAGCCCAATTTCTCAAAGTGATCAAGGCTCTTAAGCATAGCTGACAAAAGGTCGTCAAGGCACTGAATAGAGCTTCCGTATGACTTGCTGAGTTTATCAGCTATATATTCTTTAAACCCGTCTTTTTCGATGTTTACTGCCTTATCGGGGCGAAAAGCCGGAAGAACTTTTGTATCAAAATCCTTATCAGCAGCGATTTTTTCGTGGTATTCGAGTGTATCAGCCGGATCATCGGTTGTGCATATTACTTTGACATCAGACATTTTTATGAGGTCTTTTGCGCCCATTTTGCCGGAAGCAAGCGCCGCATTACACTTTTCCCATATCTCGTCGCAGGTTTTCTCATTAAGAGGAGTATGTATATCAAAGTAGCGCGCAAGCTCAAGGTGAGTCCAGTGATACAGCGGATTGCCCAAAAGATTCGGCATAGTTGCAGCCCATACCTTAAAGCGGTCATAGTCAGACGCTCCTCCGGTTACATATTTTTCCTCAAAGCCGCATGCACGAATAGCACGCCATTTGTAATGGTCGGCATAAAGCCAAGCCTCGGTTATATTTTTAAACTGCTTGTTTTCTGCAATTTCTGCCGGAACGAGATGGCAGTGGTAATCAACAATCGGTGTTTTTTCCGCATAGTCTTTATAGAGCTTCTCAGCAGTCGGAGTTGACAGAAGAAAATCATTTTGCATAAATTTTTTCATGATACATTTCCTTTCGAAAAATGATATTTATCAGCACGCTCAGTATAACAGATAGATAAGAATGTGTCAATAATAATGCAAAAACGAAGTAAGATAATACAAATACAAAAAAATTTGCTGTTTAAATAAATTCTTCATCAATTGTGCAAAAGCAACAACATTTTTATCCTCAATTAAGCGTTTACGTGCATTTTTATTTTGTTTACATTTAAGTGAACGAATATGCATGTTTTACAAGTAAAAAAGTATTGACAAAAACACGAAGTTACTTATATAATATTGAATGTGTTTTTTAGAAAGAATATTGAAAAGAGGCGTTTATTTTGATAAAAGTTACAAAATTCGGAGGAAGCTCTCTTGCAAGTGACGAGCAGTTTAAAAAAGTTGCCAAAATCGTCCTTGCTGATAAAACCCGCCGTTATGTGGTTCCGTCCGCTCCCGGAAAAAGGCATAAAGATGATATCAAGATTACAGATATGCTTTATACCTGCTACGAAGAAACCGTTCGTTCCGGTGAAATTTCTCCGCTTTTTGAAACGATTAAGGAAAGGTACAACTCTATAATAGCCGGCCTGAATTTGAATTTAAGTCTTGAAAAGGAATTTGACACCATTAAGCGCAGTTTTCTTGCCAGAGTCGGCAAAGACTATGCGGCAAGCCGCGGTGAATATTTAAACGGCATAATTATGGCAAACTTTCTCGGATTTGATTTTATTGACGCAGCGGAAGTCATTTTCTTTAACAACGACGGAACATACGATGCGGAAAAAACCAACCAAGTTCTCGGCGAAAGGCTTAAAGAGAGCGAGTATGCCGTTATTCCCGGATTTTACGGCGTGATGCCAAACGATACAATAAAGACATTTTCCCGTGGCGGTTCAGACATTACGGGCGCAATTGTTGCCAGAGCTGCCGGCGCTGATGAATACGAAAACTGGACCGACGTATCCGGTTTTATGATTGCTGACCCGAGAATTATTGACAATCCCAAGAATATTTCTGTTATTACCTACCGTGAATTAAGAGAATTATCCTACATGGGTGCAACCGTGCTTCATGAAGACGCTATCTTCCCTGTAAAAAAAGCCGGTATCCCGATACATATAAAGAACACAAACGCCCCGGAAGACGAAGGAACATTGATTGTAACTCACACTGACAGAGCAAACGATGTCAGCGTACTTACAGGTATTGCCGGCAAAAAAGGATTTACTGTTCTCACGCTTGAAAAAGACATGATGAACGAAGAAAAAGGCTTTGGAAGAAAGCTTTTACAGGTACTTGAAAAGAATGACATGAGCTTTGAACACCTGCCTTCCGGAATAGACACAATGAGCGTTGTTGTCAACGAGCATGAGCTTGAGGGAAAAGAAGATCTGATAATTTCCGAGCTCATTGCCGCTACTTCTCCGGACAGCATAAGCATTGAAAAGAACATAGCTCTTATTGCTGTAGTTGGCAGAGGTATGAAAAATGCAAAGGGTACTGCCGCTTCCGTATTTATGGCACTTGCTGACAACGATATAAACATACGCATGATTGACCAGGGTTCAAGCGAGCTTAACATCATTGTCGGTGTGGATAATGCAGACTTTGAGAAATCTATCAGAACAATTTATAGCAAATTCGTAAATTAAGAAACAATAAATTCACATAATATAATCGAAATATTAAACTTTACAGTGATATAATACATTCAAATTAAAAGTGAAGACCGAAAAGAAGTAGAAGGTTGTTTTGCTTTACAGAGAAATGCCGGTTGGTGCAAGGCATGAAAGGACAAGCTTTGAAATACATTTCGAGAGCTGCGCACCGAAAGATTTTTTCGAGTAGACTGTGCCGTGTACGCACGTTACAGCGGTAAAGTATAAGGATTGTTTTTCCCGTACTTGATGAGGTTCGCTTTGTGAGAAGCGGATAAACTGAGGTGGTACCACGATTTATTCGTCCTCTGTGCTAATATAATATGGCGCAGGGGATTTTATTATGCCATTATTCCCTTTGCGTATGATGAAAGGAATGAGAGAAATGGTATTGAAACTAATTATGCTTGCAGTCTTCTTTGCGGTGATGATAGCGGTCGGAATATACTGCCGCCGTCATGCCTCTGACGTTAACGGGTTTGTCCTCGGCGGAAGGTCGGTAGGCCCCTGGCTTACTGCGTTTGCCTACGGCACTTCGTATTTTTCTGCGGTAATTTTTATTGGCTACGCAGGGCAGTTCGGATGGAAATTCGGCATAGCTTCCACTTGGATAGGTATCGGCAACGCACTGATTGGTTCGCTTCTTGCGTGGGTAATCCTCGGCAGAAGAACCAGACTTATGTCACAGCATTTGAATACTGCAACAATGCCGGAATTTTTCGGAAAAAGATTTGACAGCAAGTCGCTCAAAATAGGTGCGTCCGTCATCGTTTTTATTTTCCTTATTCCATACACAGCCTCACTATATAACGGTCTTTCAAGGCTTTTCGGTATGGCCTTTTCTATTGACTATTCGATATGTGTTATTGTTATGGCAGTACTTACCGGAATTTATGTAATTGCCGGCGGATATATGGCAACTGCTATAAACGATTTTATTCAGGGAATTATAATGCTGCTTGGAATTGTCGCTGTAATTATTGCTGTTTTAAACGGTCATGGCGGCTTTACCGAATCACTTCGCGAGCTTGCTCATGTAACCGATTCGGCTTATCCCGATAATCCCGGTGTATTTGCGTCATTCTTCGGTCCGGATCCATTAGGACTTCTGTCTGTTGTCATACTCACTTCTTTAGGTACATGGGGACTTCCGCAGATGGTGCAGAAGTTCTATGCGATAAAGAGTGAAAAGTCTATAAACAAAGGTACTATTATTTCAACTATCTTTGCGCTTATTGTCGCCGGCGGATGTTATTTCTTAGGCGGATTCGGAAGAATATCAGGTGTTTCTACAGATGAAGCCGGAATGCCAATCGGCGGATACGACGCAGTCGTTCCTCAGATGCTCGAGAATCTGCCGGATATTCTGATGGGAGTTGTAGTAATACTTGTGCTCTCGGCGTCAATGTCCACTCTCTCATCTTTGGTACTTGCTTCAAGTTCTACTCTTACTCTTGATTTTATAAAGGGAAATATCGTAAAAAAGATGAGCGACAAAAAAACCGTACTTACAATGAGAGTGTTTGTTGTGGTGTTTATCCTTATATCTGCCGCAATAGCTATAGTTCAGTACTACGGCAATCTTTCATTTATTGCAGATCTTATGGGTATTTCCTGGGGCGCTCTTGCCGGTGCGTTTCTTGCTCCTTTCTTATATGGCTTGTACTGGAAGAAAGTTACTAAAGCTTCGGTTTGGGTCAGCTTTATTTTCGGCGCCGGTATAATGACGCTTAATATGTTATTCCGTCCCTATTTTCCGGAAATTCTCCGTTCTCCGGTAAACTGCGGAGCGTTCGCAATGCTTGCGGGACTTGTGCTTGTACCTCTTGTCAGTCTTGCTACAAGAAAGCCTGATAAAGACACAGTTGACAAAATGTTCTCCTGCTACGACAAAGACGTTGTAGTACACGCTAAAGAGTCACTTGGTGATTGATCAAAATTCTGCCCTTTCACCAAAGATATTATAAGTTTCAAAAAAGCCGGAACACATGATTAAGTAGTTGTGTTCCGGCTTTCTGATTATTTTGTTTGCTATACACTTAATAATTATAACTCTCTGTTCATTACCTTCAAATAACTCTTTATTCCGTCTTCATATGTTGGCAATTTAACTCTGCTTTCAGAAACATCATCACATGTCCTCATCCCTACCTCATACATGAACGGACCGGCGTATCCGGCATTCTCGAGCAAATCGAGAAGATGACTCCAATTTATTTTTCCCTGCCCGGGAAGCAGATGCCGTTCGTCAATAAAATCATAGTCGGAAATATGAAGCGTTACAATTCTGTCCGCAAGCTTTGAAACGAAAACATCATGGGTATCTTTCAGCAGGTGATTGACGTCAAAACAAACCTTAAGCCTGTCATCACAGCTGACAAGTTCAAAAAGTTCAAGAGCTGTATTGCCAAGACAAGTACGAGGCAGGTCCTCAACGGCTACTGTCACACCGCACATCTCAGCTTTATCGGCAAGCTGCTGAAGACTTTCTTTGCTGTACTTTTTCTGCTCTTTGCGCCTTTCGTCCGAAATAGGCTCTCCACTCGGATGAACTACTACGTATTTCGCTCCAATGTAGGCAGCTGTTTCTATGTAATTACTTAACTCGGCAATAGTCATCTTGCGAAGGAAGTGATCTTCATATGCAATGTTGTACCTGACCATGTCAAACGGCAGATGAAATGACCATATATCTACTCCCGTGTCGGTTGACGCTTTTTTTATATCTGTCCAGTTACAGTATGGGAGAAGTCCCGGATTCATACTGAACTCCATGAAACGTATATCATGCTTTGCATAAGTATCAAATAATTTCGCTGTTACCGGAGTTTTATAACCGCAGGTAGAAGCGCCAAATTTTAATGTATACATTGTGTCATCTCCTTAAATAATATATTATTGTTTGGTTAATATGAAATCGTAATATTGTCAGTGATTGTTATTTTTTCAAAGGTAACAGTTCCATCGGAAAAATTATAGGTAATTTCTTTTCCGTCAACCAACACTTTAAATAACTTTTTCAGATAAGGTAACTTGATAGCTGTAAGGCTGAGCTTCCCGGATATAAGCTTTATTTGCGTGGTGTTTTTATTTTTTGTATAAGTCCCCCACCCTGTTCCAAGGCTCCAGATACAGCTGAAATTCTCTTTTGAAACTTTTGGATCAAAACCGATTGTGCCGTGCGGCAGATCGAATAAAAAGCCTGATAATAACGGAATCAGCGCGAAACTTGCCATTGAACGGGCGTAGTTGCTTCCGCACTCAATCTCATTGAAAGGATTGCGGTTGGAGCCGTTGTACCTGTCTCTTACACTCTTTACGATTGACATGCCCTCTTCAATCATACCTTCGGATATAAGAAGTCCGGCAAGCTGATACTCAAAGCCATGCATTGTTTCCTCACAATACGGCACGGGAATTGCAGGCTTATATGCCCCTTCGGGATAGTCGCAAATAATAGCTCCCGACTCGTCGTTAAGAGAAAAAACACGCCACGGATTGACAAAATTACGCAGTGTCTTTTTAAAGTTATTTTGGTAAAGGCTTTTTACCGCCGATTCAATCTGCTTTTCGTCAAATAATCTTCCGAGACCGATAATGTTCGCGTGCCATTGTCCGCATAACTGGTCAATATCGCAGCCTTCGCCTATCTGATACTTAATCTCTCCCGTTTCTTCGTTCCAGTACCTGTCTGTACCGCCCAGGCGCTCGGTAGGTGTTTTATCATTCAAATCGACTTTTTGAATAAAATATTTTCCGTTAAATAAATTTTCCTTTGTCCACTTAAAGCCACTGTCAAATAATTCATTATATATAACTGCGGCTTCTGCGTCACCGAGATACTCAGCCATTTGAGCCGCCGCCTTAAGGGCTGCGAGATAGAAACCTTGAAGCCATCCGCTTGCCCCGAACAGCTCCATGTCAAGCGTATGGTGCATTCTTCCGTCAGCAACGCCATTTTTTTCACTGTCCCATTTGTACGGATTTTTGTCGCTCCATGCATATCCTAAAATAAGCTTAATCGTTTGCCAATTGGATTTTAACCATTCGTCATCGCCGGAAATTTTCCACTCCCTGTAAGTCTTTATAACAGCACCCATTTGACCGTCAAGACACGCAAAAGAGTTTGGATCTGTTCTTCCGAGCGGAAGCTTAAGTCTGAAATCCATCTTTCCGTCGGCGTCAGTCTGATACTTGAATTCAAGATTACGAATACTCCGTTCAAGCTCCGGAAACAGGAAACACAGAGCATACGCATAGTTCCACACGTGCTGGCAAGTACCCTCACATGAACCGGATCTTTCGTGCATACCCTCCCATCCGTAAAAGCTGCCGTCCTCAAGGCGAAGGACCGTAGCCGTCTTTAGTACGGAAAGTGTGCTTGCCGCCGCTTCAATTACGTAATCAGGCAGAGTTGACGAAAACATTGCGTTCCTATACTCCATGGAACGGACATACAAATCTTCAAAGTTTGAAAGCGAATAAAGAGCAGATTCTTTAGAATTTTCAAACAGAGCAGCGTAGTAATTTTTCCATACTATATCTTTGTTTTTATCATCCTTCATAGGATTCCAATAATTATAGTTGTTCGGAATATTCCAGGATATTACAAACTCGCTTTGCACATTCTTCAAGGGTGCGGCAACAAATTCACGAAGTACCGTCGCATGGTCCTTTTCCGGCGAATCATATTTACGGTCAGAAAAATGTCCGCTTTCGAGCTCTCTCCAGTATGTAACCACAGAATCGCACCAGCCGCCGCGGTACCAGGATTGCTGTGCGAAAGCGTTTTTCTTGGGACAGGCTATTGTAATATCACCGTATGCCGTATCCTCTTTGTCCATATCATTTATTATTTGCACTCCGATATGATTATCCGTTTCAAATTTGGTATTATAAGCCCGGTCAAACGGTGAACAGAAAGATAATGCAATTAAAAAGCGCTTTTCTGAATCGGTATCATTGATATATTTTACGCGAAAGAAAGCAGCCGGAATACTTGAGTTTTTATCATCGAGCGGAATGAGAGGGTTAAAAGCCGTAAGAAGTACTTTGCCCGGAAAGTCAGGATCGGAAAATGTGTATTCCGCAAAAGGAAATTCGGCAGTCAGCTCGCACTTGCGAAAATGAGGAAAACCGTTCATTGTGTGCGTATCAACACCGTATCCGTAACCGGAGAAACAGCTTCTCGAATATTCTCCGGTTAAATTTTTCTTTACATCTCCGCATAAAGCCCTCGTATACACTTTACCGTCCGTGTCCTCAACACGTACGGCAAAATGCGTAAAGCCGTTAAGTGATCCTTTGTTTGGGCGGTTAAATATCTCAAAGTCACGAAAAATTCCACTGCCGTCAATGCTTATACTGCCGCTTCCTATCCCGCCTATCGGGAAAAGCACCTCATTCAAATATTCTTTCTCGTATTTCATACACTGCCTCCGGCTGATAATAGCAACTTAGTTGAAGTATTATTTTAAAGTCAGAACTGTTACACCGGCGTCTCCCTCGCCAAATGTACCCATACGATATTCCGAAATGCGGGAATCATGCTTAAAATAATCCCACAAGCCTTTTCGCAATGCGCCTGTTCCCTTTCCGTGTATAACACGCAGCGTAGATAAGGAGGAAAGCATTGCGTCGTCAATAAATTTGTCAATCATAAATATCGCTTCATCGCAGGTGCAGCCTCGAACGTCAATTTCACTTTTTACAACTGAATTCTTCTTAGGAGTTTGCACTACATTCTTTTTTGTTGAAACATTTTTTTCCTGAACCAAACGCAGCTTACTCTTTTTTGTTTTAATTTTTGCGCTGCCGATAGCAACAACAACGTTTTCGCCGTCAATTGAAACTATTTCGCCGGTTTTACCTAAATCCGAAAGCTGAACCGAATCTCCTACCTCAAACTCTCTCGGCGGAACATATTCCACCTCAATTTTTTCGGCCAATGCGTCCTCTTTAGACAACATTCCAAGCGACTTGCGGACATTTTCACGTGTAGTCTCAAGCTGTTTTTTAAAATCTTCCGAATCTTTTTTTCTCTGAAGCTCCTGGAGCTGCCCGAATACATAGTCAGCGCTTGACCTTGCGCGTTCGGTAAGCTCAGCAGCCTTTTTCTGCGCTTTTGCGGTTTCTTCTTCGATGCGTTTATTAAACTCAGCGCGCATTTTTTCAGCTTCAGCATACATCTTTTCGGCATGCGCAAGCTTTTTTTCGGTACTTTCCCGCTTGTTCTCAAGCTCAATGCGCTGTTTTTCAAGTTTACCTATCAGTCCCTCAAACGAACGCGTGCCGTTATCAATCTTAGCTTTTGAAGATTTGATAATTTCTGGAGAAATACCAAGTCTTGAAGCAATGGCGAAAGCGTTTGATTTTCCGGGTAAACCGATAATAAGCCTGTATGTCGGTTTGAGAGTCTGCACATCAAATTCGCATGACGCATTTGAAACACCGGGCGTGTCAAGTGCATACGCCTTTAACTCGGCATAGTGCGTTGTCGCGGCACAGAGACACCCACAGGAAGTAACTTTTTCCAAAATAGACTGGGCAAGCGCGGCTCCCTCAACAGGATCCGTACCGGCTCCGAGCTCATCAAACAGTATAAGTGAGTTAGGAGTAAACGTCCTCATAATACTAACTATATTCACCATATGTGCTGAAAAAGTCGAAAGCGACTGCTCGATGCTCTGTTCGTCTCCTATATCGGCAAGAATACTGTCAAATACCGGCAGAGAAGAACCGTCGCCTGCCGGAATATGCATTCCGCTTTGAGCCATAATGCTCATAAGACCGATTGTTTTTAAAGATACAGTTTTTCCGCCGGTATTGGGGCCGGTAATAACAAGCGTAGTAAACTTTTTTCCGAGATTCACGGAAATCGGTACGACCTTTGATTTATCGAGAAGCGGATGCCTTACGCTTATAAGATTTATCTGCTTTTTATTATCAATAATCGGCTCAGTACAGGAAAAAGCGTAAGCCATTTCCGCTTTTGCGAATATGACTGCAAGATCCGTAAGGACGTTATAGCTTGAAGATATATCGGCGGAAAATCTGTCACATTCTGCCGAAAGCTCATAAAGAATACGCTCTATCTCAACTTTTTCGTCAGCCTCAAGCGTCCTCAGACGGTTATTTTCTTCTACAACCTGCATAGGCTCGATAAATACGGTGGAACCGGAGGAGGAAGTATCGTGGACAAGTCCCTTTACTTCGTTCTTGTACTCGTTTTTTACCGGAATAACATATCTTCCGTTACGTATCGTAACAATATTTTCCTGAAGATATTTTGACGATGAGCCGAAGGTATATTTTTGAAGAATATCCCGTATTTTATTCGAGGCTGATTTAACCGAGCGCCGTATATCCAAAAGCTTTGGTGAGGCGTTGTCAGACATCATATCTTCCGAAATAATGCAAAAATTGATTCTGTCACGCAGATATTTATTAGGGATAAGTCCTTTGCGTATTTCCGCAAGCATTGGAGCTTTTTCCGGCAGATTTAAATAACTCTGAAGTGACATAACCGCAGAGAGCACGCCCGAAACCTCAAGCAGCGCCTGCATTGAAAGCATAGCTCCTTTTTTTGCCATTTTTATATGGCGTGAGATATCTTTCGGACTTCCAAAAGATGGAGACGATTTTGTTTCAATATAATACTTCGCTTCTGACACTTGTTTTAACTGGTCCTTGATTTTTTCAGGAGAAACTCCCGGACGCAAAGCAGCTATTTTCTCTTTTGCGCCGTCTGTTGAACTGTATGTTGATAAAATTTCAAGAACCTTATCAAATTCAAGTGTTTTACAAGCACGTTCAAAACCGTCTTCGTTTACACTGTTGAGTTTATCAGAATTTAAATATAAATTATTCTTTTTCATATATTTCCTTTGCTAAATTTTCAATCAAGTTAAAAAAGTTAAAATTGTATACCTGTATACATTGCAATACACATATCAATAATGTGTTACGGCAAATCCGAATATTCAAGCGCACTGAGCAGTGTTTTCGCGTCTTTTATGGTCGGCTGGTTATCGTGCGGCGCGGAATTTTCTCTTACCAGATACATTGAACATCCGAGTACCGGTCCTAAAAGCCGGTGTCTGCGGCAGCACTCTCCTCCGCACAAGAACAGTGACGGAATATTCAGTTTTTCTTTTAATTCCGTTATAATGCGGAAATTCTCGTTAAGCTCCTCAGGCGTATTTGCCGCAGTAACTATTTTGGCTATATCCGCGCCTCTTGACTGTTGAGCAAGCGCGTATTCCAAAACCGTATGCGTCGGAGTAAATTCGAGAATATGCGAGGACATAAGCACCTCTGCGCCTATTGCGTGAAGCTCCTTAATAAATTTGATTTGCCTTTCAACAGCCGATTCTTTATACGTAAGCTCACCGTGGCAAGGATCAAAAGTATCGCCGCGTACATCAATAAGTGCAGCTCCGCACTGTGCCGCGAGATAAAGCTCCTCTGTCAGTATATCATCGTTTTTCTTTGATTCATCGGCATTCCAGCGCAGATAGTTGGTTACATAGACAGGCTTGCCGCACATTGCCTGAAATATATCTTTTAAATTCTCCTCTGAATGCGCTTCTTCGAAAATCTCAAGCTGAAACCCAAAAGCATCTGTGCCTTCATCCAGTATCTTTTCGATTTCGTTAAGTATGTCACCTTTTTTTCTCGATTTTATCATTGCTGTTAAAATCGGGCGATTACTATTTATAAATGAAGTCATATCATTTCCTCCGGATTTTCAGAAATAAATATTGCCGTACTGCCGTATCAACAATTCAAGTATACCATATTATAGGAATTTTACAATAGAATTTTGAACATTTTACAAAAAAATTAAACCTCTCTGCTATAAAATCAAGCAAAGAGGTTTATTATCAAGTATTCACTAAATTATTTATACAGAGGGCCGTATGCCTCGCAAGCTCTGTAATCGGTTGCGGTAGAGTCTTCTCCTTTGCCGAAACCTGCCCAGGAATGAGGACGATATATGCGGCACTCATCCACATTATGAATGGATACCGGTATACGCAGCATTGAAGCCATAGTGATAAGATCTGCGCCTACATGTCCGTAAACAGTAACACCGTGGTTTGCTCCCCAGTTAGCCATTACCGAGTAAACGTCAGTGAACGCGCCCTTTCCGGTGAGTATCGGAGCGAACCAAGTTGTCGGCCATGTCGGGTCTGTACGCTTATCAAGTTTTGCGTGCATGTCGTCATCAAGAACTACCGAATAACCTTCAGCAATTTGAATTGTAGGTCCTACGCCGTCAATAAGATTTACTCTTATCATAGTCATAGGCATTTCTGCCTGTGTCTTGAAGTGAGAGGAGAATCCGCCGCCGCGGAAATATTCATAGTCGGCTCTGCACCAATCGGTTGCCTTGAGGCAAGCGTCTATGTCTTTGTCCGACATATCCCACCAGTTCTTGATTACGTGATTTCCTTCGCTGTCAGTAGAAGCACCTGTACAGTCCATAGCAGTAGCTCCGGAATTTATCAGATGAATAATTCCCTGTTCTGCTTTGCCAGTCAATTCTTTGCCTGTTACTCTCTTTACTGCATCGTTAGACCAGTAAGTACGGACATCATGGAAGCACGGAGCCTTTCCTGTAAGCATTGTTCCAAACAGCATTGCTATTCCGTTCAACGTGTCGTTTTCAGTAGCAAACGGGAACGGAGCCTTCTTGCCGTTCCAGTCAAAGCTGGAAGCAAGAACTGATTCGGTAAAGTCACCGTTAGGAAGCCAGTCTGTCCACATTCTCTGTCCCTGGAAGCCGCCTACAACCGCATTTCTTCCAAGTGATTCCTCGTGCCAGCCAAGCTCAGCAAGCTTGGGATTACCGTGAAGAATATCATTAACAATAAGTGTAAACTTAGCAATGAATTCCCAGTCCTTATCAGCAGGTACAACCTTTGATTTCTTTATTATCTCTGGGAAGTTCTTACCTGCATTCTTGTCAAAGCCTTCCTTGCAGTTAGCTTTAATCCAGGCAAGAGCTTTTTCATACTCGTCCTTGTCGTATATTTCGAGCGTAATGCGGCGCAGTACCTCTGTAAGGTCAACCCATTCAGCTCTGAGACCAAGGTACTTCTGCATGAAAGAAGCGTCGCAGTATGATCCGGCAATACCCATGGAAACTCCGCCTATGTTTGCGTACGCCTTTCCTTTAATTTGTCCGACTGCAAGAGCACACTTAGCAAAGCGAAGTATTTTTTCCGCAACATCTTCCGGGATTGTCGTATCGGAAGCGTCCTGCACGTCATGACCGTAAATAGAAAACGCAGGCAAACCTCTCTGTGCATGAGCCGCCATAACTGCAGCAAGATAAACTGCTCCGGGACGCTCAGTTCCGTTAAAGCCCCAAACGGCTTTAATAGTATTTGGATCGAGATCCATTGTTTCGCTGCCGTAACACCAGCATGGTGTTACAGAAAGTGTCGCAACTACGTTTTCCGTAGAAAACTGTTCGGCCACTTTAGCTGCCTCAGCTCCCCCGCCAATAGTCGTGCATCCGATTACGCACTTAGCAGGAGTTCCGTCATGGTAGAACAGATTTGAAGAAATTAAATCCGCTGCAGCTTTTGCCATGTTCATAGTCTGTCGTTCAAGACTTTCTCTGACTCCGCCCCATCTTCCGTCAATTACGGGACGTATGCCGATTTTTGGATAGTTACTCATTGTAGCACCTCTTTCCTAATCTTTGTGTTTTCAGTTTATCACATGAACTATAAAAAGAAAATGCATTTTTTTGTTTGATTTATGTGTTTTTGCGCATTTTGGGTGAAAAATCGTCCCAAATTTGTGAAAAACATACACATTCAGAAGACAAAACTTTTTCGCTTAAATCATTGTTAACACACATATCTTTCGATTAAATTTTTAAATCGCTATTTAGAATATATTCAACAACAAAACAAGGAGACTAACTATTAAAAGTCAATAGGGAAAGAGGAAAAAAATGAAAAATTTTGAAAGCGGATAAGAAGCAAAAAACGGCACGGCGAAAAGAGCAACGGGAGTTGCTCAGCAACAAATATTTAGGAGTAAAAGTTAAGCAGCGTTAAAAGACTGCCCCGTTTTCTGTAAATGGAAAATTACTCTAACAAGTTTCTTTACAGCATGGGAAAGCGCGACGTTGTAATGCCTGCCCTCAGAACGCTTTTTAGAGAGATAAGCGGCGAATGTAGGTTCCCAATAACAAAGATACTTTGCAGCGTTGTATAAGGCAAAGCGCAGATAACGGGAACCGCGTTTTTCCATATGGGAATAATAGTTTGTAAGCTGTCCCGATTGGTAGGTTGACGGGGACATACCGGAATAAGCAAGTATTTTGTCAGGAGATGAAAAATTGTTAAAATCACCGATTTCAGCAATAATCATAGCGCCTGTAGCGTAGCTGATGCCGGGAAAATTTCCGAATACGCTGTAGATGCTGTAAAATATCTTACAAACACCGGAGTGATTTTGGGAGATTCACAAGGCATCAGGCCGTCGGACACCGTTACACGTGCCGAGGCAGCGGCAGTACTGATGAGAATATACGACATAAATTCTCAGCAAAATATATAGTTTATAGTTTCCCCACCAACTTGAATTCACATTTTCAGTTTATTTCAGATTGTTTTTCTTCGGAGCAAAACCGGTAACACTTTTATAAGCTCTGTAAAAGTGACTTGTATCATAATAGCCGAGCTCAGCAGCTATTTCGGAAAGCGGTAAATCCGTATTTTCAATAAGCTGTTTTGCGAGGCTGATTTTTTTTAATTTTATATATGAACTGACATTCATTCCCGTGCGTTTTTTAACTAAAAAATTTATATAGTTTTCATGATACCTGAAGATTCTCGCAAGAGTGCTGACAGAGTCTATTTTGTCCGGGTTTGCGTCAATATACTCTAAAATCCTGTCGGCAGCGTACTGCGTATCATTTTTAGAAACTGTATCTTCTTTTGAAAATATTATTTCCTGAGTAATATGGATTAACGCAGCTTTAAGGTAAAGAACTGATGAAAGCAAAAGCTTGTCGCATTTAAGCATGGTTTCAAAATAAGTCCGGCATGAAGTGGCAGATACGTCAAAAACGCCGGAGCTGTTCAAAAAAGGCGCGTCTGTAAAATTTATTCTGTCCGAGCAAAACTCACTTTTAAAATCCGTCTCGAAAACGCAATGCCTTTCCCTGCCGTCTCGGTTGTAATCTTTGTACGGAAAAAAATCAAAAAACAGATTTATCAAGGCAAATTTTCCGTCGGTCAAACGGAAATTATAGTTTTCGCCGGGTAACATATAAACTATATTTCCCTTTTCACATTTATACTCTTTTCCGGCAATCTCAACGCACGCTTTCCCGTCAGTAATATAAATATATCTGTAAGGGTAGTGACTTTTCCATGGAGTATTTTTGGTATAGTTATAATAGTATATCCCGTAAAACTCCGGAGCTATATCCGCAATTGAATGATTCATCACAAATTCGCCTCTTAATATTTGAATTTTACATAACCATGTTTGTATTTTACATTTATATTCAAGCATATTTCTGCTACAATGTCAATATAAGATTTGAAATTTACATATACATTCTACAAAAAGGAGATGATATATTCGTGGTTAACTGCTGTACACTCATAATAGGTTCGGGATACAGTTCAGCCGGGTTTGCCCTAACAGAAAAAAACTGCCTCATAGCGGAAGAAACGGAAATGTGTGACACTCACTTTTATTTGCCGCTGCAATGCTACGAATATAAGGACTTTGCTCCGTCGGAAAACATTTCGGCAGAGCTGTTTGATACTTTTCAAAAGTTCGGACTGTTTAAAAACGGCATGCAGAATGTAAACGCGTTTGAGTGCGCGTTCTGCTCCTTTTTAAAAGAACACAAAACAAACGTACTTTTAAAATCACGGGTTGTATCAACAGAGTGGAAAGACGGAAAATACTTTGTAAATCTTTATACCAACAGCGGTTTTGAGCGTGTTTGCGCGGACAAATTGCTTGATAACCGCACTTGGAACAACTCTCCTTTATATTTTACCGTGTTATACAAAGCTGAGAACGACAGTGTTCAATCAGATTTACAAGAAATCTTTACCGGCTCGTTTTCACAAGAAGCATTTTATGACACGAGATATGCTTTATACGTTCCTTATGACAGAAATACTGATTTAAACGCATTTAAACTTTCGCTGTACAACAGGTGGAAAGAAAATCAAATTGATGCAAAAATACTGTGTTTCGCACCAATTGCCGGCACTCTCGGAGAATCGGGCGTTACAAATCCTGTTGAAGCCTTTGAGCATGGAATAAAGCTTGCAAAGGAGGGAAAATGATATGACTTTGTGGTATCTCGAGGACAACGAATTAAAGCACACAGACTGTACGCCGCCTTGTTTTGACAAAAGCTGCGATATTCTGTGCGTCGGAGCCGGAAGCGCCGGGATATACTGCGCAAGCACTGCCTCTGAGGAAGGAGCGGATGTAATTCTTCTCGAATACGGCTCAAACATCGGCGGAATGCATGTTTGCGGCAACGTACTCGGGTATTATTACGGTCTAGCTGGCGGCGCGTACCGGGAAGATGACAATATGTGCGCTCAGGACACGGTCTTTTTCAAGGGCGGCATCAGTCCGGAAGCTAAACAGGTTCACATGACGGAACGCTTAAAAAATGCCGGAGTAAAGCTTATGTGCTCATGTACTCCGACAGGCATATATTTTGACGGAAACCGTGCCGTCGGACTTCGAGTATTATCCTGCGGAAAAGAGATAAACATTTCAGGCAAATACATTATCGACGCCACATCTGACGGACACATAGTGCGCATGTGTCCTGTAAAAAAATATTACGGCAGGAGCTTTGACGGAAGCTTTGTACCGTTTACCGTGCGTGCTCAATACATAAAGGACGGCAAATATTTTTCCTCTAACACCGACAGCGGGTATATAGATCAATATAATGCTTTTGAATTTTCACATAAAGTTATCTGCGCCAAAGCAGAAGCCTGCAAATATATACAAATAGGAGAATTTTTAAATATAGCGTCAAGAACCGGCTTACGTGAAGGTTTATCTTTTGAAGGAGAGCAGTCCTTGGACTATAAAGACATACTTTTTGACAGAAAGCCGGAAAAAGTGCTTTTTTATGCGTATTCCGACCTTGACAAGCACGGTCATGATCACGCTTTCGACAGCGAGCTGTACCAAAACTGGTGGGTTATCAGTAATCTGAGCACGGTTACTGTTAAAATTCCCGTTCCATTTGGGTGCATAGTGCCAAAAGGACTTGACGGAATAATAAGTGCCGGGCGCTGTATCAGTGCTGACACATACTCAAAGAGTGCTGTGCGCATGAACCGTGATATGTTCCGCATGGGCGAGTGTATCGGAATTGCCGCCTCAATGGCCGTGTCTTGCGCCACCTCGGTTTTGAATATCGACTATGAAAGCTACATAACAAAAGTCAAATCCCGTGGGTGTTATGGCTCTGACATCAGGAAAAAATACGGTTTTGACTATCCAGGCGGAAACAAGCCTTATGTACCAGTATCTTTCGGTGTAAAAGAAAATTTACACCTGCTTGACACTGATAAACCGGGAGTATTTACGTGGTCATGCTTTATTGATAAAGACAAAGAGCATACCGCCGAAATTGTTTATAAAAAGCTGAAAGGCACAAATGATCCTCTTACAAAGAAAAACTGCGCAATAGCACTCGGAATAATGGGTGACAAACGCTGCCTTGAAACGCTGCACGAAATGGTTAATGAGAGGGATTGCTTTTACTATAAGGACTGCCGGCGCTCAAATCAGTTTGCCGGTGTTATAGCAGTTTGTCTTCTCGGCAGACTCGGTACCGAAGCGGACGCTGCTCTGTTAGAGCAAATAATTTTTGATCCGGAAGAAATAAAAAATCCAATCTACTATACTTTGCCTAAAGATTACCTGTATTTCAACTCAGACGACAGAAATTTTGTCTACTATTTTTACTTTACGCATGCTTGTGCAGCACTTGTCAAGCTGTATAAAAACAACGGTTTGGATACTCAAGCGCTGAAACAGCGGTTTGAAAAGCTGTTTTCCGACAACAGCTACATAACAAAAGTTACGTGCGGCGCACCTGACAGTCCGGCTTTCTCAGAAATGGAAAATCTGAAAAAACTAATATTGTCTTCGCTTACAACAGTTAATCAATAATTAAAGAAAACATCGTTTTCAATTGAAATTTGGGTAATTTTCTGATATAATAGCTGTGCGATATAAAATACTTAGTTTTTGCCGGAGGTTTTTTTAAAAATGGAAAGAAGAACAGGAACAGTTTCCAGAGGTATACGCTGCCCCATTATACGAAAAGGCGACAACCTTGCTCGAATTGTGTGCGACAGTGTAGTAGAAGCTGCCAAAGCTGAGGGATTTTCAATAAGAGACAGGGACGTAATAGGCGTTACTGAATCAATAGTAGCAAGAAGTCAGGGAAACTACGCTACAATTGAGGCTATTGCCAAAGACGTTAAAGCAAAACTTGGCGGCGGAACTATCGGAGTCATTTTCCCTATTTTATCAAGAAACAGATTTGCTATATGCTTGCGCGGAATAGCAATGGGCGCAAAAAAAATCGTACTTCAGCTGAGCTATCCGAGCGACGAAGTAGGAAATCATCTTGTTTCCCCTGATAGAATTGACGAGGCTGGAATAAATCCTTACAGCGACGTGCTTACGCTTTCTGATTACCGAAGAATTTTCGGTGAAAACAAGCACGAATTTACCGGTGTTGATTATGTGGACTACTATCAGAAAATCATAACCGAAGCCGGAGCTGAGTGCGAAATAATTTTTGCAAACCATGCTCAAGCCGTGTTAAAATACACAGACAGCGTGCTTGCCTGCGATATACACACAAGAAACCGCACAAAGAAGATATTGCTTGCAAACGGAGCAAAAAAAGTGTTTGGACTTGACGACATACTTACGCAATCGGTCGACGGCAGCGGATACAATGAAAAGTTCGGACTTCTCGGTTCCAACAAATCTACCGAAGACACTATCAAGCTGTTTCCGAAAGACTGCAAAGATTTTGTAATTGAAACGCAAAAGCTCATTTTAGAAGCAACCGGAGCACACGTCGAAGTAATGGTTTACGGCGACGGTGCCTTCAAGGATCCTCAAGGCAAGATCTGGGAACTTGCCGACCCCTGCGTTTCCCCTGCCTTTACCGACGGACTTATCGGCACGCCCAACGAATTAAAGTTAAAATATCTTGCCGATAACGATTTTAAGGATTTAAGCGGAGAAGCTCTTAAAGAGGCTATATCCAAGAAGATTAAAGAAAAAGACGCAAACTTAGTCGGAAATATGGCGTCGCAAGGAACAACACCACGTCAGCTTACAGACTTGATAGGATCGCTGTGCGACCTTACAAGCGGTTCCGGAGATAAAGGAACTCCTGTTGTTCTTGTACAGGGATATTTTGATAATTACACAAACTGCTAATTTTTATAGCTGATTGAAAATATATAAAACAGAGCCGGGTACATATTGTACGACGGCTCTGTTTTTTTGCTTGTCTTTTTATAAGTGCTTTTATTATCTACTGTCAGGAAATTGCTGTAACTTTATATCCCTGTTCATTGACTGCGTCAGCAAGAACTTTGTCAGACACTTCAGAGGAAAGCTCAACGACAGCTGTGCCATCTTTGTGACTTACAGAAATACAGGAAACTCCTTCAATGCTGTCAAGCGCTTTCTTTACATGCATTTCGCAGTGTTCGCACATCATACCCTCAATTTTCAGTGTTTTTTTCATTTTTACATTCTCCTTATCTGTATTTATTTTTACCACATCATCCTGCCGTCTGCTGTGACTTGCAGTATGGTGGTGATAAAGCTTTACCAAATTTAATCTAAGTGCATTAGAAACAACGCAAAAGCTCGAAAGGCTCATTGCCGCAGCCGCAAACATAGGATTCAACTCCCACCCAAAGGCATGTATGAAAACTCCTGCCGCAACAGGTATTCCGATTGCGTTGTAAATAAATGCCCAGAACAGGTTTTCATGTATATTTCTGAGCGCCGCCTTGCTTAGTCTTATAGCCGCAGGCACATCGGTTAACGTATTTTTCATGAGAACTATGTCAGAGGCGTCGATAGCAATGTCTGTTCCGGCTCCGATAGCTATTCCGATATCAGCGCTTGTTAATGCCGGAGCGTCATTTATTCCGTCGCCTACCATCGCAACGACACCTTCTTTTTTCAGCTCTCTTATTGTGCTGTCTTTTCCGTCGGGCAGCACTCCGGATATCACCTCGTCAACTCCTGACATTGCGGCAACCGCCTTAGCTGTTCTTTCATTGTCCCCGGTAAGCATAACCGTATGAATCCCCATGCTTTTTAATTCTTCTATCGCTTCACGGCTGTCAGGCTTTATAATATCCGCAACGGCAATTATTCCGCAAAGAGTATTGCCCGAACTGAAATAAATCGGCGTCTTACCTTCTGAAGCAAGTTTTTCCGCAATTTCAAGTAAATTTTGCGGTATTTCCGCCGTTTCTCCGACGTAAGAAGCATTTCCTCCGCGAAGCTCCTTGCCTCTGTACTGAGCATTTACCCCATTACCCGGAACAGCGGAGAATTTTTCAGCGTTCAACGAATTTATACCTTTGCTTTCGGCGTATTTCACTATTGCTCCCGCAAGTGGATGTTCGCTCATTTTTTCAAGAGTATAGGCACATTCCAATAATTCATTTTCGCTAATGCCTTGTGATGGTATTATGTCTGTTACGGCCGGTTTGCCTTCAGTTATAGTACCCGTCTTATCCAAAGCGACAACTTTCACTTTGCAGGTGTGTTCAAGTGTAGCCGCGGTTTTGAAAAGTATTCCGTGCTTAGCTCCGACTCCATTTGCTACCATTATCGCGACAGGCGTTGCAAGACCGAGCGCACAGGGACAGCTGATAACCAAAACCGATATTGCACGCGCAAGCGCAAATCCGACTGTTTCTCCGAGCGCCAACCATACAATCGCTGTCACAAACGCTATTGCCATCACAACAGGAACAAAAACACCGGATACTTTATCTGCCGCTTTCGCAATCGGCGCTTTCGCAGCTGACGCGTCGCTGACCATTTGAATTATCTTTGAAAGAGCTGTGTCATTCCCCACCCTTACAGCGGTGCAAGTAATATACCCTGAAGTGTTTATGGTAGCCGCACTCACAGAATCTCCGGGATTTTTTTCTACCGGGATACTTTCGCCGGTTAACATTGATTCATCGACCGCAGTATTTCCTTCATTGACAACTCCGTCTACCGGGATACTTTCGCCCGGCTTTACAGCAAAAATATCACCGACTTTCACGTCCTTGATATCGACTGATGTTTCGATACCGTTTTTAATGATGACCGCCTTTTGCGGCGCAAGCTTCTCAAGGCTTTTGAGTGCGTCGGTTGTTTTTCCTTTTGAATAAGCCTCAAGCATTTTACCAACTGTAATCAGAGCAAGTATCATTGCAGCCGATTCAAAGTAAAGCTCATGCAGATACGACATCGCCATTTCGGTGTTCCCGCTGCTTACCGAGTCCGTCATAATAAAGAGTATCACCGTACTGTAAATAAAGGCAGCGGAAGATCCGAGAGCAACCAGCGTATCCATATTAGGCGAGCGGTGCAGCAAAGCCCCAAAACCGTTAACAAAAAATTTCTTGTTAATAATCATAACTGTTATGGTAAGCAGAAGCTGAAGCAGTCCGAGAGCAAGCGCGTTATTCTCAAACCATGGAATAACAGGCCATCCAAACATGCTGTGCCCCATTGAAACATACATCAATATAACAAGAAAAAATACAGATGATATGAGTCTGTTTTTCAAAATTTTTGTTTCAGAAATTTCCGGCTCCGGTTTTTTACTGACCGTATCACTCTCCTGTTTTTCGGGAATAGCTCCGTATCCGGCTTTAGATACAGCTTTCTCTATTTCTTCGTCGCCGACATTTCCCTCGACCACCATAGAATTTGTAAGCAAATTAACCGAACACGACTCTACTCCCTTAAGCGCCGAAACACTCTTTTCCACCCTTGCGCTGCATGCGGCACAACTCATGCCTGTCACTTTATATCTTTTCATCTATTTAACTCACCTCGGCTCAACTTCCATTTTCATTTCATAAGCTTTTGCAATATCTCAACAAGCTCATCTATAACTTCATATTTTTCTTGTTTTATATCACGCACAACACAGCCTTTTATATGATTAGATATCAGCACCTTGTTAAAAGCGTTAACAGCTGCATTGACCGCGGCTGACTGAACAAGAATATCCGTACAGTACGCATTATTTTCTACCATTGACTTTATACCCCGTATTTGCCCTTCTATACGGTTCAGCCTGTTTATCAGTTTCTTTTGTTCTTCATCAGACCGCATGGTCTTTTTTTGACAACAGCACGATTTTTTACTTTCCAAGCCAATCACTCCCCTGTGTTTTAATTTGCAGCATAATAATATACCTTATGGGGGTATATTTCAATTGCGGTTTTGTTAATTTTTTTGTGTTATTTAATATTTTAGATAAAAAAACGCGGCATACAAAATTGTTATGCCGCATATATGACAAAATGTATTATTTAAAATTTGCAAAAACAGGCTCTAATTGTCTTCAGACTCAGATGATGTATTTTCCGGTTGTTCTTTTACGGTTACAAGTGTACGTTCTATTCTGTGATCGAGAACTTTTGTAACTTTAATCGTAAGAACCGGTGTATCGACAATGGCTGTCTCTCCGTCCTTTGGAATAGCATCGAGATATTTTAAAACATATCCCGCAAAAGTAACAAAATCGTCATCCTCTTCTTCGATAGAAACGCCGAGAGCGTCCTGAACATCTTCAATCGGAGCGCATCCGCATATTTTCCAGTTTTTTGAATCAAGAGCCTCAATTTCAGGTACTTTCTGGACTTCTGCTTCTGTCTCTTCGCCTATTTCACCGACAATACATTCGAGAAGGTCTGTAATAGTGACAATTCCGCTCATACCGCCGTATTCGTCGATAACAATGGCGAAAAACTCCTTCTTCAGCTTCATTTCCCTGAAAAGAACGTCCGCCTTTATGGTTTCCGGCACAAAGTATGGGGTTTTGACTGCATTTTTCATTACATTTTCCCGGCTTTTATCGTTTAAGCGGAAGTAATTTTTTGAATTCAGCACTCCGACAATATTGTCGATATCGTTATCGCAAACGGGAAAATAAGTATGTCGGCTTGAATATATTGTTTTCTGCCATTGCTCATCAGTTTCTTCTAACCATAGCAGTGTAATTCCCGTTCTGTGTGTAGCTATCTCATCCGCGGTCATGTCATCAAATTCAAAAACATTTTGTATTATTTCCTTTTCCTGTTCCTGAATTGTTCCATTCTCACTTCCGGCGTCAACCATCATGCGTATTTCTTCTTCGGTTACCTCATCGTCCTTTTGGTTGGGATCAATGCCTATAAGTCTCAAAACCCCGTTAGTAGACGCAGTAAGCAGCCATACAATCGGAGCAAAAACAAGGGAGATAAAGCTTACCAAGCCTGATACTGCGAGTGCAAGCTGCTCGGCTTTTCTCATTGCAATACGCTTCGGTACAAGTTCTCCGAAAATCAAAGTGAAATAAGATAAGATAAGAGTAATTACGATAACTGAAAATGTACCAACTGTTTTTTCCGGAATTTTTATTCCGGTTGACATTATAGCGTCTGTAATTATTTGTGAAAAATTATCTGCGGCAAAAGCGCTTCCCAAAAATCCAGACAAAGTAATAGCTACCTGAATTGTTGCCAAAAATTTAGCCGGTTTACTTGTAAGTCTTGCTAACTTAACAGCTCTCTTATCACCTTTTGCAGCAAGAGCAGCAAGTCTTGCGTCATTCATTGAAATAACTGCGATTTCAGCGCTTGCAAAAACCGCATTAAGCAATATAAGTATTACTTGTAAAATTATTTGCGGAACAATTGATTCCGTCATTATTATTCCTCCAAATCAGTTCTTTATGCTTCGTAAACGTCTCATAAATTCATATTACACTTAACTCACCATTTTCTTAAAATATAAAAATATCGGTAAAAAAACAAAATAGCACAACCCGCTCTCTGTTTTCTCAGAGCGCAGGTTATGCTACTATATCAAAAATATTTTCCCGAGCTACTTCGGGCGGGACTGTCTCCGCCGGTAAAATCCATATTGACCTCGCCACTTCTAAATTTGATTTGATTTTATCATAAATGTTAAGAAAAGTCAATTAAATATATATAAACAATTTGTAGTTTTAGAACAGAAAGATTACAGATCAAATAAAAAATAAGTGATAAATATTGAATTCTGTTGTACAAACTAAATATTTGTCATAAGCGGATGAGGGTTCTTCAAAAAAAAATGGTGTTTATTTTTTACAGAACATAGTGTTTGATACTTCCGTCAGTCTGCTCATAAGACAAAAAGCAGATTGAATTTATGTTGCCGGAAGTCAATTCCTCGGCATATATATTTACCGTGATAAGTGAATTGCTTTAGTATGTGTTTTTAGGCATTGTAAACCACAATTTTATAATCCTAACTTTTCTTTCATTTGTCTGATTTTTTCAATCTCATTGTTTGATACTGAAGTTGCAGTCTTAATCTCGGTAATTGATGTTCGCATTTTTCCTCCGAATATCATCTTGAATATTCTGATAATCCAACAAAATGGCAATAGGAACGGTAGCTTTTTTAGAATCGGAAAAATTTGAATCATCTTTCGATAAGGCATGAATAATCTCTGCATCGAATATCGAAATGTACTTTTTGTTTTTTCTTTTTTTACGGCAATTTTGTTTTTTGATGTACCATATACACCTCCATCAAATACATATGATAAAAGAGCATCTGTATAATTATCTTTAGGACAGTCAGAGAAGCATATCTCGGAAAGTTTACTCATTTCCACTGCAAATTTATATATACCTGCCGTTTCAAGCAAATCCTTTGCTTCTGTGTATGTAATCCCCATTTTATGCTCTGCTATCCATATATCCATCAAAGGGCGAATACCACATCCACCGGAAATGAAATGATATAACATATGGGCAAACATATGAAATAAGTAGAACTCTTTTGTAAACTCATAACAACTATTATGTTTAACTGACTTGACTTTCGCTTAAATCTGATACACTGACACTTGAACCGTATGAAATTTTAGGCTTGTTTTCTACTCCATAGAAATAAAACGAATCATCATAATAGTTCGGGTACATAGGATTCCAGATTTGATCCCCTCCCGCAATAAGCAAGTCAAATCGGATCAGTTCTTCCATAACTTGTTTTTTACGGTGAAGCCGCTTTGTGAGTTTAGTATTATCGCTGAGTGCATGACCTATTTTTTTCATTCTTCGCTTGATATTCGTTCGGTTAAAAATCAAAGCCAACAGCTTCATTGGCTCATAATACTGCCGATAATGCGGTGTATAGTCTATCAAATACACATCCCCAAGTTTATCCTGAAGATATTTGGACAATGCACACGCCTGCAAGCAGGACCCTACATTATCAAAGCGGTGTAAAGTAATTATAGCAGTTTTCATATATTTCACTCCACGCATGACAAGATAAGATCTAATGTGAAAAGTTATCGGCGGGCATCTGCTCCGAAAAGGGAGACGGAATGATGTTATGAACAGAGAGCACATAAAGATAAAAAAATAGAGCCGGACAATATTGCCCGACCCCATCCTGCGTAACCATATATACCGCATTTATGTCTTTTGCTCCCCGTCACTTATCACTCCGATTCGTTTGAAAATCGGGCACAAATAGCTTGCTCCAAAGCATCCAAGCATTTTCGGTCCAGTTATATGAATACCATCTTTCTGCAGATTCAATGCCGTTTGGAATGCTATATTCACAGTTGCTCTTGTAACTGATTTTTCTTTTCTTGTAAAGAACACCTCATTGCCTTTAATTGTGTAATAGTACCGAAGTCCCTTTGCCGTTACAAATGGATACCCCTCAAAGAGAAGAAGTGTTTCCCACAGCGTTTTGTAGACCTCATCTATGCTGGTACATTCCATATCTGCACACAAAGTTTCCACGGCTGCTTTGCGCTGACGGTACTTGCGAAGTCGCTCAGCGGTCAGAGTAGCTTCCTCTAATTTATATACCGACTTATTATAGGGAAGATAAGCATTTACTGATGCCGAGCTGAGTCCCATGATCTGCTGTATCTCTTTAACAGTTTTTCCTCCCCGATACAATTCGTTTATTGTAGTGCTGAGAGGTGTTTCATATGCTCCCGATGTGATAAGCAGTTTGCGAACTTTGATCGGGGTCATGGAAAATTCTTCTCCAAGCAGATTGAGATAAGTATGCCCCTGCTCGTCTGCACAGCCTTCTGTCGGGTTAAGGTACGCATCCGTCACGGCTTCTACAATCTGTTTGGCAATCTCTGCGGAATTATATTCCGGCTTCTTTTTTGGTCTTGCCATCCTAACTCTCCAAAGCGTTTTCGTTTCAATTCAATTTCGCGTGTCGAATGAAAGGCAGAGGGTTCTCTGCCTTGTTGAGTGGTTAGAAACCACGGCTATTTTCAATGATTTTGTGGAACATCAGCTCACCAATGCAGGAGCCAATGTCCAAAAGGAACTTTTCGTCAATCATCCAGAACTGTTCTTTAGCAATCTGATTTTCAAGTATTCGCTTCATGTTCCATAATGGCTTCTGTAATTCCGAAGATTTAATATCCGATATACAGGTCGGCTCTATCGGGTCGAGGGGATAAACAACGGCGCCGATTTCCTCATCATAGACTTTCAGTTTTCCATCGGCTGCTGCCTGCACGTACAACTTGATAAAATCGTCCATCAGTAGATTGGCAAAATAATGTGCCAGACCGTACTCGTCAATCGTGCTGGTATAATGATATAGGGTGCTTTCAAGGTAATACATCAGCTTGTCAACGATGCCACTCCAGAAGATCGGCTTCCATTCTATCAGCTCCGGATGGTAGCTATCTCTGGTGGATCTGTTCTTATAGCTGACGTACTTGGAAATTGATTCAGCAATAAATTCCTGCCAGGACCAATATCCCTCTTGTTTTAATCGTTCATCACTCATACCAAGAACGGGACCCGCTTGAGTAAACTCCATAATTCGGCTGCCATCTACAACACCAGGATCGCTGTAATGATAAAAGGGTGTGCTTTCGGAATTGATCGCATAGAAATGACCCAACTCATGCCAAAACATCTCGCAGAAATGATCTTTATTGTTATCCGGAAGAAGATTCTGACGGATTAAGATAGCATTGCCCTTATCTCCGTGTATGTATTCCATGATAGCCGCTTCGGATTCTTCGGTGTGCGTATGGACACATCCGGTTTGAGCTATCAGTCCTGTTCTCATGGTTGGGAACGTTTTCGCTGTAGCAACATATACACGGGGATATGGCTTATCTATTGGCGGCATGAGAAATTGAAATACTTCAACCGCTGACGGAATCCAAAGAGTTATATCTTTTTGTGTCAGATAGTTAGCCATATTGAGTTCGCCTTTCACTCCACAAGAATTACTGCACAGCTAAAAAAGCAAATTCCAGCATCAGTATATATCATTATATCACGAATTTGTTAATATTCCATGTCTGATTCTGATTTTCCGATTTTTCTTTCAGCTTTTCTTCGACCTTTTGCTTAAACCGAGCAATTCTATTCGGAAGTACGTAGATATAGTCTATAAGCGCACCGACAAACTCAGTGGCTCTTTCCACTTCATATCTATAGAAATCAGTCTGATCACCATGCGCTGCGCTGTTTCCGAGCTGCCGCACCACCCAACACGCATCATCAAGCATTTCAGGCAATACGTTCTTCTTAACTAAATCGTTGACCATCTTTGAAAGGTCTTTGCCTTCTGCACCTTTATCTTTGCATATTGCTTCCAATACTCTGCGCAAACCAATAAGGCACATGGGTTCATCTATGTTCTTGACCTTCAAAACAGCTTCATATGCTGTTTTGATATGCTCCGGAATAGCTGCATCATGTTTTACACTTATATTTGGATAACAATATTCCAATGTGTCCGTAAAGCCGTATTCTTCGTTAAATACTTCTTTATAAAGAGTCACTTCATGACATACCGGACATGAAAGAAGTTGCATTTCAACTTTCTCTACAGGATCATAATCGACAATGTTATTTCCTTCATCACGGATCGGACCGCCACGTTTTGTTTTATACTCTCCCTCTACACGCATCAGTCCCGTATTTCCACAATGATAACAGGTTAGTATTTTCAATTCTTTTTCTTCCATGTTAATCAGTCCTATAGTCCAATCTCCTCCAAGAAGATTTTCATTTCATCTGCTTGGGATTGAGAAATGTTGCTGTTATATGTTAATTCTCTCATAGACCTTTTGGCATGCCCACAGAATATAAGTTTGAACCAACGGCGAATCTGCATAAAAGGCGTAAGCCAACGATGTTTTTGAAGAATGGGATAATGGAATTTGATTGTATCGTAGGGAATCACTATTTTCGATAAAGCGTATTTGATTTTTCCGCCTTTTTTCTGTTGCTGAATGGTTATACGATTCTCATTATTACCGTAAACACCACCATGCAGAATATACTCTTCCATATGTTTGGAAACGGTATCGTATTCCTCACCGAAAAACCATACACGACTAAGTTTCCGAACTGCATTTGCAAATTTTAATAACGCTCCTCGTTCAAGAAGAATATTCCGTTTTTCTATATCAGTATCGTGAATACTTTCTAATAACATGAGGTCGATAAACGGTCTAATGCCACATCCGCCTTCAGTAAAATGTTTTGCCATATGGGCAATGTGGTAAAAGAAAAACATATCATCTGGTATTTCATAAAGATATCTCCAATCATCTTTAATCATTACAACATCCCAAATATTGCTTAGAATTTTTGACGAAAGTGCAATTCTATTATCTTCTACCAAATCATAATGCAATTCAACATGAACCCCACTTGGAGAAAACAGTGAAACATCGTGTGAACCTTGATCATGCTCAGTATATCCTAAGATTTTTACCATATGAGATATTGCCATCTTCAAATCTTTTTCATATACTAAAATATCAATATCACAACTTGTCCGCATCCATGGTTCGGGATAATATTCTCTGAGAACAGCCCCTTTCAATGGAATAAAAGGTATTTCTGCTTGCTCCAGAACATTGCACACTTGCCTATACTCATAATTCATTTTCTCAAAGCGATAAACAGCACGGAAAACAATTTGTTGAAGCTGTTGCTTGATATTTTCGTCTTTCAAATTATCCGATAAACCGTATGCAACAAGATGTGCAATGTCGTGCTTCGCAGCAAGTTTAATAATGTCCACTAAAGAAGATTCTATCAGCGGTTGCTCGTCTGCGTGACTCATTCGATTGCCACAAAAAACGGACCTTAATATAGAAAATAGAATGTAACTGTTGTTGTCTCTCATGGCAATCGAATCCTCCTCACCCATCTTGTAAAAAATTATTGGTTACAGTCTCCAATACTTCATCCCGCTTGCTTGAAGTTCAGAAACTTCATAAAGCCCCTTGACATCAATCAACACTTTTTCAGCATCAACAGAACTTTTGAAAAGACTCTTAATATCATCAAGACCAAGAGCTTTAAATTCATTATGGGCAACTGCAACAATAACACAATCTGCGTCTTTGACATCTTCTAGTTTGGTCAGAGTAACGCCGTATTCATGCATCGCATCTCTTTCGCTTGCCCAAGGATCGACGACAATGGGTGTAATCTCATATTCTGCAAGGCGTTTAATAATATCGTCCACCTTGGAATTTCTTGTGTCGGGACAGTTTTCCTTAAAGGTCAAACCAAGAATAACAACCTTTGACTTCTTTGGAGCTTGTCCAACCGCAATCATATTCTTGATGGCAGCATCAGCAACAAATTTTCCCATAGAGTCATTTACTATTCTACCATTTAGAATAATCTGGCTATGATACCCAAGTTTTTCTGCCTGATATGTAAAATAGTAAGGATCAACACCTATACAATGACCACCAACAAGACCAGGACGGAAACCGAGGGCATTCCACTTGGTATTCATTCCATCAACAACTTCATTGGTATCAATGTCCATTTTATCAAAAGCCATAGCGAGCTCGTTCATAAAGGCAATATTGATGTCACGTTGGCTGTTCTCAACAACTTTTACAGCTTCTGCTGTTCTCAGATTGCTCACAGGGTAAGTTCCAACTTCAATGACGATATCGTATACCGCTTTAATTGTCTGGAGTGCTTCTTCGTCACAACCGGATACGATCTTGGTGATGTTTTCGAGTCTATGCACTTTGTCACCGGGATTGATTCTTTCGGGAGAGTAACCGACCTTAAAATCAACACCGCACTTCAATCCAGATTCTCTCTCCAAAATCGGAATACAAACATCCTCCGTACATCCAGGATACACCGTAGATTCAAACACAACATAAGAACCCTTGGTAAGATTTCTACCAACAATTTCAGAAGCACCTATCACGGGAGTTAAATCTGGAATATGGTCCGTATTTACGGGGGTAGGAACCGCAACAATATGAAACTTTGCCTTCTGTAAATCTTTTTCATCAGAAGTGAAATATACTGCACTATTCTTGATTGCTTCATCACCCACTTCTTTTGTTGGATCAACCCCGCTCTTATAAAGCTCAATTTTCGCTTTATTCAAATCAAATCCAACCACATCGATTCCCTTATTTGCAAATGCGACTGCAATGGGCATACCTACATAACCAAGACCAACGAGAGAAATTCTTTCCTCTTTCTTAATCACTTTTTCGTAAAAAGTCATACTAAATTACTTCCTTTCAATCCCCACGTCTGAACGACGCCGCTGTAAACGAAAAGACGGAGGTAATAATTTATTAAATAGTTTGTGGTATAATAGTCGCAACGGCAGCAGCTCGAATTAATTTAGGGCATCGAGCTCGACTTTCAATCTGGGAAAGGCTCTCGTTTCGCACCGCGGATTGTATCATACTCAAAAGAGTGTAAGAACGTACGTTAAAACGCAAATAAAGGCGAGAGCCGCGCCGTAATAACAAACGTCAGGAGAATAAGCTATGTCAAAAGGCAAAACTCAATCGGTCATAGAAACCGATGATGACACATTGTACTACGAGCGTTGTGCGGGTATAGACGTACACAAAACCCTCTTAGTAGTCTGTCTGCGTATCGGACGCAAAACAGAATCGAGAGAGTGCGGTACAACCACGGGCGAAATCCGAGAGATCGTAAATTGGCTCAAAGGAAACGGATGTCAAATGGTAGCTATGGAAAGCACCGGTTCCTATTGGAAGCCTCTTTACAACATTTTTGAGCAGGAAAACCTTCCTGCTATGGTAGTAAACGCCTATCACATCAAAAATGTGCCAGGACGTAAAACCGACTGGAATGATGCGTTTTGGATTGCAAAATGTCTTGCTCAAGGTCTTTTGAGACCAAGCTTTGTACCTGACCGCGAACAACGTGAATTGCGCGACATGACACGGTTTCGTAAATCTCAAATTGAGGAACGCTCCCGAAATATTAATCGCCTTCAAAAATTCTTGGAAGGCGCTAATATTAAACTCGGCAGTTGGCTTTCGGATATTGAGGGGAAAAGCTCAAGCGAACTTTTGGAGCTTATCATCGGAAAGGAAGATTTTACGCTTGACGATGTCAGGCAACGTATGCACGGCAGACTCAAATCTTCTCCGGAAGAAATCTTTGCTTCCATTGAGGGATATATTACCTCTACTCAGCGCAAGTTCCTTGCTCATGTGATGAACATTATCAAGGAGCAGACTCGTCTTATCGAAATAACCGATGAGATGATCAAAGCATCATTCAGCGATGAGCAGAAGAAAGCGGTTCAAGCACTTGATGCAATTCCTGGTATCGGTACTGTTAGTGCAGAGCAGATCGTCGCTGAAACCGGTACTGATATGAGCTGTTTCAGAAACCAACACGCATTTTCAAACTGGATTGGTGTTGCTCCCGGCAACAATGAGAGTGCCGGCAAACGGAAAAGCGGTAAAACCACACATGGTAACAAGACACTAAAATCCACTTTGTCTCAGTGTGCGAAATCTGCGGTTAAGAACAAAAAGTCCTTCTTTTCAGCTCAATATGCAAG
>QAKH01000067.1 GCA_003343885.1 Clostridiales bacterium | reverse complement strand
TTATCTTTGCAGTAATACGGACGGCAAATTTCATTGATAAACGAAAAATCTATGTATTTATCTATTTTTCTGAGCAAATGGTCTTGCGGCATTAAGTCATCTATCAATACATATTCCATTTTTCTTTGTCTGTTCTGTCCTGTTACTAGCATCTTCGTCTCTCCTTGACTTTTATGCTTATATTATATCATATTTCCTCTCTTTTTGCAAAATTAAATGCCCGCTGACGGGGTTTGTCAGCGGGCTGTCCCCCCTCGACGAGGGGGGAACAGGTGCTGTAAAAACGGACAATCAATCACTGCATATAGATGTTTACTGTCTGCGTTGCTTCGTCCCAATCGACAACGGCGCCGAGGCACTCTCCGATAGCTCGTACAGGTGTTAAAGTTCGATCTCCTATTTTCTGTGACGGCACATCAAGCTCATATGTTCTCAATACTTTTTCCATAAGCGTATCATATATTGTTACAGACGCACTGCCGTTCTGAAATACTACCACTCTGTCGGAACAAAAAATAAATGCGGAATGTGTCGCTTCATCCCATTCCACTGTGCTTCCCATTGCTTCGGCAACAACCCGCACCGGCACCATTACACGGTCGTTCAGCATAACAGGCGGCTGGTCAAATTCAAGTGTATTTCCGTTTAAAGTAACAGAAATACCCGAGCTTGTTTCGTTGTTCTCTGAAACTTCGCCGCAATGGAGATTGACTCCGTTTTCAAGTAAAAATTCATTTACATGATCACCCTTGCTAATATTATTCCAATCCTCCATAGAACCGGCATAATATATGTCGGTAAGGCTGTCACAAGAGATGAACGGATAATCGCCTATGCTTGTCACACTTACCGGCAAGGATATGCTCTTAAGATTTTCACACTCTTGAAAAGCCCATTTTCCGATATTTTCCACACCTTCCGGAATTGTAATGCTTGTAAGACCTGTGCAAACGGCAAAAGCCGAAATGCCTATGCTTTTTACACTGTCCGGAATTGTTATACTCGTAAGTCCGTCACATTTTCCGAAAGCCGACTGACCTATACTTGTCACACTATCCGGAATTGTGAAGCTTGTAAGGCTTTCGCAGTAAATAAGCAGTCTGTCGCCGATTTTTGTTACTGTCGGCGGAATTTCCAGGCTTTTAAGCTTCTTACAGAACGCAAACGCGTAATCTCCTATGTTAGTTACACTGTCCGGAATATCTATGTATTCCAGAGCTTCGCAATGCTCAAAGGCGGATCTGCCAATATCTGTAACGCTTTCCGAAAGGATCATGGCTGTTATTTCGCGGCAGTCATAAAACGCGTAGTAGCCTAAGCTTGTTACGCCGTCTTCTATTATGACTGTTTTTATATCTTTGGCATAAATATTCCAAGGAGATTTTCCGATTGTTTCATAGCCGAAAAAGGCGTTATAGAAATAATCTTCTTGTGAATTTTTGTCATAATTATCGTAGTTATACATCTCTCCGGAACCGCTTATAGTCAGAGTCCCCGTATCCGAATCAAACCACCAAGTCATATTATCTCCGCAACTACCGCCTGTGCTTTCTTTGCTATCAAGTGAGGACACAAGAAATATTGTTGTAAACACACACAACGTAAGAACAAAAGCGCAAAAACTCTTTACAGACATTTTCATGGACTTGCATCTCCTTTTATGATTAATAACCATTCCTTACAGTAACTATTGTTTGCTGTGCGAAGTGTTAAATCGAAATAAAAATCAAAAAGCGGAAAAACGTTGTTTTGGTGAATGTGAAAGTTAAATGATTAAATAAACCGAGAATTGTCAATTACAGAATAAAGTATAACATAAAAAAACGGTATTGTCCACAATTTAATTTAATGTGACAAACCGTTTAATTAATGCATTCATTTCTTTTTTATTGGCACATATACCCAAAATTCGTAATCTTTTGCATCGTGGGGCTTAGATGAATATACTTCCATATCTGCTGCGTCAACTGGTTCATACCCGGATGCAGGCAACCATTCGGCAAAAATCATTTTTTCAGCTTTTGGCATTGTTTCATGAAGCGGTCCGATAAAATGAAATATTCCATAAGTATTCTTCAGAAAATGGAAAATCTCTAAACCGTCGGGAGCAGTATTAATGGATGTTGGAATAGCTACAAAATAATCGAGGCCCTCGCTGTCTCCGTTTGTACAAATTCCGATAGCTTCATTAAATTTTCCGTTGCTATACTGCATTATTTCAGCAAGTTTTCCATTTTGTCTAAGTTCTGTCCAAAACTCTGGGATTGTTTGATCCCCTGGTTGTGGTTCAGTTTTAAACCTCTTTTTAACACCAATTACATCAAATGCTTCCATATCCTGAATTTTGTAATCCATGCTTAATTCTCCTTTTACAGATATTTGAAAAGACAGTTTCGGATAAGTCTTTAATACGCATCCTTTAATTTTCGCTTGTGACGGTGTTACATTGTGCAGTTTGGAAAAGGCCCTTGAAAAACTGTCAGGATTATCATATCCGTATTTTATCGCAATATCTATGACCTTGCTGTCTGTGTTTTGCAGTTCAATTCCGGCAAGCGTCATTTTGCGGCGACGAATATACTCTGACAGCGACATATCGGTAAGATAGCTAAAAATTTTGCAAAAATGATATGATGAATAATTCGTCGCTTTTGCAACTTTATCAATATCAATATCTTCACAAATGTTTTTCTCTATGTAATCCATAGCTTTATTTAGACTGATCAGAATATCCATAGAAACATCTCCTTTCTGTCTGTATTTTAGCATATAATTTTTCCTTTTACCCGACTTTTTAATAGTTTTGATGTAAGATTATTACAAAAACAAAGTTTTATAAAAATTCCATATCAAAAATTAATTACACAAAAAGGGCTAACGTACGAAAAAAACTGCACAATTTTTTATATCATAGAATAACTTCATTGTAAATGAGCAATACATAAAATTAAGTATTCCTAACAACCAAATAATGTAGAAAACACGCGCCTCCTTATTTTGCTTCGGAAGCGCGTGTATCAGTATTATCTATTATCTGTAATTAAAGTACTTACTGTGTCCTGTTATATCTAAAATTATTTATTTTTCCGTGCGCCGGGAGTAAAATCAGGTATCTCAACCGGAGCGCTTCCGGCGGCAATAGACTGCTCCGATAACGGCGTTATACACATCCATGCCGCGGCGTCGTACACGTCAAGCGGTATTTTGCGCCCTGTGCGCACGCAGTCAAAAAATTCGCCGTATACAAGGTAATCCATACCGTCATGAGAGCCCCGAACTCCGTCGGCTATATACTTTTTCCAGATATCATGTTCGTATTTCTCCGCAAATTCCGAAGCATTTCCCCAGAATTTTCTTTGGTTGAAGTGTTCTCCCATTTCATCAAGATACACCGAGTCGGTATCCTCCCGGTACATGCCTTTCGTTCCCCGCACCGTAAGTCCTCTGCTGTACACACGGGGAAGCGTCGTGTCAAGAGTCAGAGTTATGGTTTCTCCGTTCTGACAGCGGATAACAGTAGTCACAATGTCGCCCTGCGCAAAATCCGCTCCGCAAAGAACCTTATCGTCGCTTTTCTCTTTGAGTATGTACTCGTGAAGTCCTCTTGCCTTTGAAGAAGTCGAGGTAAGGCTTACAAAACGGTTTGACGAGTTTATGCCGAGAATTTTTGCGATAGGTCCAAGCTCGTGCGTAGGATAATTTTCACGGTTGTGCGAAAGATACTCGTCAAGCCTGTAATGACGGCGTTCCCTGCCGAACGATATTTCATCCCGCAGGTCGTGCATGTATCCTCCGGCACAGTGGACTATTTCCCCGAAAACATTCTGCTGTACCATGTTAAGCACCATAAGCTCTCTTCTGCCATAACAGCAGTTTTCCAAAAACATGAACGGAGTACCGGTTTTTTCCTGCGTTTCAACTAAGTCAAAACACTCTTTCAAGCTTCCGGCGCCGCCGACCTCTGTTGCGACCGGCATTTTTTCACGCATACAAAACAGCGCAATTTCCGTGTGAGTTTTCCATGATGTTTCAATAAGAATACAGTCGGCTTTGCGCTGTGAAACGATTTCTCTGTAATCCGTCGTGCAAAACGGAGTTTTGCCGCAGGACTTGCGTACAAGATCCGACGCAAAATCAACCCTGTCACTGTATACGTCGCAAACAGCGCTTATTTCAATGTTCGGCATGTTTAACAGCAAGTCATTTAACAGTCCCGTTCCTCTTTGACCGAGTCCTACGACTCCGACTCTAAGATTTTCTGACATATCCCGTTCTTCCTTTCAAGATAATTTATTCTTTACAAATGTTCTTTACAAAACATACCTTTCATGCTATCATGTGTGTATTATAACACCTGTAAACTATATAAACAACCCGAAAAAGGATGAGTATTATACAAAAATGGATAAAAAAATTACTATCGACATGCCTAAGATAATAAAAAACGAGCATCTGATAAGTGTTGACGGAATATACACCATGTTTGAGGCGTGCCGCGACAGCGAATTTTATTTCGGCGGCGAATGTCATTCAGCCTGGGAAATGGTATACGTGCTTGACTCGGCTGCCGGTATTACTGCGGACGACAGAGTGTACTCACTGACAGCCGGATCGGTAATTTTTCATCAGCCCATGGAGTTTCACAAAATATGGAGCGAACAGGGAAGCCGTCCGAAAACCTTTATCGTATCGTTCGATATGCAGGGAGAACTTGCGCACAAGTTAAAAAAAGGCGTATACAAATTATGGGAACAGCCAAAGGCGATAATGGACGCAATTATAACCATTTTGAGAAAAGCGGGAAAATTCCCGTACGAACAAGCTGACGGAGCATACGAAGTCAGGTACGACGGCGTTACGGGCGAGCCTTTCGACGACGGAACGCAGCAAACTGTTATGGGGCTGCTTGAGAATTTTTTTCTGTGTCTTGCGCTTTCGGACGGCAGAGGAGTAAAAACGCTTAACGGCGGCAACGTCAAGCTGTATACGGAAATTGTGAGAATACTTGAGGACAGCGTTTACGGGAATATTACTATTTCGGAAATATCAAAGCGTGTGGGGGCGAGCGAGGCGACAGTAAAAAAATGTTTTTCGGAATACGCCGGCTGCGGAATACACAAATATTTCTTAAAAATCAAGATACGCACCGCCATCGAACATCTAAGCTCCGGCAAAACCGTAAGCGAAGTCAGCGACCTTTTAGGCTTTTCCGGAGCAAATTATTTCAGCATAGTTTTCAAAAGGGAAACCGGCGGAAAAACTCCGAGCTCTTACCGCAGACGGACTTGAATTCGGACAAAGGCGCAAAAGTCCTGTTTTTTGTACTGCAAACGCGCTATTATTGTAATAACCGAAAATGTATGGTATAATTGTGCGTGTAATAACAATGTACGACCATTTGCCTGCGTTTTTTCGGAATACTTCAATGATACCGGGGAGGAACTGCGATGTTCTGGATCATTTGTATACTGCTGTTACCCATAGCGGTGCTTGCCGAACTTGTAAAGCGTACAAAATAAGCATATAAGCGGGGTGTAAAACATGGACATGGCAGCCGATATTCTTGAAAAATTAAATGACAGCCAGCGGCAAGCCGTAACCTCGACGGAAGGGAACGTACGTGTAATAGCCGGCGCAGGCTCGGGAAAAACAAGAGCACTTGCCGTGAGATTCGCGTATCTTGTCAACGAAATGGGAATTCTTCCGGGCAACATTCTCTGCGTAACCTTTTCAAACAAGGCGGCAAACGAAATGCGGCGCCGCATACACAATCTGACCGGCGACAACGATACGGGATACGTCTGCACCTTTCACAGCTTCTGTGTGTCGGTCCTCAGGGAAGACGCCCACGCAGTGCAGTATCCCGAGAGCTTTCTTGTGCTCGACAACTCTGACATTGACGCCATGCTTGCCGTTATCTACGAGCAGAGAGGTCTTACCCTGCGCCATATGACCTATTCCGCCGCACGGGATATGATAGAGATTTTCAAAATGAAAAAGATCCCGGATTATTATGAGGACCTTATAAACATGTCGCTTGACGTGCTGTACGACAAATACATGAACGCCTCGGACGTGCGCCGGATTATTTTTTACGGGTATCTGTATCAGCAGAAAAAGTGCTTCGGACTCGATTACAACGACCTTATAAACTTTACGCTTCACATTTTCGATATGGACGGGCAAATCCGGCTCAAATGGCAAAAACGGCTTGAATACATAATGATAGACGAGTTTCAGGACATTGACGAGCCGCAGTATAAGCTCATGAAAGCCCTTTGCGCCTATCACGGCAACCTGTTTATTGTGGGAGATCCCGACCAGACTATATATACATGGCGTGGGGCAAACATAAACTTCATTTTGGATTTTGACAAGGATTTTGCAAATGTCAAAACAATAATGATGATGAACAACTACCGTTCAAGTCCGCAGATAGTAGCCGTTGCAAACTCGCTTATAGACAAAAACGCCAACCGTGTGAAAAAAGAGCTTATACCCATGCTGCCTTGCGCCGATCCCGTCCTTTGCCACCATGCGGAAAGCGCCGAAAAACAGGCGGAATGGATTGTTTCTCAAATAAAGCGGCTGCACGAAGAAGAAAACACAGCCTTTAAGGATATCGCCGTTTTGTACCGTGCTCACTATGTTTCAAGAGTCATAGAGGAAGTCTTTATCAAAAAAAATATCCCGTACGTGATTTACAGCGGAGTGCAGTTCTTTTCACGTGCCGAGATAAAAGACGTGCTTTGCTATTTGAGAATGGCCATATACAAGGACGACCTTTCATTTTTAAGAGTTGTGAACGTACCAAAGCGAAACATCGGGCAAAAGCGCATAGGTTTCCTAAAGGAATACGCCGCGGAAAACGGATGCAGCCTGTACGATGCGCTGAGAGCGAATGCTGACACAGAGCTTTTCAAGAACACGGCGGCAAAGGAGTTTTTACGCCTTATCGAGTATCTTTCCGAGGGAGCGGAATCAAGAGCGGCGTCCGAGCTGCTTGCCGACGCCATTGACAAAAGCGGATACGAAAAAATGCTTCGCACCGAGGGAAGCATTGAAAGACTTGATAATCTCGCCGAGCTCAAGCAGTCGGTATACGAATACGAGTCAAGCTGCGGCGAAGAGAGCACTGCCGAGCACTATCTTGCACATGCGGCGCTTTTTACATCCTCCGACTCGGACGACCACAAGGATAAAGTGCGGCTTATGACAATCCATACCGCCAAGGGCCTTGAGTTTCCGTACGTTTTTCTGTGCGGACTAAACGAGGGTGTTTTCCCGACCAAGCGCACCGCAACCGTTCAGGCAATGGAAGAGGAGCGCAGACTTGCGTTTGTTGCGGTGACACGTGCGCAAAAAGGACTTTTTCTGTCCGAGTCCCAGGGCAAGAACTTTGACGGCACGGAAAAATATGTTTCACGGTTTCTTTTAGACATAGATCCGGCGCTGTATGTTGAAACAAATCCTGCAAGAGAGTCTTTGGTCGCCGATTCAAAGGACTATATCGCTTCCCACACGAGAAACCTTTCATCAGGCGGCGAAAGTGCGGAGTATTATGAGGGCATGCGCATAAAGCACCTCATTTTCGGAGAGGGAACGATACTTGAAACAGACGAGGTAAAAGCCGTAAATATTATAAAATTTGACAATCTTCCCACTCCCAGAAGCATTTCATACAAGGTAAAACTTGAAAAAATAAACTGATTTTCGCACAGAGTGCCGCAAAAGGGCTCTGTGCGTATTGCAAAACGGCAAACTGTGTGATATAATAATGTGAATTTGAAACAATATAAGAAACAATATAAGAAACCATATAAAAGGGAGTGTCTGACAAAGGCTCCATGAAAACCAAGCAGCCCTTCAATAAAAAAATTTTTGCCCTTTTGATTGAAAAAGCAAAGGGCGACAGAACCGTAAAACAGTTCGCAAACGACTGTGGCATAAGTTATGTGCAGCTTCATAAATTAGAGTTAGGCGCCCAGGAGAATGCGCCCGGCATAAAGCTTATCACAAAGCTTGCGCAAAACAGTGCCGGCGGTATTGAACTTGAGGACTACCTGCTTGCCGCCGGAAAAAACAGTGCTTCCGTCGAGAAAAAAGCGCCCAAGAAAAAGGCGCTGGATATCCAAGGCCTTTATGAAAGCCTGTCGGCTTCCCAGCAAAAAACGGTATATGATTTTATGGACTATCTCGCAAACTATAAAAAGTAGCTTTATATTTTCCGGATTTGCCGCTGCCGGCGCCGTCAGAAAGGGAGATGCGTATGAAGGAATACGTTTTATCGGGCGGACTGCACAAAATAAAGACTCCTGCGCCGTCCGGTTCGGACACCGACAAAATACAGCAGAACGCAAAAAGAATTTATATTTTTGAAGCGGGCGAATTTGAAGAGTTTGAAAGAAACAAACACCCGGACGTGCACATGCGCACGCTAAATCGCTATATGGCGAGTACAAATATTACGAAGTCGGAGCTATACGGCTCGTGTATTCTCGGTGTTGTGTGCATGCCCCTTTTTGACAAATCCGAGGAGAAAAGCGATTCGGCATCTCACGCCAAAAGCCTTAAATTCGGATACTATATAGATGAAAACCGCCTGTATTTGGTGGGCAGGGAGCGACCTCTTACAAAGCTTGCCGATACCCTCAGTGAAAACCGCTTTTCGGAGCACACGACAACTGCCGGTTTTTTCTGTATTTTGTTAAATTTCCTTTTGGAAGACGATTTGACCTTTCTCAACAATACGGAAAAAGCGCTCGGACTTCTTGAGGACAAGCTTATCAAGAGCGTTCCGGACGGTTTCAGCGGAAATCTTATTCCCCACAGGAAAAATCTGATGAACCTCGACTTTTTTTACGAGCAGTTAAGCGATCTTGCCGAAAATATCAGCTCGGGCGGCAGTGCGCTCCTCTCGAAAGAGGATTGCATGTCATACACAAGACTATCCGACAGGGCGGACAGACTGCATTCGAGAGTGACGTTTTTGCGTGAATACCTTATGCAGATACGTGAAATGCATCAGACGCTGATATCCGAAAAGCAAAGTAAGACGATGAATTTGCTTGCGGTAATTTCTGCCATATTTCTTCCGCTTACGCTTTTGGTTGGATGGTACGGCATGAACTTTACAAAAATGCCGGAGCTTGAGTCGGATTTAGGGTATCCGGCAGTAATAATCGCAAGCGTTGTGATAGTTGTTATCGAAATAATTATATTCAGAAAAAAACACTTGCTTTGAATATGCCCTGCCAGCCGTTCGCGAAAACAGGGTTTATTATTCAGGCGGCTATGCTATAAGGAGAAATTTTTATGTTTCAAAAACCAAAGGGCACCGTTGATATTCTTCCGAAAGAAACCGTAATATGGCACAAAATGGAAGAAGTTATACGCACAAGTGCCGCAAACGCAGGATTTAACGAGATACGCATTCCGACCTTTGAGATAAGCGGCGTATACCGCCGAGGCGTCGGAAACACAACCGACATTGTGCAGAAAGAAATGTTCACTCTGACAGACAAGGGCGACGGAACCGAAATGTGTCTTCGTCCCGAGGGTACTGCCGGAGTTGTCAGAAGCGTTATCGAAAACGGACTTTTTAACGAGGCAATGCCGCTAAAGCTTTACTACATCGGGCCGTTTTTCCGTTATGAGAAGCCTCAGGCGGGAAGAAGCCGTGAGTTTTACCAGTTCGGAGTGGAAATGTTCGGCGCCGCAAGCGCTTACGCTGACGCGTCTGTTATCGCTCTTGCTTCCGACGTTCTTACAAAGCTTGAGATTGGCACTACTCTCCACATAAATTCGATAGGCTGTCCCGAATGCCGTCCGAAATACCGTGCGGCGCTGTGCGAGTATTTCAAATCGCATGAAGAAGATCTTTGCCCGACCTGCCGTGAACGTCTTAAGACAAATCCTTTGCGTATTCTCGACTGCAAGAGTCCCATATGCTCGGAAATTGCCGCAGGCGCGCCGAAGACTATAGATTATTTATGCGGCGACTGCGCAGACCACTTTGAAAAATTAAAGCAGTCTTTAGACGCTCTCGGCATTTCCTACACGGTAAATCCCAAAATTGTCAGGGGACTTGACTACTATGTGCGCACGGTATTTGAGTTTATTTCCGACGATATCGGAGCACAGAGCACCGTATGCGGCGGCGGCAGGTACGACGGTCTTGTCGAGCAGCTTGACGGTCCGGCTCTTTGCGGAATAGGATTCGGAATGGGACTGACGCGCCTTGCTCTTGCGCTTAAGGTTTTGGCTGAGAAAGGAAAAGTAACTCTGCCGAAAATAAACGCTCCGAGGCTTTATATTGCGCCGATGGGAGAAAAAGCCGCCGTTTACGCACTAAAGACCGTAAAGCTTCTTCGTGACAAGGGAATATACGCCGAATGTGACATAGCGTCAAGAAGTCTTAAGGCTCAGATGAAATACGCCGACAAAATAGGGGCATGCTACTGTATGGTTGTCGGCGACAACGAACTTGAAACCGGAAAAGCAGAGCTTAAGAACATGTCTGACAAGGACGACAGATGTGAAATTGTGCTTGACGATATTTGCGCGGTTGCCGAAAAGATCGCGAAATAAGGAAGAACAGGCAGAAGAAGAAAAGACAGAAAAGGCAGAAAAGGCAGAAAGTATAGAAAGGAACTGACGAAAATGGCAGAATTTTTAGGAAATTCAAAGCGTACCGACTACTGCGGCATGGTGCGTGACGATCATATAGGAAAAACTGTAACGGTAATGGGCTGGGTACAGAAAACGAGAGATCTCGGCAGCCTTATTTTCACTGATTTGCGTGACAGAACAGGTATTGTACAGCTTGCTTTTGACGAAAAAACGCCTGAGGACGTATTTAAAAAGGCACAGACGGTAAGAAGCGAGTATGTTTTATGCGCTGTGGGAACTGTACGTGAGCGTGACAGCAAGAATCCGGCAATCCCTACCGGAAATGTTGAGATATACGTAAGCGAATTAAAAATTCTTGCCCAGTCTGAAACGCCTCCGTTTGAAATTGTTGAAAACTGCCGTGCAAACGAAGAACTAAGGCTCAAGTACAGATACCTTGACCTTCGCCGTGCGGATCTTATGAAGAACATTCTTTTCCGTCACAAGCTTGCTAAAGTTACACGTGATTATTTTGACAAAAACGGCTTTATAGAGATAGAAACGCCTATTCTGATAAAATCCACGCCCGAGGGCGCGCGCGACTATCTTGTACCGAGCCGTATACACAAGGGCTCATTCTATGCGCTTCCGCAGTCTCCGCAGCTTTACAAGCAGCTTTCCATGGTAGCCGGATTTGACCGTTACATGCAGATTGCGCGCTGCTTCAGAGATGAGGACTTAAGAGCCGACAGGCAGCCTGAATTTACTCAGATTGACCTTGAAATGTCTTTTGTAGAGATGGAAGACGTGCTTGCCATGGGAGAAGGCTACATGAAGACTGTATTCAAGGAGCTTTTGGATGTTGATCTTGAGCTTCCGCTTCCCCGTCTTACCTACAAGGAAGCTATGGAGCGTTACGGCAGCGACAAGCCGGACATCAGATACGGATATGAGATTTTTGACATATCCGACATAGCGGCGGGATGCGGATTCGGAGTATTCTCCGGAGCTGTCAGTGCCGGAGGAACTGTAAGGGGAATATGCGCTGACGGAGCGTGCACGGTTCTGACAAGAAAAGAAATCGACAAGCTTACTGAATTTGTCAAGGGTATCGGCGGAAAGGGTCTTGCTTGGATAAGGTGGACGCCTGACGGAATAACGTCGTCGTTTGCAAAATTCTTGAGCGAGGACGAGATGAAGGCTATCCTTGAAAGAGCCGGCGCAAAGCAGGGCGACGTAGTAATGATAATTGCCGACACAGGCGTACAGAAGGTACTTTCACAGCTTGGCGCACTGCGTACGGAAGCCGCAAACCGAGTAGGCGTAGAGAAGAAGGGCATAGGACTTCTGTGGATAACAGAGTTTCCGTTCTTTGAATATGATGAGGAAAGCGGAGAATGGGTTGCCATGCACCATCCGTTTACTGCTCCTCTTGACGAATGTCTTGAATATCTTGAAACAGACAAGTCAAAGGTACGTGCCAAGGCGTACGACCTTGTACTCAACGGAATTGAGCTTTCAAGCGGCTCAATACGTATTACCAATCCTGAACTTCAGAGCCGTATATTTGACCTTCTCGGTCTTACTCACGAGCAGGCGCAGGACAAGTTCGGATATCTTCTTGACGCGTTCAAATACGGCGCGCCTCCGCACGGCGGTATGGGCATAGGGCTTGACAGACTTACTATGCAGCTGCTCGGCTGCGACAGCCTGCGTGACGTCATCGCTTATCCGAAAGTACAGAACGCCTCTGAGCTTATGACCATGTGCCCCGCTCCCGTTGATGAAAAAGCGCTTAGCGAGCTTGGTATTTCTGTAAAAAGCGATAAGTAATTTAGTTTTTTACAGAGGATTTATGGGGCGCTGCCCCACACCCCGCACGCTTTTTTGAAAAAAGCGGGCGGCTGTGAGCCGCTGCAATTTTTGCGGACGAGCAAGCGAAAAAGGCAAGTATATTTTTCGCAAATCCGTGCCCGTTTGACTGCCATAAATTGGAGCAGTCAAACTAAGGCTAAAATCAAAGTTTTAAAAAAGAAAAATGCCGCAAAGCATCGCACAAACGAAGTGCGTGGGATGCTTTGCGGCAAAAACGTTGTTTTTCCCCCGCTTTTTTTAAAAAAGCGGGCGGGGTTTGGGGCAGAGCCCCATATAAAATAATATAATCCAAACTAATGCCGATGATTAAAGAGAATATGGACTTGACATATCGCCTTTGTAATCTTCAGGGATTATGAAGGGTTTTATGTATTTTACTGAAAAGTCGATTGCCCAGCGGCCTTTGCTTCCTGTCCAGTATCTTGAGTGAGGCTCGTAACAAACCGAACCGGAGTAATTCTTCGTATACAGCACGTCGAACACGGCGCCCCAGTTTATGCCGTCCATTCCGGCAGGCGGATCATCGTAGTGCACAGAATCTATTATAAGTGAACCTTTAACATGGAAATGATAAAAACGGTCAGCGAACTCAACCATTTCCGAAAGATAGCTTCCGTAGCCCTTAACCCGCTCGGTACAGTGCGACGGATCGTACTTTATGCCGAGCGCCGGAAGCAACGGCAGAACTACTCTCCACTGCTCCGGAGAAATTACAAAGTTCTCCCACTCGCAGTTGTATATCGCAATTTTTACATTTTTATCCGCGGCGAAATCTATAAGCTTTGAAAAATAATCCGTCGCAATTTCATAGTTCTCGGCAAGCGTTCTGTTTTTAGCGTAGTTGCAGCCGCAGTTGAAAACAGGACAGCCAAGCTGCGAAGCGCCTGAAATAACATTTTTATCATGTTCCAACGCCTCGGGCAGTATCTTTCCGTCATCGTCAACACGCTTCATTCCCCAGCGTCCCGTCGAAAGAGCACTTAGCCCGTATTTTTCAAGTCTGCGCTTTATTTCAGGAACATCTTCAAGAAATTTCTTACTGTCAATGTTGTGGTTGACGGTGTATTCCATGCCGTCAAGCCCTAACTGCTTTACAGTTTCAAACGCACTCTCGTTTTCCCAAGAGGTAATTATTCCGAATTTCATCTTTGTATTTATCTCCTCTTGTTGTCAGTCTTCAAAATATACAGGCTTTCCGGTTTCAGATGAAGTATATATTGCTTCAAGAATTCTCGTTACGCAAAGCGCCTGCTCCGGAAGTACGCATGGATCAGAATCCGTGCGAATAGCGTTTATCCACTGCGCCATGTCAAGATCCGACGGGCTTGCGCTTGTTCCGTCATAGAAAGCAACGCCTCCTGCGTTAAGCGCCGGTTTCTCAACATACTGTCTGCCGTACTTTACTCCGTTTATGCGTGCGCCGTCAACAGTATCCGCTCCTGCCTTTGTTCCGCAAAGTCTGAAAGCGGCTTCGTTTGCGTCAAGAATATTGAGCGCCCAGCTCGACTGGAGAATAATCGTCGCCCCGTTTTCCATTACCACAAATCCGAACGCGCTGTCCTCAACGGTGAATTCCTTAGGATCCCAGTCGCCCCAGGCATTAGCCGTCTGCGTCTGGTCTGCAAGCTTTCTGTACTTTGTTCCGACAACCATCTTAGGCTTGTAATTGTTCATGCACCAAAGAGTAAGGTCAAGAGCATGTGTTCCTATATCTATAAGCGGACCGCCGCCCTGTTCGTCCTCGTTGAGGAATACGCCCCAGGTGGGAACGGCTCTTCTTCTGAGCGCAATTGCGTTCGCGTAATATATATCTCCGAGTACGCCTTCATCACACGCCTGCTTAACGTACAGAGCCTGCGGCGTATGACGGTTCTGATATCCTATCGTGAGCTTCTTGCCCGTTCTCTTTGCGGCGTCGAGCATTGCCTTAGCTTCAGCGTAGGTCTTTGCCATCGGCTTTTCGCACATAACATGCTTTCCTGCCTCGAGTGCGTCAATAGTTATAAAACTGTGTTCCTTGTTCGGCGTGCAGACGTGGACGACGTCGATTGTCTTGTCCTCGAGCAGCTTTTTATAGTCGGTGTAGGTCTTGGCGTCGGGCGTTCCGTAGTCCTTTGCCGCTTTTACGGCTCTTTCCTCGATGATATCGCAGAAAGCAACCATCTGTACGTCCTTTTGCTTCTTTAATGCCGGCATGTGCTTGCCGTTTGCGATTCCTCCGCATCCTATGATGCCTATTCTCAAAATATCGCTCATTTTGGTACCTCACTTTCCGTATCTCTTTTGGATACGCAGTAATGTAAAAATAATATAAATAACCCGGTTTGTCCGGTGTATTTATCAAGACTCAAAGGAAAACGGGAAAATCAATTATTTCCCGTACTGCGTATGCCGAAAACGGCGCAGCCGCTCCCTGACATCTGCGAAAAATATCCCTCTCCCTTAAGTTTTTCGCATAGCACGGCTATCTCGGGACACTGCCTTACGCAGATTTCTTCAAAATCATTGCACATGTATTTTGCCAAAGACGTGGTATCTTCGCCTTTTTCAAGCGCTTTTGCCATTTCAAGGCTTTTGCTTTTTGTATAATCGTCGCCGTACAGTCTGTCATATTCGGAATAAACGGCTTTTGTATAAAGCGGTGAATCGGGGACAAGAATTTTAATTTCGGTGTTTTTAAGCGGCGAAAGCTCCTTTATTATTTCACCTCTGCCAGTACACAGCGCACAGGTGTGTTTTTCAAGACAGAAAGGAACGTCGGACCCCAGAGAAAGTGCGATTTCAAATATTTCCTCGTCCGAAAGCGCCCCGAGCGCCTCGTTAAGGGCGTCGAGCACGGCTGCGGCGTCAGAGCTTCCTCCGGCAAGACCGGCTCCGGCGGGAATATTTTTGCGTATATCTATGTTTACTCCGGGAACGGAGACATTTTTTTCGGCGCACAGGTCGATATAAGCCTTTGCCGCACGGTAGGCAAGATTGTCGGACGGAGCGCAAACATCTTTGTCGCAGGAAAGAGTAATGCCGCAAAGCTTTTGCGACACAAGCACGGCCACATCATCATAAAGACACGGCGCCTTATGCATTACCGACGCTATGTCGTGGTATCCGTCGCCGCGGCGTGTACCGAGAATTTCAAGTGTCAGGTTTATCTTGGCGTACGCCTTTTTTGTTACTTTTTTTTCCGTAACTTTCATAACTTTTCCTGTTTCCGCTCCCTGTATGTTTCCTATTATATTATCTGTACATTACCGGTATATTTTTCATATATTTTTCATCTGATCCCGTTTGTCAGTTTATTTTATCATAAAGTGTGCAAAAATAATATGGATAATCCTACGAAATTCCGGTTATGTTTTTGGACGTATTACACAAATTTGTGCAGATTCCTTCGCTAAATCTGAATTTAACAGCTCCACGGCAATTTCAGCGTTTTTGTCGGCAATTGCGGCAAGCCGCTTCTTCTGTTCGGATAGGACTTCCGATATGCGCTGTTTGTCCGACATTATCTGGCGAATGTATGAGAATGCGTTTTCGGCGGATATGTTTTCGGCGTCAATACAGCGTGACTGTCCTATATACTCAAGAAAATCAGGGACCTTTTTGTCGTAATTTATGCCGATTATGGGAACCGCGGCTCCGGCGGCATAAATAAGCATGTGAAGCCTCATTCCGAGAACAAGCTCACAGCAGGACGCAAGTCCTATCATTTCTCTGACACTGCACGGATTTTTGATAACATAGCTTTTTGCTTTTGTCAAAGCCGCTATTTCTTCCGATATTTTCAAGTCGTGCGGATAGCGCATTGGCAAAAACAGCGGTACGAGAGAGTAATTTTCTGCGGCAAAATCCGCAATTTCAGCAATTTTTTTGACGAACATCGGATCGTTGTTCTGCCATGGTCTTACTGAAATGCCGAAAAATTCAGCACTCGGCTCAATGCCGTTTTCGGCAAAGAAGCCGGCAAGCTCGCTTTTGGTCGGACCTTCGAGAGTCAGCGCCGGATCGGCAGTCACAAGCACATTTTTATTTTTTATGCCCATGCGTTTTATTTCGTCAAGCGACGCCGGATCACGCAGCGTTATGTAGTCCGCCTTTTCAAGCACTTTTGCCGCTCTTTTTAAATTTTTGTCCTTGAGAGGGCCTATTCCGTTTGCGTACACATACAACTTTGCTCCGGCATTTTTTGCCATTTTCATGACCGAAAGATAATATATGAGCGACTTTGAGCTTGTAGCGTCCTGAATAAGGCTCCCTCCGCCGGAAAGGAGCATAGACGATCTTCTAAGCGTTCTTAACACTGCAAACGGATTAAAGCGCGGTTCGCAGTCCACCCGGTACTGCCGGCGCATTTGGGCGGCTCTTGCGCTGAGAACGCAGACACGAATATCCGGCATATGCTTTTTCAACCCGGATACTATTGCGTAAAACAGTGCGTCGTCGCCGCTGTTTCTGAATCCGTAATAACCGGACATAACGATGTCGTATTTTTTATCCGAAAAATAATCTCTTCTTACGCTCTTATATATTTCAACATGTTTTTTGGCAAGCGCCGTATCCGAAAAATGCTCAAGCGCAAGAGTGTGCAGCGCTTCTCCGTATTTTTTCGCCTCGTCCGGGTGTTCGAGAAGAAAAATAATTTTACGTGCAAGCTCGGCGCTGTCCTCACTCTTAAACAGAAGTCCGGTTTTTGAGTCCTTTATGAGGTCGGGTATGCCTCCGACAGCCGAACAAACAGTCGGCTTTGACATTCTCGCGCCCTCCATGAGCACGTACGGGAAACTTTCGCTCCTGGAAGTAAGCGTATTTATGTCGATAAAATTTATAAAGCTGTATATATCCTTGACAAATCCGGCGAAAATCAGCTTATCCGAAACGCCCTCGGCTTTTGCAAGCTCGGCAAGCGATTCTCTGCCGGCTCCGTCGCCTGCGATTATGAAACGCACGTCTTCAAAACGCCGGCATACATCTTTCATAGCCTTAATGAAAACGTCGTGTCCCTTGACGTAGTCGTGACGTCCGATAAGTCCGACATACTTAATTTTCGGATCATACGTTATTCCGATTCTTTTGGCAAATTCTTCCTTTGATACAAAATCCGGCGTTCCGGAATAGTCCATGCCGTTATAAACGGTATAGACTGAGTTTGGGCGGAACGAGCGTGATATGAGCATTTGACGGAAGTTATCCGAAACGGCTATAAAATAGCGGAATTTCTTAAGCGCATACACGTTTAGTCCTGTGTACACGATTTTTCTGTATAAACCGTCGAAATCCAACAGGTAGTCGCTGTGGATTGTCGTTATCATGGGAATGTCTACGTGCTTTTTCAAGGAGGCGGCGATAAAATTCGCTCTTGCTCCGTGACAGTGGATTACGTCCACTCCGTCGGCACAGATTTCACGCAAACGCTTTAACACCGACATATCAAATCTGCTCTTTTGCTCTATAAGCTCGCTGTCAACGTCGATGTTCTGAAGTTCGTCCCAGAATACGCCCTTCATAAAGCAGACGATTTTCACGTCCGCCATGTCCTTTAGCTTTCCCAACAGCGCAAACACATGGGTTTTGGCACCCCCTGTATCTCCGCCGCTTATCATGTGAAGAACCTTCAAGGCTGACAGTCCTTTCGTACTTAGCATGTTTTTTACCATTTTTTACCATTATGAAAAAATCAGCCGTTTTGTCTTGCTTTTCCGGCAAGCCGGTGTACCGCCATTGCAATACCTGCGCAGATGAAAAAGGCGAACATAACGCGTGGATAGAACCAACAGTATTCAAAGCAGCCTATTAAGATAATACCCGTCATACCGGCGGCGCAGGCTACGGCGTAGCGGCGGATTCCGAAAGGAACGGCAGCGCTTGCCGAAACAAAGCTGCGGCGTATCAGCGAGAACGTAAGGCATACATATGATATAAAGCCGAGTATTCCGAGCTCTGATATCATTTCCATAAAATGCATGTGCGAGTGGGGGGCAATACCGCTTTCGCCGACGGCATACTGCGGATAAATTTCCGCAAATCCGCCTGTTCCGAGTCCCACGCCCGTGAACCAGTAGTCCTTTAACATTTTAAGGCATCCCGACCAGATGTCAAATCGGTATGAGATTGACGTGTCGTCAAGGTTTCCGATTGTCAAGATTCTGTTCCAGATATTCTGAGGAATAAACGGTATGGCGAAAATAGCAAGTATTATGAAAACGGGAATAAGCCGCTTGTCATACAGCATTACGAAAACCGCGGCGGCAATAGCAAGAGCTATCCAGCCGGAACGTGCATATGTCATCAGTATTGCGCCTAACGGTAAAAGCATACCGGCGCAAAGAAGCAGCTTTGAAACATTCCATTTCTTCTTTCCAAGCACGAATGACATGGCAAACGGCATGAAAAGCACCAAAAATTCAGCGTAATTATTCGGGTTGCCGAGCGTTGAGAAAACACGTCCGGGCATATCCTTATTAAGGGCAAGGTCGGTAAGAGAGGCGTCGGCTTCTATTCCGAGCGCTCTTTGAGCAAAGGCGAGAAGAGAGGTGAAAATAAGACACCCGTACATAAATCCGCCCATGACGTCAAGTCCGTTTTCGTCCCTAAGACAAGCGTAGACCGTCATGCACAAAACAAGAGAGGTCACAAAAAACAACAGCACACGCACCGAGTCGGCTCTGTCGTAGCTGACAAAACAGCTGACAAGCAGGCTGAATGAGAAAACGATGAGCGAAAACCATATTCCGTTCGCATTTGTTCCAGCCGCAAGCGCTTTATTCGGATTTGACGCCGAAATGATATACAGCACGATAAGCGCCGCCGCAAAAACAAGTCCGAACATGTTTGACCAGAAGTTGTGCGGAATAACAAATATGAAAACACATACAAACGAGATGAAATATATGGCGTTTGCGTAAAGCGAACGGCTGAAGAATATGCCGTAAATTTTCGCCGCTATGCTGCTTTGTGTTCCCTCGGAGGCGGCGCGGCATATGCCGGTAAAAAACGATATAACGGGGTTTAAGATTTTCTTTATACCCCGGTAAAACGCCGAGTCCTGCGCATATCTTTCTATGTCTCCCGAACCGACAAGAATATGCTTAAGAGAGCTTGTCGAATAGGCTCTTGCGAAAAAATTCACAATACTCAGCGTAAAAGCGTAAAACCGGCTCTGCATAAATGCCGAGGCAAACGCTTTGCAAAATGCGCAGAACCTGCTGCTTTCTATCATGACTTTATCCTTTCTCCGAAGGTACCGCACTTTTTCTTTTTCATTTGCTTTAGCATTTGCTGCTGCTTTTATTTAAAAATGTTTAAAGTGCATTTGCTTTTGCATTTACGCAAAACACACCCCGTGCTTTGCGTGCGTTTCGTGCCGCGTACCTTAACGGAAACGACGTTGATTAAGTTGCTTAAGTTTAATAAGCCGACAACCTTGAAAAGCTGTTTATATTCAGCAGTTTTTATTCAGCTGTTTTCACTCAGCTGTTTTTATCCGATAGAATAAATCTTAACGGTAAAGCGTGATGAACCGGCACGAAGCTCAATTTCATCGCCGACGCTGTAAATCCTGCCGTCAATCTTTACTCCTTCGCTTGTCAGTTCTCCGGTTGCCGTGGTTTTCAAAAGCACGCTGTTAAATCCGTCTTTTGGACCGGAAATAACTCCATAGTCATTTTCTGAATATACTACGGCATCGGAAACGGTTATCTCCTCAACGCTTCCGAAGGAACATTTTCTTGACACGTCCGCCGCTTCGTCGCCTGTTTTGATATTGGAAACTACAAAGTCCTCAACCTCGTTTGCGTAGAAAGACATGGATACATCTACAAGCTGCTGTGTATCATCAGTGTCGTCATCGTCGGTATTTTCTCCGCCCTTGACCTGTATATCGTAAACACGCAGGTAAAGCTTTGCGTCACCGGCTCTTAAAACAAACGAATGTCCTACGCCGTATTTTTCCCCGCCTATCTCGGCGCCGAGATCTGTCTTTCTGCCGTTTACCTCACCTGTAATAATCATTGAATAGTAACCCTCTTTTGAGGTGAGCGTGTAAACGCCGTCGTTTACCTCGCCGTAGGAAATGGAGTCGTCGAGCTCAACGTCGGTTACGTAACCGAGCTCAATAGAATAGGTGTCGTCGTAGAGCTCGTCGCCGACATGCACTTTCTTTGCAACAAATTCGTCTACTTCTTCAATGCGGAATTTCATAATAAGCGTATCTCCGCCGCTTTTGGGCATGAAAAGAAATACTGCTACCGCCGCAATCGCTGCCAGTATAACAAGTATTACAAGCAAATCAATAATGTTGATTTTCCCGAAAAGTTTTCCGTTCTTTACCATTGCAAATTCTCCTTAGATGTTGTTACTTTCCTTATTTTTTGTTTTTTGTTATTTTATGTTAATTTTTTATTATTTTTCTCTCGTAATCGATTTATATTCGTCAAGCGTCTGCAAAAGCACTTTCTCAAGGTCGAAAATCTCCCTTGTCGCCTTTTTCGCGTTTTTCGCAAAGCGCTCTCTTAACCCCTCGTCCTCGCTCAATTTGCAAAGAGCTTGCGCAAAGGCTCGAGTATCGCCGTACGGCACGATAAATCCGCAGTCTGTGCGCTCGTTTACGATATCGGGATTTCCGCCGGCGTTTGTGACGACAAGCGGAAGGGATTTGGACATAGCCTCAAGGATCGCGAAGCTTAACGCCTCGTAGCACTTTGAGGAATTTACGTACACGTCGGAACAGTTCAAAATATCCTCTGCGTCGCTGCGGTATCCAAGCTGTATGACTTTTCCGTCAAGCCCGAGGTCGTGTATGCGTTTTTTTATGTCGTCAAAGTATTCTCCGTCGCCGGCAATGAGAAGCACGTACTTTCGCTTTATTATTTTGTCAAGCTCGGCGATACTGTCAACGAGAAAATCAAGTCCCTTTGACATGTGGTATCTTGCGAGAATGGAAATTACGAAAACGTCGTCTCCGATGCCGAATTTCTGCCGCAGCGCAGCACGGTCGCAAGGCGCTCCGCTTTCGTCGCTTATCGGAATCCCGTTAAAGATAACGTCTATTTTTTTCGGGTTTACGCCGTTTTCGCACAAAAGCTCCTTTGCGTTGTTGCACACGGCGATAATCTTTGCGTTGTGCGGAGTTATGAGCTTGTTGGTAAACCACCAGGCAGGTCCTGTCTTTAAGGTAAGATGACATGTGTACAGCGCTTTCGGCTTTGAGTAAAACAAACGTGAAAGTACTGCTATGTAGTTTTCCCTCGGGTAGTGGGAATGAATAATATCGATATCGTTTGCCCGGCAGACAGCGGCAAGCTTTTTCGCCGCTGAAAGGTCAAACGGATTTTTCATATTTAACTGGAAGCAGGGCACGCCGGCGTCGTCCATCTGCTCGGCAAGAGGCCCGGTTTCGTTGAAAGCGAAAAAGCACTCTGTTTCGTTACCGTTAAAACGCTTTACAAGATTGTAAATATATTTTTCCGTACCGGCTTTTCCGGCGTGGTTTATAAGATACAGAACTCTCAATATTTTTACCTCCGTTTTAGCAAAACAGGATTTACTTTCGGTATTTTATTATCTTTGCCGGAATTCCGCCGACCACCGCATAGTCCGGTACGTCCTTTGTGACAACCGCTCCGGCTCCTATTATAACGCCGTTTCCTATGGTAATCCCCGGCATGATAACGACGTTTGTGCCTATCCACACGTCATTTCCCACGGTAACTTTTTTCTTCGGCGCCGTCTGAAGCCGCATAGGCTTTGAAAGGTCGCACGTTTCATGATTTTGCGTTACTATCGTGACGTTCGGCGCCATCATGACGTCGTTACCGATACTTAACGGCCCTGCAAGGCGGCAATTAAGTCCGACTCCGGAATTATCGCCTATTTCTATGCCCTTGCCTGAGGCGAGAAACGCACCGTGTTCTATATTGACGTTTTTTCCGCACTTATCAAGCATAAGCTTTGCGCAAAGCCTTCGCACGTGCTTTGCTCCCAGACTGTACGGAAGTCCCGAGCAGGGCAGGTGTCTTGCGATAAAATAATACAGCACGTAACCAAGCGCGCGTGAAATCTTTTTCATGCCTGTTCTCCTTTTCAAACTCCGTTTTCAAGCGATATGATACCGCACCTTTATTTATACGGCTACACGGCTGTTCCGGATTTTCCGAGCTTTCTCTTTACGGCGTCAAGCACGGTCAAGACCGCGTTTACTTTTAAAATCAGCGTCATAAGCGCATAAACGACAACGCCGGCTGCGACGGGGATCGCAAGCTTTATTATTCTTGCCGCAACGGATACCGACGGCAAAGCAAGCGAAAGGCCGTAGTTCACCGCCGTAACGCAAAGCGCCATAACCGCTCCCGAAACAATACATTTTACAAGCGTCGTGCCAAGCCCTTTAGCGTACGGACCTACTTTTTTCCTCAAAAGCGTACAAAGCACGCAAAGTCCGATAAGCGACGACAGCGAGTAGGCAAGCGGAATTCCGTATGCTCCCATAAAACGGGTGAGAATGAGGCTGAGCGTCACGTTGAAAGCCATTATGACAAAACCGTTTACAGCCGGCAAAAAAGTATTTTTGCACGCGTAAAAAGCACGGTCAAGTATTTCCTTCAGTCCCACGCCGAGAATTCCCATGGAATACATCGCCATGAGAACAGATGCCTTTTCTATGTCCGAGCCGGTTATTTTTCCGTAGTTCGCGATAAGCTCAAGAAGCGGCTTTCTTACCGAAATAAAGCCGAAAGACACCGGAATAAGCAGCGCCGTCATGCTCTGCAAAACGCCGGACAGCGTAGATTTGTAGCCGTCGGTGTCGCCTCGTGAAAAGCTTTCGGTAAGCTTTGGGTAAATAACGGCTGTTACGGAATAAACGAAAGCGAGCACCATGTAAATGACGATATTCTGAACGTAGTTGAGAAGCGTCACCATACCGTCGAAATTGGCGATCATGGTGGTGTTGAAAAACATGTTGAACTGGTAGGCGGAAACGCCGAGCAGTACCGGCAGCGTCATGCTTCCGGCTTTTCTTATATCGGGATCCTTTAAGGTAAATCTGACGTGGTACCTAAGACCTGCCTTTATCGCCGGAGGTATCAGTATAAGCGCCTGGAGCGACAGCCCTAAAAATGTTGCGGCAAGAAGGCCCGCAACGCCGAACCTGTCGCCGAGAGTAAATACGTATATTATCACAACGAGGCTGCTGGGTACGCTGACAAACGCCGGCCAGCCGTATTTTCCCCTTGACTGGAGAACGCCCTGCAGAATGTAGTTAAGTCCGTAAAACAGCATGACCGGCATCATGCACATAAGCGCCTTTACGGCGAAATTATACTCTTCGCCGCTGTTAAAGGCGGTAAATTTCGGCAAAATCGGCGAAATGGCTATGCCTATAAGCACAAGCACCGCCGTGAATGCTGTTGAAACGGTAATTATCGCGTCGGCAAACCTTGCGGCTCTTTTATCATCGCCTGTCGCAAGGTGTCCCGCGTATATCGGAATAAAAACAGTTCCGAGCGCCGTACCAAAGCAGTTAAAGATTGTGTTCGGAATAGTAATTGCGTATGAGTATATATTTAAAAAGCTGTCAAGCCCGAAAAAGGACATGTACACCTGCGTTGACACAAGCGACAGCAGCCGTGACAGCACCATTATTATCATTACATAGCTTATAGAGCCTGCCAGAGCCTTGCTCTTGTTTTCCGACACCGGTTATTCACTCCATTTAACGTTTTCTCTTATAACCTTTGCCGGATTTCCGGCAACAAGCGCTCCTGCCGGAACGTCACGGGTAACTACCGAGCCTGCCGCAATAACCGCTCCGTCGCCGACGGTAATACCCTTAAGTATAAGGACGTTGCAGCCCACCCAGACGTGATTTCCTATTTTTACGGGATTTGTTATCTCGGTTTCCGACTCAAGCTTATGATAATCTCTGTCGAGAATACAGCAGTCCCACGAAATCAGCGTGCCGTTTCCTATGGTTACGCTTTCACCGGCATGAATTTCAGTTCTGTCGCCTATCGCCGAGCCGTCGCCTATTTCAAGCACCGCCTTTTTTCCGGCGTTGCCGTAGACGCTGAGCTTTACGCCTCTGTGAATATTTACCTTTCTGCCAAGGCGTATTTCACAGTTTTTCCTTAAGATACGAACCTTTTTTTCAACACGCAGAAGCGGTCCGCAGGAATCTGTTTTCAGACGGTAAAAAAGCCCTCTGAAAAGAGCGGAGGCAATGGAAAAATATTCTGAAAGCGTTCGTTTTTCTGACATAAGGCAACACTCCAAGCCGGCAGGCGCCGTGTATTTTGACGTTATAGACGTTATAATTTAAACAATGTTATTTGTTGACAGTGTTATTTGTGAAAAATGAGTACAGGTTTCGGCGCACAAACACGCACTTCGCCTTTTGGCATATTATAGCATACTTTTTTCGGCTTGTCTACTACATATTTCCTTAATATTTCCCACTTTGTTAAGTCGTCATGACAGCGCTCATAAAATAGTGTAAAAGAAAAGTAAAAATTCTTGACACGCTTTAAGCGCTAAACTATAATATTTGTGTATGTCTTTTATAAAAAAGAAAATCTGTTTTGCGCGAATGTTTTTTGCCTTTTTGCGGTATACACGGTATAATAATAAAGGCATAAAACGAAATAAACTGAGCTTGAACACGGCGTAATTAACGCGACTTATATAAAATATTAACTTCAAAGAGCGCCGGTAGGGCATTTATCAGCAAACCGGCATTATGATGGGTAAAGCAAGCAAGTAAAAGTAAAGTAAGGAAGTAAAACATTGGATACGATAGAGTTTGAAAACGTGTCAAGAATCAGGACACGCAAAAAAATGAAAAAGTACGCAAGACGCACGGCAGGCTCGCTTGCAGGAATGTTTTTGGTGACGGTTGCGTTTGCGTACCTGCTTCATTATGCCGGCGCATTTTGTTCGCCGTATATTGCAAGGGCGTTTGAGAGTTTTTTATCGCTTGTTTTCGGAACTTCGGCAATGCAGTCGCACGCTGCGGCGCAGGATTTGTACACTTCGGTAATGTTTACCGAATTTGTTTCAATGCTGTCTGAGCTTTTGACTTTTATTCTGCCGTTTGCGCTGTTTTCATCAAAGATACTTTCGCAGAATTTCGGAGAATCTTTCAGCGTTTCGGGAAAAGTAAAGCCTTTGCAGATGATTGCGATATTTGCGTGCACACAGTTTATGGCGTCCTCTGCGGCTATGCTCACAGACAAAATCGCGGGCTTTATTGCTCCGTCCTTTTTTGGTTCGGGAACGTCGGCAAGCCAAATTCCGGAGGTTTCTCTCACATTGCCGGACCTTGCCGTTTATTTTCTGTCGCTTTGCGTATTTACGCCTATCGCCGAAGAGTATGTGTTCCGTGGAATAATGTTTAAATCCCTTAGAAAATACGGCTTTGGCTTTGCCGCAGTTGCCTCGGCACTCATATTCGGTTTAGCTCACGGCTCGGTTTCACAGCTCGCTTTTGCCGTGGCATTCGGACTGGTTCTTGCGGCTGTATACGAAAAAAACGGGAACATTATCGGCTGTGTGCTGATACATGCCCTCAACAACGCTTCCAATTTCTTTTTCACGGTATACCTTCCTGAGCGTACAGACGTGGTTCTCACATCCGAACTGAATCTTATATACAATGTTATTACCGGCGTTCTTGCCGTTATCGGATTTATACTTCTGTTTTCCGGAGGCAAAAAAAAGACTGCGGCGGAGCCTGCAGGGCAAAAAGAACAGCTTTTGCAAGAACAACAAACCGAATACTCAGAACAACTCATAAAATTTGAACAGTCTGAAAGCTCTGAACAGTCCGAAAACTCTGAGCAGCCCAAAACCCCTGAACAACTTAAAACCGCTGAACAGTTCCAAAACTCTGAAAGGTCAGAAAACTCTGAACAGGCTGAACAAGCAGAACAGGATGAACAGGCTGAACAGGCAGAACCAAACGTCGGACTGAGCGCGTTTTTCTCCCCGTGTACGGTTTTGCTGATATTGCTTTTTATATGGAACGTTTATGTTTATTACGCATTTTGAGAACGGCTCTGTTTGAAATCCGTAACTCAAACTGCATCGCCTTATCACCCCATCACCGCAAAATACGCAAAGAATCTGTATACCGGTATACAGATATGAAATAAAAGCAAGTACTTATAAGATAAAGAAAGATACAGTAACAATAAAAGACGAAAGGTACAGCCGCAAGCGGCATTTTATGGACGAAAGAAAAAAATTCATGAAACATGCTCTTTTAAGAGCCAAAACCGCCGCACGTCACGGCGAAACTCCGGTTGGGGCGGTTATAGTAAAGGACGGCAAAATAATTTCCGGCGGAAGAAACCGCCGTGAGCAGGCAAAAAATGCGTTGTGCCATGCTGAAATTTCCGCAATCAATTCGGCGTGCCGCAAGCTCGGCGGCTGGAGACTCTGCGGCTGCGACCTGTATGTCACGCTTGAGCCCTGCCCCATGTGCGCCGGTGCCATAATAAACGCAAGAATAGAAAACGTTTACTTCGGCGCATACGACTCCAAAGCCGGCTCTTTCGGCAGCGTTATAAATTTTAACGATTTGGGGTACAATCACAAGCCGGGCATAACAGGCGGCATAATGGAAAAGGAATGTTCACAAATTTTAAGTGATTTTTTCAAAGAATTAAGACATAATAAAAAAGTACGCAATAAAGGCTGAGCGGCGGAAACGGACAGGCTGTGAGCGGTTACAGGCTGAAAGCGCTCGGATATCGTATAACTGAAAGGGCTGGTAGGAAATGAAAAGAACTGCCATTATCGGACTTGGTGGAATTTCCACCGTACATATAGCGTCAATTCTTTCGGAAAATATCGCTGAAATAGCGGCGATATGTGATATTGATGAGGAAAAGATAAAAGCGGCTGAAAAGTCGATACCATACCCCACGCAAACATTTACCGGCTATCGTGAGATGCTTGAAAAGGTAAAGCCGGACGTTGTGCACATCTGCACTCCGCATTTTCTTCATAAGGATATGGCGGCAGACAGCATGCTTGCCGGCGCTGACGTGTATCTTGAGAAGCCGGCGGCGCTGAACTATGCGCAGGGACTTGAAATACTTTCCGTTAAAGAACAGACCGGAAAAAAAGTATGTGTTTCCTTCCAGAACAGAGTAATTCCGACAAACCTTACGGCAAAACAGATAATAGACTCCGGAGAGATGGGAGAATTTCTCGGGGCAAGAGGTTTTATGACCTGGAACCGTTCTGGAAAGTATTACAGCGAAAGCCCCTGGAGAGGACGTTTTGCGACCGAGGGCGGCGGCGTACTTATGAATCAGTCAATTCACACGCTTGATTTGCTCTACTACTTCGGAGGTCCTGTCGATCACACGCTCGGCTCTGTTGCACTTCGCAAGAACAGCGGTCTTATTGAGGTTGAGGACACCGCCGAGGCAACAATCTTTTACAAAAGCGGAAAAACATCAATATTTTATGCCACAAACTGCAATTACAAGGACGACAGCGTTCAGGTGGACGTATATCTTGAAAAGGGCAAACTGATACTTCGTGACAACCGGCTGTACAAGGAAACGTCAGACGGCTGTGAAATGTTGGTTGACGACTCGAACAGTCTTTCAATAGGCAAAATGGTCTGGGGCAGAGGTCACGCCATGATGATGAAGCGTTTTTACGATTCGCTCGACGCCGGAAGTGACGTCGAAAGTCCGTACTGTACGCTGAAAGACGGTCTTGAGGTGCTAGGGGTTATAGGCGACATATATGCGACAAGTCCCTGCAAGCTAAGGCCTTAAGTTTCCGCTATACCGACGGTTTTGCTTTTTACAAGCGTGAGGCAACCCTGACATGCGTCTTTTTCAAAATTCAAAATAATTCAATAAACAAAAAATCCGCAGGCACTGTGCTGAAAAGCAGCTCGGCAAGCCTGCGGACATTTTATTTTTGTGGGATTTTTGTGAGCCGTTTTGGGCAATCGCAAAATACACGGCGGAAAAACTGTTTTAAGATATGTATTTATAAAATTATGTATTTATAAAATTGTTATAAAATTATAAATTCAGCAATCTGACAGCGTTTTTCCACAGAATAAGCTCGGTATCTTCTTCGGAGAGTCCCAGATTTTTAACGGCTCTTACCGAGTCGGCAGGATTTTCCCACGGCGAGTCACTGCCTAACAGCAAATGCTCAGGACCGAATTTTTTAGCTATTCTATACGCAAGGTCCTTGTCAATATGCTGAGCAGTTTGAGTCATGGAAGTGTCGAGATACAAATTATCGTAACAGTTCAAATCCGTTTCGGTTTCGTTCCACATGTTGTATCCGCCAAGGTGCGCCGCGACGAATATTGTATCCGGGAAAGCTTCGCAAACATGGTTTATACGCTTGGCTCCCGTATGCACGGGCGGAAAATACGCTTCGTCCATTCCGGCGTGAAACTGTACGATTAAACCGAGTTTTCCGCATTTTTCGTACACTTTCATTGCCTCGGGGCAGTCAAGCTCAAAATCCTGGTACTCGGGATGGAGTTTTATACCTTTTATGCCTGCGTTTTTCAAAAATTCAAGAGATTCCTCCCATGTGTCGCTTCCGGGGAAAACCGAACCGAACGGTATGAGCCTTGGGTTTTTTGACATTTCTACGACAAACGCATTTATAGAATGTTCCTGCGTCGGCTTTGTGGCTATCGAAAGAACAACCGATTTGTCAATCCCGCTTTTATCCATAAGTCCGAGAGAACCGGACGTGCTTCCGTCGTGGAACGGATAAAGACCGGATTTTTGCGCCAGTACCGATATTGCTCTCGGCGCAAGTTTATCGGGAAACGCATGTGTGTGAAAGTCAATTACCATACTTTACTATCCTTTCAGAATTTAAATTTACGCTCAAATAACTTTCACGGTACTCCGCAGTTTTGTCGGGTACCGTGAAAAACTTTTATTGTGTTACAAATGCAGATCTTCTGTAATATTTAAGACAGCTCAGCGTTTTTTCCGGAGCGCTGATAACCAATACCTTCTTTTCGCCGTCTGATGAGGCAAAACGGAGGCAGTACGCACTTTTATCGCCTTTGTTGCACGCACGAACGGCAGAGCCGGACTTATCAGAAGCGGACGCGCCGGAAGCAGAGGTTTCCGGGAATATTTCCGACACCTCCGACAGTTTTAGCGTAAGCACGTTCTTACGCACTCTCGCCCCGTATATTTTGGAAAGTTCAAGCTCACCGGAGGCTATGATATATTCGTATTCCACCTTGGTAAACTGCCAAATGTACCACGAAAGAAAAACAATTATAGCCAAAAGCAAAAAGCTGACTGCCGGAATTGTCATAAGAGTAAGAAAAAGCATGACAAAAGCAAGCGCTGCGGCGCACACGATTATGAGAGCCTTTGCGGCTTTCGCTGCCGGCGACGGCTTTACGGAAACGAGGTGCTCGCAGTACCCGGCGTTCAGCATATCAGCTTCGTATCTTGCCATGGCTATCCCCCTCACGCTATTATCTTTTTTTACATTTTGTGATTATTAAATTATTATAACTGCATAATGTAAACTGTGCAATACATAGTTTGTAAACAAAATTCTGTTGTTTTTACTACTCCCATTTTGATTTAGGGACGATATATACTTTTTTCGCTCGTACGAAAAAAGTATCAAAAAAGTACGCCATAGGGCGTTGCCCTCTGGACTCCCTTACGCCGTAAAACTCCGGCTCCGCTTCGCTGCGCATGTTTTACGGCGATACTTGAATTTCCAGAATATGGTGGAAACGCAGGAAAACACATTTTATCTTTACGCCTTTGCGACATGGGGCTAACACAGGCAGTGTTTTATTAAATTTTTTGTTTTTTGTTATGATGGGGTTTTTGGATTGCCATCTGAGTTTTCGTGCTGGCGTTTATGGCACGAAAACGGGTTTGTTTTCGCGATGAATAAAAATTGTTGTTTCAGATTGCTCGTCCGCGAAAATTGGAGCGGCGCTTCGCCGCACTTTTTTCGCTTGTACGAAAAAAGTACCAAAAAAGTACACAGAGGGCTTGCGAGCCCTC
>QAKH01000001.1 GCA_003343885.1 Clostridiales bacterium | reverse complement strand
GATAATTATGACCACCCGATTTATGATGGTGGTGTGAAGCTGACAGATATGATTTACTTGCGAAAATATATGTAGAATGAATCTTAGACTAACATATACAATGTTAATATGCGTTGCTTGCTGCAACGGCTTGTTTTGATTACAATAATGGTAACGACTGAAAGAAAGGTGGTTATCCATAATGCTAAAAGAAAATATTAAATCATTAAGAAAGTCAAAAGGACTTTCGCAGGAAGAACTTGCTGTAAAACTAAATGTAGTGCGGCAAACAATTTCTAAATGGGAAAAAGGCTTGTCTGTCCCTGATTCCGATTTGCTGATCGCCCTATCGGAGGTGTTAGAAACTCCAGTAAGCATTTTACTTGGAGAAACAATTGATGAGGCAAAGCCTGATGATTTAAAAATGATTTCAGAAAAGCTGGAAATTATAAACCTTCAATTAGCAAAAAGGAAAACAACGATACGAAAGTTTTTTCATTGGAGTTTTATCACATTGAGCGCTTTAGTAGTAATTATTTTTGCGGTTTTATTCCTGCTGAATAGTCCATACTTAGGTTGGAATTACAGCGCCCCTGAAAGTGCAGTTATGGGAGTAGGCTTTCACGCAATAGAGTGGCTATATGTCAGAATAGCACCGGTTATCCTGTTGGCTGCCTTAACAGGCGCAGTTTTAACTAGAGAGAAAAAATGATACTCCTTTATTCTCTGCTTCTCTCTTAGCAATTTTTTCGTAGAACATATGAAAAATATATCAAATTTAGGAGATAAATAACATGAACACGCCTGAATTGAAAACGGAACGATTGATTTTGAGAAAGTTTACTGATAGAGATATAAATGCTCTATTTCTAATTCTGAAAGATGAAGAAGTAAATACTTTTTTGCCGTGGTTTCCTGTGAAAAATATGGAAGAAGCAAAGAGCTTTTTTGAAGAACAGTATGCTTCAAAATATGCACAACCGCAAGGTTATGCGTATGCAATTTGTTTGAAAGAAGATAATTTTCCTATAGGTTATATCAATGTAAGTATGGGAGATTCTCACGATTTTGGCTACGGATTGCGCAAGGAGTTTTGGCATAAAGATATTACTTCAGAAGCCGCAAAAGCCATAGTCCAGCAAGTAAAAAAAGATGGGCTGCCATATTTAACGGCAACTCATGATAGAAATAACCCAAGAAGCGGCTTGGTTATGCAGAGAGCAGGCATGAAATATTGTTACTCGTACGAGGAACAATGGCTGCCCAAAAATTTTCCTGTTGTATTCAGAATGTACCAGCTGAATTTTGATGGAAACGATGAGTTTATTTACAAAAAGTATTGGAACGAGTCTGAAAATCATTTTATTGAGCAAATATTGTACTAAAAAGTGAATCCGCATACCTTGAAATCAAAATTAACCAAAAACAGTCTCAGCTTCAAGAATGAGACTGTTTTTTATCTTTAAAATTATAAAAATTACTGCTGAAAATAAATAAAAGTAAGTTTATTACTTGACAAATATTAACAGTCATGTTATAATTTAAATAACATCCTTAAACAAACTGACCGCCTTGCGATATGTAATCTATTCTATTTTTAGAAAGGAATGTTATTATGAAAAAGAAGATCACAAAATTATTCAGCTGTTTTTTGGCCATGCTTCTGCTATTAGGCTCTCTCGTATCTTCTGCTGCAACTATTGCTTCAAATTATTCGGAAAATACACTTACAGAAGAGAAAATAAGCAAGTTGGTTAAAACTATTGTAGAAAATCAACAGCAAATTCCCTATTGTATTGTTCCCGAAAACTCATCTATTACTACTTTTAAAGGCTTTCAGGATAAAGGAGAAATTTCTTTAAACCTTGACTTAACGCCCATGAACCTGGATGCCGGTGCGAATATTTTGTTAAAATACGATTTAACAAGGCCGGCATATGAATTACAACTGCTTCTGACTCTTAAGGGAGAACAAGCTTTATATTTAGAGGTATACTATACTGACTCATCAAAGCTTATAATACGCTGTCCTGAATTATTGGGCGAAGGGAAAACATACGGAATTCTTTTAAGCGATCCTGATGCTATGCTTGACAAATTTGCAGCTTCAGAGATAGCAAAAGCATTAGGAATTTCAAAGGAAAACATCGAGACTATTAAAGAGAATGAACTTTGGCAGGCTCTGGCGTCCGGAGATATAAGCAAACGTTTTGCTGATTTCATTAACGCCTATTCAAACTTCTTAGATGCTGCAAATACTCTTGAAAAAGAATTAATATTGTCATCTGAACCACAGGTAACTGAAGAAAAATACGTTGTGGGCGAAAAAGAATACGACGTATATGCTGTAAAGATGACATATAAGAACGAAGATTGGCAGAATTTCTTAGATACATTTATAACAGAATATAATAATTATTTGAATGCTGTCGGCGCATTGTTTGGTCTCGAGCAAACAGTAACCAAAGAAATTTCAGCTCAATATGAAGCTTTATTAAGCAGCTTTGAATTCGATGGCGAAGACATATACTATATTGACAAAAAAACCGGAGAGCTGCTTGGTTCTTCTGCTGAAGCGTCTATGAATTCCCTGATGCCGCAACTTCCGTTTAACTATAAATTTGAAGCTGATGGGCAATATATTGACTCAATATCGGGTACTTTAAGTATTTACGAAAAAAACATGCCGCTTGATTTGCTTATCGAATACGTATTTACAATGGAAGAAAAGCAAGATAAAGTTGTATGGAATGCAAATTTTGGAATTACAAGCGGAGAGACATCAATAGCACTTGACGGAGCTTTTACTTTTGATGAGGCAAAGGAGCAATATCTGCTTAATATCACTATTCCAATGCCTATGAACGGTCAAATTTTAGATTATAGTTTTAATGCTGTGGGAAAACTTTCAGTTAAACCTGATTCTCTCGATATTTCTATTTCAGAGTGTTCTGTTTATTCCCCGGAGATGACTGTTACTGCTTATAACGCATCAACTCAAGAACAAGAGACTATCACTATTCCCGAATCAAAACAGATAGTTCCAATCCCGGAAATTTCTTTTTCATACAAATCAGGCTGCGACATACAGGCTCCGAGAATTTATTCTGATTTGTTTTCTTTGTCAGAAGATGAAGCATACGCTCTGATTGCAAGATTATCCTTAAACGCACATAAACTGTCACAAAAGTTCTCCGAAGATATGTATGTTTCTACCGCTTCAGATCCTAAGGTTAAAAAATACTATGCTATTTCATATGATGACTACGAAATGTACGCTGATCAGTACACCAAAGAAGAGTTTGAAGCTATGGTAGACGAATATGTTTACCGCGTAAACATTGGCTCATCATATTGATAAGTATATAAAAGAAGATATTAAAAGAGCTGCGTTCAACAAAATCGACGCAGCTCTTATTTTTACAAAATTGATTTATTTTTCAAGAAGAATAAACGCATATTCATAAGCACCTATTCTATCAATTGTAACTTCATCTTCTGCAAACTTTCCATCGCAGGAAATAAATGTTGCTTTTTTATATTTTACACTGGTTTTGAGTTTTAAATTTGAAGCATAGTCGGCGTGACAATTCCAAAGTCCTATTGCCATCGATACATTGTCTTGCTTGCAAATTGTGTACATATCAGGATTTCCGTAACATTCAAAAGGCAAATTGGCGTTAAATTTTTTCAGTATTTCTGCTATCTGACGAGGTCTGCAATAGTTTCTCCATACCTCTTCCTTTGCAATGTCACCTCTGAAAGTATATACGATAAAGTTGCCGTTAACGCCGGAGTAGCTATAACATGCAGGAAAAGTACTGTTATCATCAGTTTCGAATACGCTCTCTATAACAGCAGTGTCCTTTACTTCTATTTCAAAAGCAAATGGACTTATTTCGTATATCGAGGTATATTCGCCGAATTGCGGATAGGATTCCCGCATAGGAGAAAATGCCTTTCCCACACTTTTCAAACCGACGTCAATACCTGATTCAGTAAGTATTTTTGCAGCTTGTATATCAATAATCAACGGTTTTTCAAAAGCAATTTTCGGAAGATGTCTGGCATTCTCTCCAAAAGCTATCCCGGCGCAACCTGATTCTGCATAAACCGAAGGAATAGTATTTGCGGCGAGAACTCTGGCTGAAACAGGGAAAAAGATGTTTTGTATATATTCGGGTGAAACCTTGATTTGAGAAAAATCAGCCTCCTCGAGTTTGTTCATGAACTCATAAACTCTTACGCCGCAGTCAGCCTTATTTCCGAACAATTCACTAATTTTAGCATATGTATCAAAGTTGTCGAGATGCTTATCAAGATAACCTCTTTCATAGGTCTGCGAAGATGTGTAATCAAACATGTATTTCAATATACCCGATATTTTTCCGTCAGCACGCAGAGCGGTATCAAATATCTCAAGATAGGCAGCCGGAACTCGGTATCGGGGTCTTGGATAGCAGTCGGCTTCCGAGAATATCTCAATATCATCATATGCGTACCACGAACGCTCCATACGCTCAATTTCAATAACATCAGGCAGCCTGTTGCCCCAATTCTTCTCAGAAGCCCAATACGGTGCGCCGATAAGTCTGACAAACGGCTTATTGCATCCGGCAAGAATTTTGGCTAATGTATAGGAATCAACGCCGTCGGTATCCCAGACCGACATGCAGGAACAGGCGCCAAGTCTTACTGCGTCCTTCCCTGCTCCGCGGTCCGCAGCCTCTCTCATGAGAAAACAAAAATTCTTCAGACTTTCACCTGCAGCCTCCAAATATGCGCTGCGATATTCGTTTTTGCCTGCGCTAAACATTTTATCAAATAAGCCGTCTGACGGAACATCTTTATGTAAAATTTTCTGCATAGCGGCTCGATGTTTTTCACATATGCAGCCGCATCCGCTGTCTAAAAAGCCCAACCGCAAGTCGTCGTCAAACATAATTAAATCAGGGTGCATTTTCGCAATTTTCTCAATTTTATCTGACATAAAACTCAGAAAATTTTCATCGAGAGGGCACTTTTGTTCACTGCTGACTGCCGTAGAAAAGCCGGTGATCGGAGTAAAAGAATTATTTCCTTTTACCATAAAAGCCCAAAGCCAAACCCCGGTCTCAATTCCGTTATTCTTAAAGAAATTTATTGCTCTTTCAAGTTGTAAAAATATCTCATTTTGTTTTTCTTCATTTGTTGTAAGCGCTCCTATAGCCAAAAATACTCTTTTTGCCCCGGCTAAACGCAAGTCCGCAAGTATTTTTTCTTTATCAAAAGCTTTTGATGTTACCATTACCGGTACAGATAGTTCATACACTGCTCATCACCTCTTCCTTGTTATGTGCCAATTATACAAGCTGAATATCTAAAAGTCAACTATATTGTTTAATTTCAATATGTTAATAAAATGTGAAAATGTTCTTAAATATATTGACGATTTGCAAAAATAAGTATATAATCCAGTAAAAAAGTACCAAAAATAGAGGCGCATTGTGCAAATAATCCTTACAGAGCTTACGGAAGCGTAGAAGTATGGACGGGTGCACGATGCCGAAGCAGAACTTTATCCGTATTTTTGTTCTGCTGGGCGCATAGATAACATCCATGCGTCTGTCACAAAAGTGTGGAGAGCTATTATCGGTCGTATACTTTGAAATAATGACTGTAACAGCTTATGTGTTGCAGTTTTTTATTTATAAACATATTTTAAACTGGAGGAACACAACATGTTCAAAACCAAACGGCTTATGGCAATTCTCGCAGTAATTCTATGCGTGATGTGCACGGTTAATATTTTTGCATTAGCCGACGCTCCGCAGGAAGAGGCGCCGCAGCCTGAAACCACCACAGAAATTCCCGGTTACGCACAGTATGCATATGAAAACAACGAACCGGAGATCGACTCTGAGCTGCCTCTTGCCGAACAGCTCGAAATTCTTGCACAGTCATATATTGACAACTACGATTCCGCTATCCAGAACGACCCCAATGTTTCCGCAAACTATAAAGCGGCAATAGAGCAGATAAGAAACGACGTTACGCCGTTCTATGCTTCAATATGGGCTATTCTGCCTCCTGTGATAGCTATCGCACTTGCGCTTATAACAAAAGAAGTCTACTCTTCCCTGTTTATCGGTATTCTTTCCGGCGGTCTTCTTTACTCGGTATTCAGCTTCGAGGGCACGCTTGTTCATGTGGTTGAAGATGGTTTTGTAACAAGCCTTTCAGACTCTTACAACGTCGGTATACTTATATTCTTGGTTCTTTTGGGAGCGCTCGTTTGTATGATGAACAAATCCGGCGGCTCAGCAGCTTTCGGAAGATGGGCAAGCACTCATATTAAATCAAGGCTCGGCGCTCAGATATGCACCATCTGCCTTGGTATTCTAATATTCGTTGACGACTATTTCAACTGTCTTACTGTTGGCAGCGTAATGAGACCTGTATCCGATGCAAAAAAAGTATCAAGAGCAAAGCTTTCTTATTTGATTGACGCAACTGCAGCTCCTGTTTGCATAATAGCTCCTATTTCCTCTTGGGCTGCCGCTGTTGCGGGCTTTGCTTCGGGATCCGGAATGAACGGTTTTGAGCTGTTTATCAGCGCTATTCCCTACAATTTCTACGCCATTCTTACGATTGTCATGATGTTTACCATTGCTATTGGAAAATTTGACTACGGTCCTATGAAGCTTCATGAAATGAACGCCATGTTAAACGGTGATATATATACTTCCGGTTCAGAAGACCTGGCTAAGTCAGATGACTCTGAAAACGGCAATCCTAAAGGAAAAGTTATCGATCTTATCATACCGGTTGTCATTCTCGTAATTTGCTGCATAATCGGCATGATTTATTCAGGCGGCTTCTTCTCCGGTACAAGCTTTGTTGAAGCGTTTTCCAACTGCGACGCTTCTGTCGGACTTGCTCTGGGTTCACTTGTTGCTCTTGTAATTGACGCTATTTACTTCTTCTTAATTCGTCGTATAATTAAGTTCTCAGCTTGCATGGACTGTCTTGCAGACGGTTTTAAGGCAATGGTACCGGCAATACTCATTCTTACCTTCGCATGGACTCTTAAGGGTATGACTGACAGTCTCGGCGCAAAGGTATTTATAGCTGACATAGTTAATACCTCTGCCGCATCCTTTATGAATCTCCTGCCCGCTATAATATTTCTTATTGCTGTGGGACTTTCATTTGCTACCGGAACATCATGGGGTACTTTTGGTATACTAATCCCGATAGTTATTTCCGCTTTCAACGGCTTCGGAAGCGAAATCACGATTATTGCAATTTCCGCTTGTATGGCCGGCGCTGTTTGCGGTGATCATTGCTCACCAATTTCCGATACTACGATCATGGCTTCTGCCGGCGCTCAGTGCAACCATTTGAATCATGTCTCAACTCAGTTGCCTTATGCAATGACAGTTGCAGCGGTCTCTTTCGTGTCTTACATCATTGCAGGATTCGTACAGAATGTGTTTATTGCACTTCCAATATCAATTATACTTATGATTGCGACACTTCTTATTATACGCAAAGCAACTTTGAAAAAAGCATAATTCAATAAATAAAATCAGCCTCTCTGTATTTAGGAGAGGCTGAATAAATTTTATACGATCTGTTTGTACTGCTTATGCCTTAGATATGAGCACTACTGCGTGTGAGCTTATTCCCTCAAGTCTGCCGGTAAATCCAAGATGCTCCTCGGTTGTGGCTTTGACATTTATATCACTGACGTCTGTACACAAGGCTAAAGCGATATTTTTTTTAATTTGATCGATATATGGAGCAAGCTTAGGTTTTTGAGCAACAACCGTAATATCGGCATTAGACAGCGAATAGCCTTCTTTTTCTACGAGTTTCTTTACTTCTTTCAAAAGCAGCATGCTTGATATTCCCTTGTATTTATCATCGGTATCCGGAAAGTGCTTTCCAATATCCCCAAGTCCGGCAGCGCCCAACATTGCGTCCATAAGCGCATGGATTAGAACATCTGCATCGGAATGACCTGACAGCCCAAGTTCATATGGTATCTCAACACCGCCGAGTATTAATTTACGCCCTTCAGCAAATCTATGCACATCATATCCGTGCCCAACCCGTATTTTACTCATCAGCTTTCGCACGCTCCGTTTCCGATTTTAGAAATGCCTCCGCTAAACAGACGTCTTGCGGATATGTAACCTTAAAATTTGCAAATCCCGTTTCAACACACATTACCCTGAAACCGGCACGCATTACAACAGCTCCGTCGTCAACCGCGCCGGAAGCTCCTTCTTCTCCGAGCGTTGCAAGAGCTGTGTGAAAAATATCCGTATCAAAAGCCTGCGGTGTTTGAATTTGCCATACTCCGTCACGCTCAATTTCCTCAGTAACAAAATTATCAAAGCCGGTTCTTTTTATTGCGTCTCTTACTTTTGTAGCAGCAACTGCCGCACCATGTCTCGTACAGGCGAAAAATACATCGTCAATTATTTTTTCGTTTATAAGCGGGCGGGCTGCATCGTGGACCGCAATAAAAGGTGTTATATCTTCTTTTGAGGCAAAAGCAGCCCGGAATGCGCTGATAACGGATTTTGCACGGGTTGCCCCTCCGGATACAACACATTTTAGTTTTTTGCACCCACATTCTTTTGCTGCACTAATTATTTCCTCTGCATGCTCGTCTGGTGCACTGACAACAATTTGCTTTACAAAATCGCTCTTACCGAACTTCTCAAGTGAGTATCCTATCATAGCTTTATCGTTTAACTTGATGAGCGGCTTATACACTCCGCCCATTCTTTGTCCGGAGCCGGCAGCTGCAATCAGCACAGTAAATATTGGTTCAGGACTTTTTAAATCAGCAAATTTATTTTCCCATATAAACGACATTATTTCACCTCACAAACACTCCGTGTAATTTATGATAACACACTTTGTAATAACTATTGTTAATGCAATGTTAACTATATTTTTAGTTAACTACGTATTTATGTTTTCTAAATTGATTGTATGCTTTTAAAAACTAAGCAACGGTTTTGAAATATATTTTTTAATACTTCATTTACAAATAACACAAATTTAGCCTTTAATGTTAATATATAGTTATTGAAATGAAGTACGAATAAGTATAAAATAAATCCGTATACGTCTAAGCAATTGTTTCCGCATCGAAAGGTAGGTATCACGTTGGAAATAAAAGCAAGTTTTAGAAAATTAAGATTTGATCCGGCACAAATAATCGTTTTAGGATTTATTGCTGTTATTTTGGCAGGAACTTTTCTGCTTATGCTGCCGATTTCTTCTGTTACACGTCAACCAACAGGATTTATCGATTCTTTATTTACGGCTACAAGCGCAACATGCGTTACAGGTCTTACTGTAGTAGAAACAGGAGTTCACTGGTCTTTTTTCGGAAAAACCGTCATTTTGCTGCTTATACAGACAGGTGGTCTTGGATTCATGTCCATTGCGCTTCTTTTTTCTTTAATTGTGCGCCGCCGGATCACTCCGCGGGAGCGCATGGTTTTCGCACAATCCCAAAGTATATCGGATCTCTCCGGAATAGTAAAATTTGTGAAATTCATTTTCTGCGGAACGTTTTTTTTTGAATTTATCGGAGCTGTATTGCTCAGCATACGTTTTATTCCGGAATTCGGGATAATAAACGGATTTTTTAAAAGTATATTTCACTCTGTCTCAGCTTTCTGCAATGCCGGGTTTGATACGATAGGCAAATACAACAGTCTGAGTGATTATGTTGCTGATCCTCTTGTTTCGCTCGTAATCTGCGCTCTTATAATCATAGGCGGACTTGGCTTTATTGTTTGGCGTGATTTGTTTTTATATTTTAAAAAAAGACAAAATCTCTCATTTTATTCAAAAATTGTTCTGCTGATGACGGTGTCGATGCTTGCCGGCGGAACTGTTTTGATTTTTATTTTTGAATGTGAAAACCCTAATTTCAGCTCTTATTCCATTCCGACATTGCTTCTCGCGTCTTTCTTTCAATCTACCGTAACCAGAACTGCCGGTTTTTTCAGCATCAACCTTGCGGAAATGAGTTCTCCTTCCGTTGCGGTTTCCATGCTTTTGATGTTTATAGGTGGGGCATCAGGATCAACGGCGGGAGGGATAAAGGTTGCCACGCTTGCTGTTGTAATAATAGCTGTGATCTCTATCATGAAAGGGAAAAATAATTTTGAAATTTTTCACAGAAGGATTTCTCTAAACAACACACTTCGCGCTATGGGAATACTTGCGCTAGCGTTTACTGTCGTAACAGCCTTCACCTTCCTCATATGTCTTATTCAGCCTGAATTTACTTTTACTCAAGTTTTATACGAAGTAATTTCAGCGTTCGCAACAGTCGGACAGACATTAGGGATAACGACTGAATTAAACGCGGTTTCGAAGCTTTTGATTTCGCTTCTTATGTATTTTGGCCGAGTAGGTATTATAACATTTACTTATGCTGTTTTATTTAAGCAATCAAAAAGCGAAAATCTTATTTCGTATCCTGAAGCAAACGTGCTTCTCGGATAGTTAAATATAAATATTACACATTTGTGGGAATGAAAGGAAAAAGGATATATGAAAAGTATAGCAGTAATAGGTCTCGACAGATTCGGTATAACACTCGCAACTACGCTTGCCCAACTCGGTCATCAGGTACTGTGCATTGATAATGAAGAATATACAATTCAATCGATAGCTGATGTTGTCACAAATGCAGTTTGCGCTAATACAACCAGCGAAACGGCATTGCGTGCCGCAGACCTAAAAAGCTTTGATTCAGCTGTTATATGCATATCTGACAGCATGGAAAGAAGTCTTCTGACAGTGCTTGCAGTCAAAGAGATAGGTATTAATTCAATTACTGTTCGCGCGATAAGCGATGATCACAAAAAAATTCTTGAAAAACTCGGAATGACCGATATCATTTATCCTGAGTATGATATGGCAACAAAGCTTGCTTATAGAATTAACAAATCAAAAATCAGAGAATATCTCGAATTCTCCAACGACTATTCAATTATTGAAATTGCTGTTCCCGAAAAATGGGTTGGCAAGACGCTTCGCAACCTTGACGTAAGAAATACGTACGGAATAAATGTTATCGCCATATCGCATCCGAGTAATCATTCTGTTGATATTTCTATAAACCCGAACAATCCTTTGTCTAAAGACGACGCGCTTGTTTTGCTCGGTACTGATGACATTATCATGAATTTCGCAAAAACGATTGATTGACATTATGACTTACACTGAGATTACTTCAAGAAAAAACTCTAATATTATATTTGCACGCTCTCTTTCTGCTGAAAAAAAAAGCAGGAATGAGTCCGGAATGTTTGCGCTTGAGGGAATTAAACTTTTGACTGAGGCACTTGAAGCTGATTTATGTGTATCAAGCGTATATTTTACGCAAAAAGCGTTGGACGCTTATTCTGATACGTTAGAAAAGACTTATGAATCCGGTGCGCAGATGTTTTTGGTAACCGACGAAGTCTATTCAAAGCTTACAGACGAATCTGCTCCCCAAGGGATTTATGCTTGCGTAAAAAAGCCGTCCGTTACTAAGCTTGGCAGTGAAGAATTGTCGGCTGGTTCGTTTGTTTTCCTTGAAAGCGTGCAAAATCCGGCTAACATAGGCGCTATACTCAGAAGCTGTTACGCATTGGGATTCGGCAAGATAATATTAAACAAGGAATGTTCTGATATTTACTCTCCAAAGTGCCTGAGAGCGGCAATGGGAAGCGTTTTTCGAATTAAATCTTACTTTGAGGAAGATATTATCAGCATTGCCGGAAATATATCAAGTTTTTCAAATGTGCGTATTTTTTGTACATCTTTATCCGAAAAAAGTGTAAAACTCGGAACAATTTCCTTTAATGAAACCGACTGTTTTGTCATAGGTAATGAAGGGCATGGAGTATCAAAGGAAATGTTTGATGCTTGCTCTCACAGCCTTTATATACCAATGAATATAGGAGCAGAAAGTCTAAATGCGGCGGCAGCAGCGGCTCTTGTTATGTGGGAAATGAAAAAAAGTACTCTTTTATCTCAGTAATTCTGAAAACAGTCTTGATAATCCGGAAGAAAGGAAGTTAGTAGTCATGGATAATAAACTTCTATATTACATTTGGCTTAGCATCAGACTTCGTCCCGGCAGTCAGACAGCAAAAATATTATTGGAATCCATAGAAGATATAACTGATATCTATAACGCTTCGTCCAAAGATTATGCCGCTTTCGGTATAAGTCCCGGCGAACGCACACGTCTTGCTGACAAAAATCTTGAAGAAGCAGAACGATATTATAACTACTGCAAAAGTGAACATATTGGTATTTTGACATATGACAATCCGTATTATCCAGGTCGTTTGAAAACTATTGATAACCCTCCCCCGTTATTTTACTATCGTGGAAGAGTTAATTTTTTAGACGACTACCCTTGCCTTGCAATGGTAGGAACTCGTTCGTGTTCTGAAAACGGATTTAAAATAGCTTACAGAACGGCTTATAAGGCAACTATGTACGGCGCGGTAATTGTCAATGGACTTGCGCTTGGCTCAGACAGTGCTTGTATATGTGCTGCTCTTGACGCCGGCGGTTACGCTGTCGGTCTTTTGGGCTGCGGTATTGACAGAATTTATCCGTCACAAAATAAGGAACTTTTTTACCGTCTTTCACGTCAAGGCTTAATATTATCAGAGTTTCCGCCATTTTCAAAACCGGATGGGAAAAATTTTCCTATAAGAAACAGAGTAATCAGCGGAATAAGTATTGCAACTGTAATCTTAGAAGCGCCTGAAGGAAGCGGAGCCATGATTACTGCAGATCATGCGCTTTATCAAGGCAGGCGGATTTTTGCTTTGCCCGGTGACGTAAACAATAGTTTGTATGACGGACCTTTGTCTTTGATAAAAAACGGCGCTCAGGCAATAACTGAAGCCGACGATATTCTTACGGAATATTCGCTGATGTTTCCGCACAGGATATACGTGCAGCCAAATATTGTCGTGCCGGCTGACACCGAAAAGCTTGCCGTTGACAAATATTTTGTCCCGAATCGATCGAATAGCCGGTATCGGCGCAAAAGTAAAACCTCGCCGGGTTCACTATCAGATAACTCTGTTCCGGAGTCTAATCAAGCCGAGTATAATAACGAATCTTCTAAAATAGAAAAGAAAAATATGACAATTTCTTGTGCTAAAGAACAGGAAGCAAGCCCCGAAAAAATAAGTTCCGCAACTTTTTCAAAAAGTACAGATATTTCCTCTTCAACCCAACCATCTAACAAAAAGGATTTATCTATTCTTTCAAAACAGGAAATAGAAATTTACTCTTATTTTGAAAATAACGATTTTCTGACGGTAGACCAAATCGTTTCAAAAGGATTTAAGACGGATGATGTACTTTCCTCTTTAACTATGCTCGAGGTTTATGGCTTTATTGAGCCTTTGCCCGGCGGCAGATATCAGAAAATCAAATAACATAAAACTTTGCTTATTCATATATTTTTACAATCATATTCAGGAGGATATCGTGGCAAATAAACTTGTTATTCTCGAATCACCAAACAAAATAAAGGCCGTAAAAGGATATTTAGGAAAAAATTACAAGGTTGTGGCTTCAGTCGGACATGTAAGAGATCTTCCGAAAAGTTCGCTCGGCATAGATATTGACAACGATTTTACACCCAAATACATTAATATACGCGGCAAGGGCGACGTAATTAAATCTTTGAAACAGGACGCGAAAAGCGCCGATACCGTATTTCTCGCAACCGACCCTGACCGCGAAGGCGAAGCCATTTCCTGGCATCTTATGCAGGTTTTGGGGCTTGATGACACTAAGGCAAAGCGCATTCGCTTTAACGAAGTAACGGAAGGTGCTGTAAAAGATGCTGTAAAGCATCCGTCCGCAATAGACATGAACCTTGTTGACGCTCAGCAAACAAGGCGAATATTGGATAGAATTGTAGGTTATCAGTTAAGCCCTATTCTCTGGAAAAAAATAAAAAGCGGTCTTTCTGCCGGACGTGTTCAATCAGTGGCAACCCGCCTTATTGTTGACAGAGAAAATGAAATCAGAGCTTTTAAATCCGAAGAGTACTGGACAATAGACGTAACGCTTAAAACAAAGGACAATAAGTCTTTCAAGGCCTCTTACCTAACATCTTCAAAAAACAAATTCCAGCTTTCAGACGAAAGCAAAACAATGGATATTGTAAATGCAGTAAAAGGAAGACCATTTACTGTTAAAGAGCTCAAAAAATCGGTCAGGTATAAAAACCCGGCACCGCCTTTTATTACCTCCACTTTACAGCAGGAGGCATACAGAAAGCTCGGTTTTTCCTCTGCCAAAACAATGAAAACCGCGCAAGAGCTTTATGAAGGTATTTCTCTCGGTTCTGAGGGAACGCACGGTATCATAACTTATATGAGAACGGATTCTCTGCGAATTTCAACCGTTGCCGCCGACAGCGCCGAGCAATATATCAAAGAGCACTACGGCAAAGAATATTATCCGGAAAAACGCAGATTTTATAAGTCAAGAAACGGCGCTCAGGACGCTCATGAGGCAATCCGTCCCTCTTACATGAGCTATTCTCCGAAAGAGATAAAGGAATTTCTTACAAACGATCAGTATAAGCTGTACAAACTGATTTGGGACCGTTTTCTCGCAAGTCAGATGTCTTCAGCTGTACTTGATACGGTTACTATTGACACCGAGTGCGCAGGTTACCCATTCCGTAGCTCAGGCTACACAATTCGCTTCATGGGATATATGGCGCTTTACGATTACAAGACTGATGATAAGAGCGATGAGGATGAAAAAGATAACATTCTCCCGGCTGTTGAAAAGGATGAAGCGCTTGAATGTACAAATATTGATCCGCTGCAGCATTTCACTCAGCCTCCGGCGAGGTATTCGGAAGGCACTCTTGTAAAAGCGCTTGAGGAACGCGGGCTCGGAAGACCGAGTACGTTCGCTTCGATAGTTACGACAATCATTCAGCGCGGATATGTGGAGCGCGACGCAAAAACTCTTGTTCCAACGCCCCTCGGTGAAATTACAACAAAGCTTATGTGCGACAACTTTGCTGAAATCGTTGATTACGGTTTTACGGCAAATATGGAGCAGTCTCTCGACGACATTGAAAGCGGCAGCAAAGATATGCTTGACGTTCTTAAAGCTTTCTACACGGACTTTGAAAAAGAAGTTGACGATGCGCTTAAGAACATTGACAGAGAGAATTACAGGCTTCCCGTTGAGGAAACAGATATAGTCTGCGAAAAATGCGGAAGCAAAATGGTTATAAAGTCCGGACGATTCGGAAAATTCGCAGCTTGCCCCAACTATCCCGCATGCCGGAACACCAAGGCTTTGGATAAAGACGGAAACGTTATTACCTCTGAGGAAAAAAACACAAAGGTAACTCCGGCGCCTGAAGATGTAAAATGTAACATATGCGGCGGTCCCATGGTCATAAGGAAAGGCCGTTACGGGCAGTTTTACGCCTGCGCCTCTTATCCTAAGTGCTCAGGAACAAGGCCTATTGCGAAAGAAATAGATGTTCCCTGCCCTTTGTGCGGCTCAAAAATCGCTGTAAGACGCGGAAAAAACAGAACGACTTTTTACAGCTGCTCTTCTTACCCTAACTGCAAATTCACGTCATTTGATGTCCCTACCAATGAAAAATGCCCTGTGTGCGGCGGAATGCTTCTCCAGAAAAAAGGAAAAGCAGGGACGTTTGTCTGCATAAATAAGGAATGCTCTTATAATAAAAAGGCAAAAAAATCAGATAAATCTGCGAAAAAAGACAGTTAATTAGGTCTGTCAAATCAATATACAATCTACAGAAAGGCTTTAACTGATGAAAATAATAATTGACTGTATGAGCGGCGACAACGCTCCTGAGGAAATAGTGAAAGGCGCTGTTGCCGGTTGCCAGGCACAAGATGTACAGCCGGTTCTCGTCGGCGAAAAAGATGTTATAAAAGAAATAGCCGCAAGAAACTCGCTTGATATTTCAGGAGCAGTAATTGTTGACGCACCCGGTCCTCATATAACCATGGAGGACGCTCCCGGCGATGTTATGTCAAAAGAAAAAGCGTGTTCATCAATGGCAGTAGCTCTTGATCTTCTAAAAAACGGCGAAGGCGACGCGCTTGTCAGCGCAGGAAATACGGGAGCTCTTTTAACAGGAGCCACCTTAAAAATACGCCGCATAAAGGGAGTTCGCCGTGCCGCGCTCGGCGCAATTATTCCGCTTGGTTCTCCCACAATGCTTGCTGACGCCGGAGCTCAGACCGACTGCACGCCTGAGAATTTAGTCTTATTTGCCCTGATGGGCAGCTTATTCATGGAAAAAGTAATGCATATCCCCTCACCTAAAGTTGCGCTTATAAATAACGGTGCCGAGGAGCACAAGGGCACCGCTCTGCAATCCGAGGCTTATAAACTCATGAAAGCTGACAAGTCTATAAATTTTGTCGGCAACTTAGAGGGGCGTGAAATCCCTGAGGGAAAAGTCGACGTTATGGTCGCTGACGGCTTTACCGGAAATATAGTGCTCAAAATGTGCGAGGGAGCAGGTCTTTTTGTAAAATCAACTCTTAAAAAGCTTTTCTACAAAAACATTTTAACGAAGCTTTGCGCACTTTGCTTAAAAGGCAGTTTAATGCAGTTAAAAAAAGAAATGGACTACTCTGAATACGGCGGCGCTCCGTTTTTGGGTATAGCCAAACCAGTTATAAAAGCACACGGCTCTTCAAACGCGAAAAGCATCGCCTGCTGCGTCCGTCAGGCAAAGGACTACGCTACAAGCGGTATGATTGAAGAAATTGAAAGAATTGCAGCCATTCAAAAAACGGAAACAGCAAAAACTACTGAACAAAAATAATGCGGAATAGGTGAGCTTAATGCCGGACAGCAAAATAAAAGAACTTGAAGAAAAAATAGGTTATGAGTTTAAAGATAAAAGTCTTATTTCTACCGCTGTTACTCATTCGTCTTTTTCAAATGAAAACAAAGCCAAAGGCGTATATATACGCTGCAACGAACGGCTCGAATTTTTAGGCGACTCGGTGCTTTCGCTTATCGCAAGCGTTTATCTTTTCAAGGGAAACCGTGATTTGTTTGAAGGTGACCTTACAAAAATACGTGCCGGCGTTGTTTGTGAAAACGCATTATATGACTACGCTTCCAAAATAAATTTGGGAGAGTACCTGCTTTTAGGAAGAGGCGAAGAAAATACCGGCGGGAGAAAGCGAAAATCCATTCTCGCCGACGCTTTTGAAGCAGTTATTGCCGCAATATACCTTGATGCCGGCTTTGAACAGGCAAGAAGCTTTGTTCTTCCGTATATCACGGAAGCCGCCGAAAAACTTATAAAAAAAGGCAGTGCGGAAGATTATAAAACACTTCTCCAGAAGTTTATACAACATAACCGCGGCGACATTCTTGAATACACTGTTATCAGTGAATCAGGCCCTTCTCACAACAGAACGTTTGAAGTACAGGTAACACTGAATAACAATGTAATCGGCGGCGGATTCGGCTACTCAAAAAGAGAAGCGGAACAGCAGGCGGCTAAGGAAGCTCTGAAGCTATTCGGAGAAATCGGAGACGATTCCGAATGAAAAAACATGTAAATATACCTATCTTTATCCCTCACGAAGGCTGCCCTAACCAATGTGTTTTCTGCAATCAGCGAACAATTACCGGCACCGGTATGTCCGCCGGCAGAGATATAACACCTGAAATTGAGACAGTTCTCTCAGGTATTGCGAATCCTTCCCAATATGATATAGAAATCGCCTTTTTCGGCGGCAGTTTTACCGGAATTGACCGTTCAGCGATGATACGCCTGCTTGAAACGGCAAGCAAATATGTGCATTCTGGAAAGGTTTCATCAATACGCCTCTCAACACGCCCGGATTATATTGATACCGAGATACTTGACATACTTGGGTTTTACAGAGCGACAAAAGTTGAACTCGGCATACAAAGCATGTCGGATAAAGTATTGTCGCTTTCAAAAAGAGGACACACTGCGAAAGATTCATATAAAGCCTGTGAGCTTATAAAAAAATATGGATTTGAGTTGACCGGACAAATGATGCTCGGACTTCCCGGCTCGGATATCGAAGACGAAATTTACACGGCACAAGAAATATCAAACATGCACTGCGACTGTGCAAGGATTTATCCGACAGTTGTGTTTTATGACACTGAACTTTGCGAAATGGCAAAGAACGGTGTTTACACTCCGATTACGGTTGATGAGGCTGTTTCACGTGGCGCCGCTGTTTATGATGTTTTTGTTGGTGCCGGAATAAAGCTTTTACGTATAGGGCTTCAATCTACAGAAGCGCTTGTAAGCGGCGACGGAGTATATGGCGGAGCAAATCACAGCGCGCTTGGTGAATTGATTGAGGGCGAATATTATTTTTGGAAAATCATGCGTGAATCGGGCGATATTCTGAAACATGCGCCGAATAATTCTTCAACAATTACGATTTACTGCGCACCGGGCGAGCAGTCAAAAGTTGCAGGACAAAATAAGGCGAATAAGGTAAAGCTTATGTCGTATTTTGCCGCAAACGGCATTTCCATAAGAAATATAAAAATCATTGCTGACGAAAATATTGAAAAAAACATGTTGAAATATACCGTTATTTAACTATTTAACATGCGGTAACTTAAAGCAAAGGACGGAAACATAATTTGTACTTAAAAGCACTGGAACTCAGAGGATTTAAATCATTCCCGGATAAAACACGTCTTGACTTTCAGAAAGGCGTTACTGCGGTTGTAGGCCCTAACGGGAGCGGAAAATCAAATATTTCGGACGCTGTCCGCTGGGTTTTGGGTGAAATGTCTCCAAAATCTTTGCGTGGTTCAAAGATGGAAGACGTCATTTTTGCAGGTACCGCCAAACGTTCCCAAACTGGTTTTTGTGAAGTTTCCATTATCATTGACAACAGTGCCGGAGAACTGCCGAACGATGCCGACGAGGTTAAAGTAACCCGCAAGTTTTTCAGATCAGGTGACAGCGAATACCGTATCAACGATAAGCCGTCACGCTTAAAAGACATATACGAGCTTTTTCTCAATACAGGTATAGGCAGAGAAGGCTATTCGGTAATCGGACAAGGAAAGATTGCGGAGGTTCTTTCTCAGAAAAGCGACGAGAGACGACATATTTTTGAAGAGGCCGCCGGCGTATCGAAATTCAGATATCGCAAAAATGACGCACAGAAAAAGCTTGCGGAAACAGATTCGAACCTCATACGCCTTACCGATATTGTCTCCGAGGTTTCCGCAAACCTTGCTCCGCTTGAAAAAGAAGCTGAAAACGCCAAAAAATACCTTGTTCTTGCCGAACAAAAAAAGAATATTGAAGTATCACTGTGGCTCCAAAAACTTACCGGCGCAAGCGCTAAAACTGACAAATTAAAGCGTCAGCTTTCGGAAGCTGAAGAAAATTACGCAAAGAAGCAGCATGAGATTGAGCTTGCGGAGTCAGCATTAGAGGGATTTTTTAACAAAAAACAGTTTTTGACAAATTCCGCCGAGAATTTAAGAAGAGAAATTTCACAGCTCGAGCAGGAAAAAAACCGTCTTGAGAATTTGCGTTCGATATCAGAAAATGATATTTCACACTTAAACCAGCGCAAATCTGAGCTTGAAGTCGAGCTTAAGCTGTGTGAGAACGACATAACTGCTGAAATTGAATCAGAGCTTTCTGCAGCACTTTCGGATAAATCTCAAAAAGATATAGCGGTAACTGAGCTATCGCAAAAAAACTCTCTTCTCGAAAAAGAAATAGCAGAGCACGAGCAAACATATAAAGATATTCTTGCACGCTTGGAAGAAGCAGAAGCGAAAATACGAAGCATAAGCGAAAAACTTACAGAGCTCAAAATAAGCGAGGCTGCCGAGCTTAACTCTGAAAAATCAGAGGCTGAGCGTAAAAAATTTCTTTCCGAAGAAATTGAAAAAGCAACTCTGGAACTCGAACAAACGTATCGTTACCACGAGGCGGCAAGCTCGAGAAAATTAGAGTTTGAAAACGAGAAGAAACAGCTAACTTTAGACCTAGAGGAAGAAAACGCCTCCCTTGAGAAACTTCTTTCAAAAAAAGAAGAATTCTTAAAGCAGAATAATGATTTAGCCGCCGCTTATTCCGCAAACACTCACCGCAGAGATACCCTTGAAAAGATGGACGCACTTCTTGAAGGATATCCGGGAAGCGTAAAAGCGGTTATGACAAACAAGAGTTTATCCGGCATATGCGGTCCTGTTTCACGTCTGCTCACGGTATCAGGAGAGTATGTAACCGCAATTGAAACAGCTCTCGGAGCGTCAGTATCAAATATTATCGTTGAAGATGAGACGTCGGCAAAAGCCGCAATGCGCTTCTTAAAAAACAGCAACGCCGGACGAGCTACTTTTCTTCCGCTTACGTCAGTAAACGGCAAAAAAATAAATGAGTCGGGCATCTCCTCCTCTGCCGGATATATAGGAATAGCAAGCGAGCTTGTGTCATTTGAAAAAAAATACACTAGCATAGCGGAATATCTTCTCGGCCGCACAATTGTTGTTGACAACATAGATAACGCTTCCACTACGGCCCGAAAATACAATTTCAGATACAAAGTAGTTACTCTGGACGGTCAGGTTGTCAATGCCGGCGGCTCTTATACCGGTGGTTCTGCAGCGTCCCGAACAGGTGTTATGTCAAGAAATTCCGATATTGCGGAGCTTGACAAATTGATTTCCGAAATACTCTCAAAAGCTAAAAATATTAACGCGCTCATACAGGAAAATAATGAAAATATTGAGGAAGCAAAAGAATTTATCGAGAGTATAAGAAATGATCTTTCAAACGCTGACAGCGGACTGTACAGAAGTGAGAACGATATCAAGCTTCACAGCGAGCACATCGACGCATGTTCTCAAAGGCTAAAGGCAATGAACGCCCAGCTTGACGAATATGACTCCGCTAAAATTAAAGAACGTCTTTCGCTCATCAGTGCGCAAAGACTTGAAACCGAGCTTGAACTTGAGAGCGCACAAAATCTGCGTTCAGAGCTGAATTCATTAGCTGATACCGAATATGACTGTTTGGAAGAAAAAAAGAATTCGCTTAACAGTCTGCGCCTAACATCACTTTCAGCAGTTAAAGACGCAGAGAATGCCGCAGCTCTTATAAAGTCATGCGAAATAAAGAAACAAAATAACTTAAACAAAATACAAACACTAAAACAGGAGCTTCAGGCGCTTGAGAGCAGGCTTTCCGGTATTGCCGTTGACATTGAGAGCAGTGAAAAAGAATGTGAAAAGGCTTCGGCGCTTTTAAATGACAAAAAAGAGGAGCTTGCTTCCTATATTGACAAAATCTCCGAGCTTGAAAAGGCTTCGACAGTCAACAGAGAAGCTCAAAAGGCGCTTATTACCGACAAAGAAGTATATTTCGAGCAAATGACTCGTTTTTCCTCTGATCTTGAAAAGTGCAATTCCGAATACGATACGCTTACTTCCAAACTTTTGGAAGAGTATTCTCTTACCTACTCCGAGGCTTTAGCGCTCGGGCTTCCCGAACCGGAGCCGCATTATGAAAAAGAACTTGCCCAGATAAAGTCTAAAATACGTTCGCTCGGTCACATAAACGTCAATGCGGTTGAGCAATATGAGCAAACAAAACAGCGCTACGATTTTCTTTCGGCGCAGATTTCCGATCTTGAAAGCGCTAAAAAAAGTCTTGAAAATGTAATTCACAGGCTTGAAACCGATATGAAGCGAATGTTTTCGGAATCGGTTGAAAAAATCAATAAGAGCTTTAAGCGAGTATTTACCGAACTGTTCGGCGGAGGAAGCGCGGACATTGTCATATCTGATCCCGAGAACGTACTTGAGTCGGGAATAGACATAATAATTCAGCCTCCGGGAAAAACAGTAAAGAACATTTCCCTGTTATCCGGCGGAGAACAGGCTTTTACCGCGATTGCTCTGTATTTTGCAATTCTTGAAGTTAACCCTGCCCCTTTTTACATTTTTGATGAAATAGAGGCGGCGCTTGACGACGTAAATGTAAACCGTTTTGCGGCATATGTAAAAAAACATTCAGACACTCAGTTCATTATTATTACACATCGTCGCGGAACCATGGAGGTCGCCGACATAATGTACGGCGTTACCATGCAGGAAAAAGGCGTTTCAAGCTTTTTAAAGGTTGATATAAACGATGTCGAGAAAAAGACAGGCGTTAAACTTTAATTTAATGATAACAAGAAAGGATATCCGTAATGGGATTTTTTGAAAGACTGAAACAAGGCTTAAAGAAGACTAAAGAGTCTATTCTCGGTCAGGTTAATAATATTTTCAAAAGCTTTTCAAAGGTTGACGAAGATATGCTTGAAGAGCTTGAAGAAGTTCTGATTGCTTCTGATGTGGGAGTAGGAGTTACGTCTGATATTATTGAAAAACTGCGGCAAGCAATCAAAGAAAAACATATAAGCGAGCCCGAAATTGCCCGCACGGAGCTTATGTCAATTCTTGAAGATGTCATAGGCGATAACGAGGGACTAAAGCTCTCCACAAAACCTTCGGTTATTTTTGTTATAGGCGTCAACGGAGTTGGAAAAACTACGTCTATTGCAAAACTTGCCCACAAACTTAAAAGTGAAGGAAAAACAGTCGCGCTTGCGGCTGCCGACACCTTCAGAGCTGCTGCGATTGACCAGCTTGAAATATGGGCGCAGCGGGTAGGTGTGCCTGTCATAAAGCATTCGGAGGGTTCAGACCCTGCGGCGGTTGTATTTGACGCTGCAAGCTATGTAAAAAGCCACGGAATCGACGTGCTGATTGTTGACACTGCCGGAAGACTGCATGTAAAAAAGAATCTTATGGACGAGCTTGCCAAAATTGCGAGAGTTCTCGACCGGGAGCTGCCCGGCTGCGACAGGGAAAATCTTCTCGTGCTTGATGCGGTAACAGGGCAAAATGCGATAAACCAAGCCAAGGAGTTTACACGAGCCGCAAATATAACCGGTATCATTCTTACCAAACTTGACGGTACGGCAAAGGGCGGCGTTATAATTTCGGTAAAAACAGAACTCGGTATACCGGTTAAATTTATAGGCGTCGGAGAGCAAATGGATGATTTGCAGGAATTTGACCGTGCAAGCTTTATTGACGCACTGTTCAGCGAAGGCGAATAACGAAATAAACTGATAAACGCAGTATATTCGCTGAATATCTACTGAATTTTCGGAGGAAAACGTAATGAAAATAATTGCCGCAACAAAAAACGCGCACAAGGTTAAAGAATTTTCAGAAATGTTAAATATTCCGTCAGTTGAGTTAGTCAGCTTAAAGGACATGGGATTTGACGGAGAGATTGAAGAAAACGGCTCAACTTTCGAAGAAAATTCCGCTATAAAAGCAAGATTTGTATGCCGGAAATACGGGCTTCCCGCCATTGCTGACGACTCAGGACTTTGTGTAGACTATCTTTCGGGCGCTCCGGGCATATATTCCGCACGTTACGCTTCTGCTGACGGCCATAATTCTGATGACAGGGCAAATGTCGATAAGCTTCTCGGTGAGCTTAAAGGAGTTTCCGGTGCGGACAGGTCTGCAAGATTTGTATGCGCGATAACAATTGCAATGCCTGACGGCTACGAAAAAACTGTTACCGGAACATGCGAGGGTCTTATAACCAATGACATTCGCGGTTCTTCCGGATTCGGTTATGATCCGGTTTTCTATTACGTCCCGTACGCAAAAACATTCGGAGAAACTACCGATGAAGAAAAAAATGCGGTAAGCCACAGAAGCGCCGCAGTTTCCCTTATAAAAGAGGAACTTTTAAAATTACTGAACGTCTAAAATATTACATAATTTGTGAAAGGTGAATTATAGTGTCATATAAAGAATTAACTTCAAAGGAACGTGCATATCTCCGTTCTCTCGCCAATAAAATTGAACCGATTTTCCAGTATGGAAAAGGACAGATTACAGAAAACTATATTAAGCAGATAGATGAAGCTTTGGAAGCAAGAGAACTTATAAAAATTTCCCTTCTTGAAACGGCTGATATTACGGCAAAGGAACTTGCCGAAAAACTTTGCGAGTCTGCCTCATGCCAAAGCGTACAAATAATTGGCAGAAAAATCGTTCTGTATCGCCAGGCAAAAGATGCTGACAAAAGAAAGATTACTCTTCCCCGCTCTTCTTCGTTTTGATTGGACAAGCTTTTATGAAAATAGGACTTTTCGGAGGCACGTTTAATCCGCCTCATATAGGTCACACTGAGCTTGCTTTAGATTTTTATGAAAACAGCAATCCTGATCTTTTAATTATTGTGCCTTCTTTTATTCCTCCTCACAAGGCGGCGTCATCAGTCGCGGCTTTTCACCGCTTCAATATGGCAAAGCTTGCCTTTCTTGTTTTGGGCGAACAAGGAATTAACTACTTCGTCAGTGATTACGAGATTTCACGTAACGATGTAAGTTACACCATAAACACTGTAAATCACTTTATAACAAATTACAATGTATCCTCTGTCGATCTATGTATCGGCAGTGATATGCTTTTAAGTTTTGAAACGTGGAAAAACGCTGAAGAGTTAATGAAAAAGTGTCATATCTTTTCTAAAGCACGTCACCGGGATGAAATGGAAAAATTAAGTGATTTTTCTTCTTATCTGAAAAAAAGATATGATGCCAACGTAACAATCATGCCCGGTAAAGTTTGTGATGTATCAAGCACTCAAATACGTTCTTTTTCCACATCTGGACATTTTTCCGAAATTGACGCACGTGTCGCAAAGTATATCAAAGCAAATGGTCTTTATATACAATAAAGGGTGATAATATATGTATAACACCGATATTCCTCAAGTTTTCAACCACACTCCGACTGAACCGGAACTAATTGAAAAAATACTCGGCGAACTTAGTAAATATCTTGACGAAAAAAGATTAAATCACACTTTTTTTGTTGAAAAAGAAGCTCAAAGTATTGCCGAATCGGTTTTTTTGGTGTATAATATTAAAGATATATATATTAATGACTTAAAAGCGGCAGCGCTTTTGCATGATCTAACGAAAAAATTTTCTCTCGAAAAACAGCTTGAGCTATGCGAAAAATACAATATTTTTCCAGGGAATTTCCCATCTTGCGCGCTTCTCCACGGAAAGACGGCAGCTTTTCTTGCGAGAGAACTTTTCGGCATAAATGATATTGTTTTTTCGGCAGTATATAACCACACTACCGGAAAAGAAAATATGAATATTTTTGATAAGATCATTTTTCTTGCAGATTATATTGAGCCTTCAAGAAAATACGAGCATTGTAAACAAACACGACGTTTTTTTTACAGTCTTCTTTCTTCAAATGGCGTATCGGCCGCTGCAAAGGCTTTAGATGAAGCTGTAGTTATGAGTATGGACGGAACAATAAAAAATCTTGTTGAACAAGGGATGACAATTGATTTACAGACGGTAACTGCCAGAAATTATCTCATTCATAAAATGTCTTATTTCACAAAGTGTCATTAACAGTCATTTTTATTGATTCATTTTAGCAATTGAAAGGTATGAAATTTATGGGTAATAAATCTTTAAAAAAAGACATGAGCGCAACAACTGAATTTAAACTTAAACGCCAAAAAAAGAAAAAACTTGCCGGTTGGCAAAAATTTTTGGTTGTATTCTTTTCAATTATTTGCCTTATTGCATTGGCAGTTCTTGCCGTTTTTACCTATTTCAAATACATACACAAGCCTCAGTCGAACATTCTTCCTGATAATCTTCCGACAAATACGGAAAATGTTGGCGATAACACAAGCAACAATTCTAATACTGATGATAAAAATGAGCAAGAATATACTCTTAAAGACTCAAGATACAACTTTCTGGTAATTGGCTGTGACAGAGAACAATGGCTTTCAGACGTTATCATGATAGCCACATACGATATCAAGGATAAGTCAGTTTCTATCATGCAAATACCAAGAGACACATATGTAACTGTTAACAACGAACTTATACTTGATGAGAATGGTAACATTTCTTTTGAAAACTTCGACGGTAAAAATGATTATGGCTGTAAAATTAACGCGGTCTTAGGTCATGGCGGAAATTTTGCTGCATCCGAACTCCGCCGCATAGCGTCCCTTGCTAAAGATGCTTCAGATGCAGATATCAAGAAAATTTGCAGCGAGTCTTTCCTTGACATTGACAAAGATGAACTGAAAAACTATATGAATTCTTCCGGCTCTGCAAAATCACAGCTTGAATATGATGTAAAGCTAAAGTTTGCAATTCGTTATCTCTCGGCTCTGCTTTCTCGCAGTTTCGGAACACCTATTGATTTTTACGTTCAGATGAACCTTGACGGATTTGTCAATATAGTTGATGCAATCGGCGGCGTTGATGTATATGTGCAGGAAGACATGCACTATGATGATCCTCTCCAGGATCTGCACATACACATAAATAAGGGTTATCAGCATTTAGACGGAAAAGATGCCGAAGGATTTATTCGTTTCAGATATGGATACTACGCAGCAGACATAGCGCGTATCGACGCTCAGAAAATATTTATGACGGCATTTATTAAAAAGGTTCTTAGCCTTGAAGGTATTATGAACTTGAGTGATTTGATAAAAGAAGTAAGCGCAAATCTCACAACAAATCTTTCTTTCTCTGATGCACTGTATTTTGCAACAAATGCTTTAGATATCGATCTTTCCAAAGTTGTTATGCTGACAATGCCGGGCTCTGCAAAAACATTAAATGGTATCTCTTATTACTCGATAGACAAGGCTACAATGATGGAGTATGTTAACACGTACCTCAATAAATATGAGCAGCCTCTCAGCGAAGAGCACTTCTTTGCAATTGAGATTGCCTCCGGAAACAGCAGCACTCCTCCGCTCACCGCTGAGGATATCACAGAAAACCAGCCTGACCTTGGATTTATACGCCAGAATAGCAGTTCATCATCTTCCGCAGCAAATTCGCAGAGTTCTTCAGTAAGCGAGCAAAATTCAGCTGATACCTCAGCACAAACAGATGATGAATCAGACTCATTGAGTTCTGCTGATACGACTAATGAGAGCTCCGGCGAAACAGCAAGTGTAGTTTCTGAAAATGAAAACACACCTCCTGATGAAGCTTCTGAAAGCGACGGTAATTCATCCTCAGACTCCGGCACAGCTGTAACAGAAAACTCTGTTCAGCAGGGAGCCGATAACGAACAAACCGGCACAACTTCAACAGACGAAAACATCTCGGCCGTTCCTTCAGAGAACGCCGCATAAATACTCAGAAAAGGAGAAAATATGGAAAATCAAAATGAAATATTGAACCTTGCCAAGAACATAGCAAGAGTTCTTGATAATAAAAAAGCTCATAATGTTCAGATTTTAAAAGTTACCGACAAAACCATTATTGCCGATTATTTTGTAATTGCCAACGGTACTTCCTCCACTCAGGTAAAGTCTCTCGCAGACGAGGTGGAATATCAAATAGGTGAAAAGCAAGGAATAAAACCGGCAAACATAGAAGGCAGAGGACAAGGTAACTGGGTATTGTTAGACTATGAGAACGTAATCGTTCACGTATTCAATCCTCAAACCAGAGAGTTTTATAATTTAGAAAAACTATGGGCAGAGTGCGAAAAAGTTGAATTTGAGTAAATTTCAGAATAATAAATAATAATATTTTATATAAAGGTTGACAGCTTATGAAGTACGAATTCAAACAAATCGAAAAAAAATGGCAGGATGAATGGGAAAATCAAGGTGTTTTTCACGCAAAAAACGATTACTCATTACCAAAGTACTATGCACTCGTTGAGTTTCCGTATCCTTCCGGTCAAGGTCTACATGTCGGACATCCTCGTTCCTATACTGCGCTTGATATTGTTGCAAGAAAAAAGCGTATGCAGGGATTTAATGTACTTTACCCGATGGGATGGGATGCTTTCGGTCTTCCTACCGAAAACTTTGCGATAAAAAACAAAATTCACCCGAAAATTGTTACTCAAAACAACATCGCACGTTTTAAAAGTCAGCTTATGTCGCTTGGTTTGTCATTTGACTGGTCACGTGAAATAAATACTACTGATGAAAGCTATTATAAATGGACTCAGTGGATATTTATCCAGCTCTTCAAAAAGGGACTTGCATATAAAACCAAGATGGCAGTTAACTGGTGTACATCGTGCAAATGTGTACTTGCAAACGAAGAAGTAGTCAACGGAGTGTGCGAACGCTGCGGAAGCGAAGTAATACGCAGAGAGAAAAGTCAGTGGATGTTAAAAATCACTGAGTACGCACAGCGCCTTATTGATGATTTGTCGCTTGTTGACTTTATCGACAGAGTAAAAACGCAGCAAAAGAACTGGATAGGCCGCTCAGAAGGTGCTGAAGTTGACTTTGAAACTTCAGCTGGTGAAAAACTTCGTGTTTATACAACTCGCCCGGACACTCTTTTCGGTGCGACTTATATGGTTATCTCACCTGAGCATCCTTTCATTGAAAAACATGCGTCAATGATCTCAAATATTGACGACGTTAACGCTTACAAAGTTGAAGCTGCAAAGAAAAGTGATTTTGAAAGAACAGAGCTCGCCGACAAAAAAGAAAAAACCGGTGTTGAGTTAAAAGGCATTTATGCCATAAATCCCGTCAACGGAAAGAATATTCCCATATTTGTTTCCGATTACGTCCTTATAACATATGGTACCGGCGCTATCATGGCTGTTCCTGCGCATGACACACGTGACTGGGATTTTGCAAAGAAATTTGGACTTCCCATAATCGAAGTAGTAGCAGGCGGAGACGTCCAAAAAGAGGCATTCACCGACGTTGCTACCGGAAAGCTTGTTAATTCAGATTTTCTTAACGGTCTTGAAGTTTCCGAGGCAAAGAATAAGATAATCGAATGGCTTTCTGCCAACGGAAAAGGCGAACGTAAAGTTAATTATAAACTTCGTGACTGGGTATTTTCACGTCAGAGATACTGGGGTGAGCCTATACCGCTTGTTTACTGCGAGAAGTGTGGATGGGTTCCGATCCCCGAGGATCAGCTTCCTTTGACATTGCCGGAAGTTGAATCGTATGAACCGGGCGCCGACGGCGAAAGCCCACTTGCTGCGCTTGATGACTGGATAAACTGCACTTGTCCTGTATGTTCCGGTAAAGCAAGGCGCGAAACTGACACAATGCCTCAGTGGGCAGGTTCTTCGTGGTATTTTCTGCGCTACTGTGATCCTCACAATGATACAGCTCTTGCTTCGAAAGAAGCACTTGATTATTGGATGCCGGTCGATTGGTACAACGGCGGTATGGAGCATACAACACTTCATCTGCTTTACTCAAGATTTTGGGCAAAATTCTTATACGATATCGGAATACTCTCCTGCCCCGAGCCTTACGCTAAGAGAACTTCTCACGGCATGATACTCGGTGAGAATGGGGAGAAGATGTCCAAGTCAAAAAATAATGTTGTAAATCCTGATGATATAATTAATGAGTACGGTGCTGATACCATGCGTCTTTATGAGATGTTTATAGGTGATTTTGAAAAATCCGCACCGTGGTCAAGCCAAAGTATCAAAGGATGTAAGCGTTTCCTGGATCGTTTTGCTACCCTTTCGGATATTGCTTCGGGACACGGCGTTACACCTGAGCTTGAAAACGTATTCCACAAAACAATACGCAAGGTGACTGAAGATATCGACGCTTTGAAGATGAATACGGCTATTGCAGCGATGATGTCTTTGATAAATGATATTACAGACCATGGCTCTCTCACACTTGACGAATTAGAGATTTTCACACGCATGCTTTGTCCTTTTGCTCCTCATTTGGCTGAGGAAATGTGGCACAGCGTTTGTGGAAAAGACTCTTTTGCTTCTCTTGCTCCGTGGCCTGCTTACGATCCGGCAAAAACAGTTGACGCTTCCGTCGAGGTAGCTGTGCAGATTTCCGGTAAATTCAAGGGAACCTTGACTCTGCCTGCCGGACTTTCAAAAGATGATTGTATAGGTGCTGTTAAGTCTGATGCGCGATTTGCAAAACAGATTGAAGGAAAAACAATAGTCAAAGAAGTGTTTGTTCCTGATAAGCTCGTTAATATCGTTGTAAAATAACAAAAAGCTGTGTTTTATATTAAAGACACATAAAATTAACAATATGTTTTTAATATTTTTTTCAATAGTCTTGACACATGGTATTAACGTAAGGTATAATAACTTATGGCATAAAGAATTCTCTTTGCCGCAAGCGGAGGGAGGGGAAATAGATGGCAGAAATCAAGATCAAGGATAACGAATCTCTTGACAGTGCGCTTCGCAGATTCAAAAGACAGTGCGCAAGAAGTGGTGTTCTCACAGAGCTCCGCAAGAGAGAGCATTATGAAAAGCCCAGTGTAAAGCGCAAGAAGAAGTCTGAAGCAGCCCGCAAGCGTAAGTTTAAGTAATGCGTAATTATTAAAAAAAGAACGGCTCATCCTATTAGGTATGAGCCGTTCGGTCTTTTAGGAATAATTCTGCTGATTTGGTTTAGTTCTACATAATACCGGAATAATAAAACACATTTGGATAGTTGATGACTGCAAAAAGAACCGTAAACTTGTTCTGAGAATATATTGGGACGACAGCGAAATTCCAAGCGTAGAAACACCGCTATCCGATTTTTTTGCCTGCGCTGACTATCAGACATATGCACCTCTCACTTCCCTGCCGGTATGCGTAAATCCTGCCAGAGCCTTTAATTGCTACTGGGAAATGCCATTCTATAAGAAGTGTCGGATAACAATTGAGAATCTTCATTCTCAAGATGTTACCGTTTATTATCAGATTGACTACGTTCTTACTGACCTTCCAAAAGACTGTGCATATTTTCACGCACAGTTCCGACGTGTCAATCCCCTGCCCTATAAGCAGGTATATACTATTCTTGATAATGTTAAAGGTAACGGTCATTACGTTGGAACGTATCTGTTCTGGGGCGTAAATAATAACGGCTGGTGGGGCGAAGGAGAAATAAAGTTTTACCTTGACGGCGACACCGATTTTCCAACAATATGCGGAACGGGTACAGAGGATTATTTCTGCGGCTCGTATAACTTTGACATCGGCGGAAAATATCAGGAGTACTGTACTCCTTACGCAGGTCTGGCAAAAGTAATACGCCCTGACGGGTTATATTCTTCTAATCAACGCTTTTCACTATACAGATGGCACATTTGCGATCCTATTTACTTCAAGAAAGATATCCGTGTAACTATTCAGGCACTTGGTTGGCGCGATGAAGGAAGATATCTCCCCCTTCAGGACGACATCTCATCTGTTTGCTTCTGGTATCAGGACTCTATCTGCAACTCTTTTCCAAAATTTCCTGGTGTAGATGAGCTTGAAATAATATAAGTCTTAATAAATTATCATTTATTATACGTAAATTTATCGGGATCGCTAAGTGCGGTCCCGAATATTTTTAACAAATACCGTTTTTGAGTGCATTTATGTATAAAATAATTTTTGATAGCATAAATACATAAAATTGTAAAGTTCAGGCTTGTATTTTGTAAATTAAAGTGATATAATGGAATAAGTTTATGGCTGTACAGGAAGGTATGTATATGACTTTTGAAAATAAGCAAAGCATTTATGATGCAATCAACAAACTTCGCATACAAAATGATGCGTTAATTCTTGCACATCTTTATGAAAATTTGGATATTCAAAATATTGCGGATTTTTGCGGCGACAGCTTTGAGCTTGCCAAAAAAGCAAAGGATTCAGAGCGCAAAAATATAATCTTTTGCGGCGTAAAATTCATGGCTGAGAGTGCTAAAATTTTAAATCCCGATAAGCATGTCTTTATTCCAAGAAAAGACGCCGGCTGTGCTATGGCTGACATGGTAACGCCGGACGACGTAATAAAATTAAAAGAAGCACATCCAAATGCCTGCGCTGTGTGCTACATAAACTCAAGCGCTGCTACTAAGGCCGAGTGCGACATGTGCGTCACTTCCTCAAACGCTCTTGATATTATCAGCGCTCTGCCTCAGAAAGAGATTATTTTTGTTCCGGACAAAAATCTCGGCGCTTATATAGCCGAAAAGCTTCCTGAAAAGGTTTTCTATATTCACAGCGGCTATTGTCCTGTTCACAAAAATATAAGTGCGGATGCTCTTATTGAGGCGAAAAAAAATCATCCCGACGCACTTGTTTTAGTACATCCGGAATGCGAAAAGGAAGTAGTAGAGCTGTCAGATTTTGCCGGAAGTACTTCAGCTATAATAAAATACGCTCATTCATCTTCTTCAAAGTCTTTTATCATAGGAACAGAAAGAGCTGTATGTGAAAGACTGATACAGGAATGTCCAGATAAGAATTTCTATTTATTAAGCGAAACTCTTGTGTGTGAGGATATGAAGAAAACAACGCTGTTAGATTTATACTCAACGATACAGACTCTCTCCGACGAGGTAATCCTTGATGACGAAGTTATGAAACGCTCAAGCAAATGCCTTGAAGGAATGTTAAAAGCAGGAAGTGTAAAAAAATGAGAAGATATTTGTTTTCGAGCGAAAACGTGAAAAACAATGGTGAAATATATGACGTCATAGTCGTGGGTGGAGGACTCGCAGGTCTTAACTGCGCACTGAATCTTGACAAGCGTTTTAATGTCGCACTCATTGTTAAAGGAAATATTGACGGCGGAAGTTCTTGGCTTGCCCAGGGCGGTATTGCCGCCGTTACCCAGCCGACCGACTGCTTTGAGGATCATATACACGACACGCTTGTTGCCGGCGCCGGTCACTGCAATGAAGAAGCCGTGAGAGTGCTTGTAACTGAAGGACCTGACGCTATCAAAGATATGATGGAACTCGGAGTGCCATTCGACAGAGATGAAAACGGTAATGTAATAGTTACACGCGAAGGCGGTCACTGCTGCCGGAGAATTCTTCACTGCGGCGGAGACGCAACCGGTAAACTTATGACAAAAAGATTAGGCGAAGTTGTCTCCGAACGCCCCAATATTAAAGTGTATTTTAACACCTTCTTTGTAGACGTATTGACAGATGAAAACGGTACTATCGGCATTGTCGTAAATGACGGAGAGCACGATAGAGTCATGTTTTCTCGAAATGTTGTAGTTGCTACCGGTTCTGTCGGTCAGCTTTATAAGTACTCTACAAATCCTAAGGGAGCAACCGGAGACGGTGTTGCAGCCTGCCTTCGTGCCGGCGCTCCGTGCAAAGATATGGAATTTATACAATTTCACCCAACCGCACTTGCCGTCGGTATTGAGGACGGCAGAATGTTCCTTATATCAGAAGCCGTTCGCGGAGAGGGTGCTGTACTCAGAAACTCTGCCGGTGAAGCTTTTATGTACAACAAGCATTCTTTAAGAGACCTTGCACCGAGAGATATAGTAACAAGAGAAATTTTGAAAAATATGGCAATTACCGGCGACGAATACGTATATCTTGACGTATCCGACATGGACGAATCGTTTTTCTCCGCAAGATTTCCCACAATATTTCAGAAATGCCGCTCGCTTGGCATAAATGTTCCTTACGAGCACATACCGGTTCACCCTACTGAACATTACCTCATGGGCGGAGTTATGACTGACCTTCACGCCAGAACTGCTGTATCAGGTCTTTATGCATGCGGAGAGGTTGCCTGTACCGGCGTACAGGGAGCTAACCGCCTTGCGAGCAACTCTACACTTGAGTGCTTAGTTTTCGGAAAGCGTGCCGCAAAGTGTATAAATGCTGATTTCAGACCATCAAAAAATTATAAATTTGTTCTGCCTCAAAGCGAGGAATTCTCCGAACCGTGTCCGGAAAACGCTGAAATCGATAAAGACATGGCATTTATGAAAGAACTAATGACTAAAAACGTCGGAGCTATTCGTCACACAAACAAACTCGAATTTGCTCATCAAAAACTTGATGAAATTTATGACAAATATCGAAGAAAACGCCTTGAAAATATAAAGCAGTATACTGTATTTAACGCCGCTGTTGCTTCAACGGTAATAGTCCAGAGCGCATGCGAACGTAAACAAAGCATCGGATCACATTACATAGTTGATTGATTGGTTGATTGGTGCAAAAGTTTTTACAAAAAGGAGAAAAAAGATGTATTTATATAATAACCCTCAGGTTGACAGCATAATAAACCTCGCCCTATCAGAGGACATAGGAACAGGCGATATAACCACTATTTCAACAATCCCTGCAGACAAGACAGCTCATGGACGTTTTGTCGCAAAGGAAGATATGGTAGTATGCGGATTAGACCTTGCTTCTTACATATTTTCTAAAGTCGATCCGAAAATTTCATTTACGCCCAACCTTAAAGACGGCGACAAAGCGGTGAAAGGTGATGTAATTGCAGTCGTTGACGGCAATGCAAGAAATGTCCTCACGGGTGAACGTACTGCATTGAACTTTATGCAGCGTCTCAGCGGAATTGCAACAAGGACTGCCGCAGCTGTTGCGGAAGTGGCCGGAACTAAAGCAAAGATAACCGACACAAGAAAAACAACTCCAGGAATGAGAGTTCTCGAAAAATATGCCGTTCGTGTCGGCGGAGGCACAAATCATCGCTTTAACCTTTCTGACGGCGTACTTATAAAAGATAATCATATCGCTGTTTCCGGCGGCATAAAAAATGCTGTTCTTGCGGCAAGAAATATAATTCCGCACACATTAAAAATTGAGGTTGAGGTAGAAAACAAAGAACAGCTTGCAGAGGCGTTGGACGCCGGTGCTGACATTATCATGCTTGACAACATGACAAATGAAATGATGAAAGAATGTGTGAAAATCGTAAACGGCAAGGCTTTAGTAGAGGCAAGCGGAAATATGGGCGAAAAGAAGCTTCGTGACGTTGCCGACACAGGCGTTGACATTATCTCTATCGGCGCTCTCACACATACAATAAAATCCGCTGACATCAGCTTGAAATTTTCAATTTCATAATTTAGCTTCAGATTTTAAGTTGACAGTTGCAGAGTGAAATATTTTACTTGAAAAGAGGTGCCGCATAAATGGGTGTTATTAATGTACTTGACAAGCATACAGCAAATTTAATAGCCGCAGGCGAAGTTGTTGAGCGACCGGCGTCAGCTATCAAAGAAATGTTGGAAAACTGTGCCGATGCCGGTGCAAAATGTGTAACAGTCGAAATAAAGGACGGCGGCACATCTTTTATACGTATAACTGATGACGGCTGCGGCATGGCAAGAGAAGATGTACCAAAAAGTATTTTAAGACATGCTACAAGCAAGATACGTGAGCCGGGAGATCTTGAGGCAATAGCTACACTGGGGTTTCGAGGAGAAGCACTTGCGGCAATTGCGGCGGTATCAACTGTCCGAATTCTTACTAAACGTGCTGAAGACTCTGTCGGTACAACTTTTATGTGCAAATACGGCGAAGTATTAAATACGGATGACACAGGGTGTCCGGACGGTACCACCATAATTGTTGAAAACATTTTTGAAAATACACCGGCACGGCGTAAATTCCTGAAAAAGAATTCTACGGAGGCAACAGCAGTTTTCGCAGTTTGTGAAAAATTTGCCCTGTCTCGCCCGAATATCGCTGTTAAACTGATTTCTGACGGATCTGTAAAGCTCGATACCCCTGGCGACGGGAAATTAAAAAATGCAATTTATGCAGCTATTGGCCGTGAATTTGCAAATGCGCTTCTTCCTGTCGATTCTGAATTTGCGTCAGTGCACGCATACGGTTACATTGGAAAACCTGAGACGTGCAGACCAAACAGAAACATGCAGAATTTTTTTGTAAACGGCAGGTACATAAAAAGCCGAACAATGATGGCAGCTCTTGAGGAAGGATTTCGGGGATTTTGCCCGGCAGGAAAATTTCCGGCATGCGTGCTGTTCGTAAAATTGGACCTAAACCTTGTAGATGTCAACATCCATCCGGCAAAGTTAGAAATTAAATTTTCAGACGAAAGAAAAGTTTTTGACACAATATATTTTGCAGTAAAAAACGCTCTGTCCAGGGGAATTTCACAAGTTTACAATTTTGGTCCTGAAGAAAATATTTTAGACTTTTCCGCTCCTTCGGTTAAGGCATCTGATGTTTCCAAGGATTTAAATAAAACCGCCATATCTCACGAAAAACCAATCTCTTCCCCACCCTCATCGCAGCTTCAATTGAAATCGAAAGAAATTCCGGCTGAAAAATTTTCTGCGGAAAATATATTAGAAAATATAATATTTGATTCCTCATCGCAATATATAACCGGTGTCGGTCACACTCCGATACCAGATGACGCTCCTGTACCAGACGTCGGAGCACCATACGACCTGAATACTGCTCCCGAAGAGCCTAAAGAAAATTTAACCACAGTTTCGGATAAACCGCAAAATGAAGAAATAGATTCCAATTCTCCCTCACGTATTGATGATTCTCATGAAAAGAATCCGAATATATCCCAAGAACCTAATATTGATTCTTCTCCAACAGCTCCGGCTATTATTTCCAATCAGGAGCCTGACGACTGCGGAATAAATAATAAAAACATAGCTTTCCCAACCCATGTGACTGACACTGTACCACCTCAAAGACAAACAGTCTACAGCCAGGTCGAGCTGTTTAATCCGAGTAAACTTTTAAAATCTGTATATATCGGAGAAGTATTCGATACCTACATAATTGTCAGCCGCGGTGAAAATATGTATTTGATAGACAAGCACGCTGCGCACGAGCGCATAATTTACGAGCGTATTAAGCACGCTTCCGAAAATAACGATTCTCAATATCTGCTTGAACCGGTTTCTGTGACGCTTGTGCCAAAAGAATTCGACGCAGTTGCTTCAAATTCGGAATATTTTTCCGCTATCGGCTTTGAATTTGAAGAATTCGGTGATGATACATATCTTGTACGCTCAAAACCCAGCTGCATTGAGAATTCAGCAGTAAAGGACGTATTTACTTTTCTTGCAGGTAAAATTGCCGAGGGCAACAGCAAAAGTGCAGGCGAAATATTTGACAGAGCCCTATATACCGCCGCCTGCAAAGCCGCCATAAAAGCCGGAAATAAATTTACTGAAATTGACAATAAACGCATATGTGATGAAATATTTGAAAATGACGCTGT
>QAKH01000070.1 GCA_003343885.1 Clostridiales bacterium | reverse complement strand
TTATCTTTGCAGTAATACGGACGGCAAATTTCATTGATAAACGAAAAATCTATGTATTTATCTATTTTTCTGAGCAAATGGTCTTGCGGCATTAAGTCATCTATCAATACATATTCCATTTTTCTTTGTCTGTTCTGTCCTGTTACTAGCATCTTCGTCTCTCCTTGACTTTTATGCTTATATTATATCATATTTCCTCTCTTTTTGCAAAATTAAATGCCCGCTGACGGGGTTTGTCAGCGGGCTGACTCTCGGTAAGTCTTACCGAGAGTATAATTATAAATCTTTGAATATAAACATAAAAAGGTTACTTAGAAAGATACTTTGCTGTTTTTGACATGGCAAGCTGGTACGCGTCATACAGCTCGTCAGGAAGCTTGTCGGAGGCCTTGGCTTCAATCGAAAGGACAACGGACTCGTCTATGTTTTTGAGCTCAGATCTGAAATCTTCCCAGTCTATGCTTCCGTAGAACGGTGCGGCATGCTGATCTCCTCTGCCGTCGTTGTCGTGAACGTGAAGGGTTTTAATAGAGTTTCCAAGCTCACGCAGAGCGTCCGCAGGCGAAATGCCGAGAACATTGCTGTGACCGGTGTCAAGGCAAACCGCCATGTATTCGCTGTTTAATTCCTTGACAAAATCAAGTATTTCTTTCGGTCGTGCAATAGAATGAGCAGGAAAGGGCATATTCTCAAGACAGAGTGTTACACCGTATTGCTTTGCCGTAACCAATAACTCAGAATAGAATCTGTAATTCATTTCCCGGAAAGCTTTTGAGTCCGGTTCTGCGTTAGGTCCGAACGGCATAATAGGATGAATTACCATATATTTGCTGTGTAAAAGAGAAGTGCCCCAAATGCTTTTCTTCATTTTTTCCATGCGTTCAGCACGATCCTCCGGCGTTGCGTCACGAGGCGGATATCTCCAGGGGCCGTGAGTTTGATATATTTCAATGCCCTCAGCTTCAGCATCTTTATAAATCTCCTTCAGTCTGCTTTCAAACGCTGAATTGCTAATCTTGAAAAGTTCAGTTTCCGTATTTACAAATCCCTGATAGTCAACGCAGTCAAATCCGTGGCTTTTCATTTTTTTAAAGCCGTCTTTTTCTCCGCCTAATCCAAAATATGCAGCTGATTCAGTTCCTGTTTTTCTCATATATTACACGTCCTTTCGTACTAAGCATATAAATTTTTCATAAAAACAATTCGCCGGCTTTTTGTGCCGGCGTTATTTTATTTATTAAAATTCAGCATTTCCTACCGTTCTCGGGTAAGGTATGACATCGCGGATGTTGGATACACCCGTAAGGTACATAATTATTCTCTCAAATCCAAGCCCGTAGCCGGCATGCTTTGTGCCGCCGTAACGGCGTAAATTGACATACCACCAGTAGTCCTCTTCCTTGAGAGAACATTCCTTCATGCGGGCCAAAAGCACGTCTTCCCGCTCCTCACGCTGGCTTCCGCCTATTATTTCTCCTACCCCCGGTACCAGTAAATCCATTGCCGCAACAGTCTTTCCGTCGTCATTTAAACGCATATAGAAGGACTTGATTTCTTTCGGATAATCTATCACGAATACCGGCTTGCGGTAAATTTGCTCGGTCAGATACCTCTCATGCTCGGTTTGCAAATCGCATCCCCATTCAACAGGGTATTTGAATTGCTCTCCGCTCTTTTTCAAAAGCTCAATCGCTTCCGTGTAGGTTACTTTGCAGTAATCACTCTGAGCAAGGGAGTTTAAGCGCTCGGACAAGGTCTTGTCGACAAAATTATTGAAAAACTCAATTTCCTGCGGACAATTTTCAAGAACATGACGAATAATGAATTTTATCATGTCCCAAGCAAGCTGCATGTCATCGTCAAGGTCCGCAAAGGCTATTTCCGGCTCTATCATCCAAAACTCTGCCGCATGTCTTGCGGTGTTGGAATTTTCGGCACGGAAAGTAGGACCGAACGTGTATACGTTTCCGTAGGCAAGAGCAAAGGTTTCCGCTTCAAGCTGTCCCGAAACGGTAAGATTTGTGCTCTTTCCGAAAAAGTCCGCTGAATAGTCTATGCTTCCGTCGTCCTTGAGAGGCGGATTTTTCATGTCAAGCGTGGTAACTCTGAACATTTCTCCGGCGCCCTCACAGTCGGAGGCGGTAATAAGCGGCGTGTGAACATACACAAAGTCTCTTTGATGAAAGAATGTGTGGATAGCGTATGCAACTTCACTGCGTACCCTGAAAACCGCCGAAAACAGGTTGGTTCTCGGCCGTAAATACGCCTGCTCACGCAGGTATTCCACAGTGTGACGCTTTTTCTGAAGCGGGTAGTCGGCTGTGGACTCACCTTCGATTTCAATTTTCTCAGCCTTTATTTCAAAAGGCTGCTTGTTTTCGGGAGTAAGCACAACCGTTCCGGTTATGCACAGCGCAGCGCCAACATTTTGTTTTGCAATCTCATCGTAGTTTTGTATGTTTTCTCTTGCGAAAACAATCTGAACACCTTTAAAGCAGCTGCCGTCGTTCAAATCAATAAAGCCGAACGCCTTGCTGTCTCTTATGCTGCGTGCCCAGCCGCCGACAGTGACGGTCTTTCCGCCGAAATCAGCAGGATTCAAATATATATTTTTTACAAGCTCTCTTTTCATACTTTATCATCCTCCTTATATAAGGATAAAGTAAAGGCGGTAAAGGCAAAACTTAAAAACTTAACGTTTCTTGCCTAAATACGCTTCCTTGATTCTCTCGTCGGCAAGAATTTCCTTTCCGGTGCCTTGCATGGTAATATTGCCCGTCTCAATTACATACGCCGTATGAGCCGCCTGAAGCGCCATATTTGCGTTTTGTTCAATGAGAAGTACCGTAATTCCCTTTTCGTTGATGGTGTGAATAATGTCGAATATGTTTTTCACAATCATCGGAGCAAGACCGAGCGACGGTTCGTCCATCATTATAAGCTTAGGTCTTGACATGAGCGCACGTCCTACGGCGAGCATTTGCTGTTCGCCGCCGGAAAGAGTGCCGGCAAACTGCCATTCACGCTCCTTAAGGCGCGGGAACAGGCCGAAAACATAGTCTATATCATTTTGTATGTGGTCTTTTCTCAAATATGCGCCTATTTTTAAGTTTTCAAGAACGGTAAGATCCGTGAAAACCCGACGTCCTTCCGGTACAAGCGTTATGCCTTTTGACACAATATAGTCGGGCGACTTGCCGAGGATTTCCTCGCCGTTATACTTGACAGAACCGGTTTTGGTCTTTACCAGTCCGCTGATTGTACGCAGAATAGTACTTTTTCCAGCGCCGTTTGCACCGATAAGTGTTACTATTTGTCCTTCCGGAACGTCTAAATCAATATTGTTTACAGCGTTTATTCCGCCGTAGTTAACGCTTAATCCTCTTATTTCAAGCAAATTATTACTCATTTTCTTCAGATACCCCCAGATAAGCCTGTATAACAACTTCGTCGTTCTGCACCTGCTCCGGAACGCCGCTTGAAATAAGTTTTCCGAAATCAATGACGTATATGCGGTCGGATATGTCCATTACCAGATTCATGTGGTGCTCGATCATAAGGATTGTAAGATCAAACTTTTTCCTTATATCGTGAATGAAGTGGGTAAGCTCAAGCGTTTCCTGCGGATTCATACCGGCGGCAGGCTCGTCGAGGAGAAGAAGTCTTGGTTTTGTGGCAAGAGCTCTTGCTATTTCGAGATATCTCTGCTTTCCGTAAGGCAATGATGTAGCCAACTCATCCTTAACGTCCGCAAGGCCTAACAGCTCAAGCAGTTCGAGGGATTCCTCACGCATACGGCGCTCTTCGGCTCGGTTTAAGTGGAAAGTCGCTGAAAATACGTTGCTCGTTCTTAACATGTGCTTTGCAATGAGCACGTTTTCAAAAACCGTCATTGATTTGAATAACCTTATATTCTGAAAGGTTCTCGCAACGCCGAGACGTGTGATTTTGTCGGGCGTCTTTGACATCACCGTGTGGAATTTGTGAGGATCGTTTCCGGCATATAGTTTTTTCATTTTACCGTGCGGATGGTTGGAGATTATAAGCTTGCCGTCGTAATATACGGCGCCGTTGGTCGGCTCGTAAACGCCTGTAATTACATTAAATACCGTAGTTTTTCCGGCTCCGTTGGGACCTATTAAGGATACAATCTCTCCACGGTTTACTTCAAGCGATAAATCGTTTACGGCAACAACTCCGCCAAACTGCATAGTAACATTTTCAAGTCTCAGTACATTTTCACTCATCGTCCGTCACGCCTCCTTGCCTTTAGATTTATTTTTTCGGGAAGCGGCGATTTTCTTGAAAAATCCGGCAATACCCGAAAGGGAAATTTCTTTTGTTCCCATAATTCCCCGGCGGCAGAACAGCACCATAATCATGATGATGACCGAGAATACAACTTTTCGGAAACCGACTCTGAGAAACGGCACCTGCCATTCGCCCCAGGGCATGTCAAGTACTGTAGTATTGTCCAAAAAGCGCAGCCACCATTCATTGCAGGCGATAAACAGGAAAGCTCCGATACAGCTTCCGGAAACGGAACCTATACCTCCTATAACCACAATGAGCAGTATTTCATACGTCATGGCTGATTTAAACTGACTTGCCTGAATTGAAGTCTGGAACATTGCAAGCAGTGCTCCGGATATTCCGGCAAAAAAGGAGCTTATGCAAAATGACATACGCTTGTGAGAGGCGAGGTTTATACCCATTGCCTCAGCGGCAATTTCATCATCACGTATTGCCTTAAAAGCACGCCCGTAGGTCGAGTTTATAAGCATCATTATGATTGCAACGCAAATGCCGGAGAATATAAGTGCGAACATGGTCGGAGACACGTGAAATGAGATATCCGTGAAGGGTATGTCTATATAAAGCGTGTCAAGGTTTTTGAACTTTCGGAGAATGTTGGAACCGTTTGTAATAGGACCTAAGGTCTTCCACTGGAAAATAGCGCGTACTATCTCGGCAAAACCAAGCGTAGCTATGGCGAGGTAGTCGCTCTTCAGACGGAGTACCGGAAGACCGATGAGAAAGGCAAATATCATAGCCACAATTCCGCCGAGAATTATTGCAACAATGACGGGAAGGGTAAACTGTATTATACCGCCGTCAAAATACTGATATACGCTTGCTCTTTGATCGTTAGGTATTGTAAAAATGGCGTATGTGTATGCGCCGAGCAGCATAAAGCCTGCCTGACCGAGCGAGAAAAGCCCGGTAAAACCGTTGAGCAGGTTCATGGAAACCGCAACCAGTGCGTAGATTGAACCTTTTTTGATAACGGTAAAAATGATGTGCGTCGCCGGAAGCGTTCTTTCGAGAATAGCAACGAGAGCGATTATCGCAATGAGCGCAACGACGGTAAATATCATATTGGTATTTATCTTTTTCTTTTGTGCCATATTTGTCACCTGTAATCACTACTTTCTATACTTAATTTGTGTGAAGGTCTTAAATTAAAATCAGACCTTATCCGTTGTTTTCTCACCGAAAAGTCCGGTAGGCTTAACAACAAGTATGATAATCAGCAGTGCAAAGGTGAAAGCGTCTGAGAAGGTCGTCCAACCTAAGCCTTTTATTATATTTTCGCATATACCGATTATAAAGGCTCCGACGACAGCGCCGGGAATCGAGCCTATTCCTCCGAAAACTGCGGCGACAAACGCCTTAAGTCCGGGCATGGCGCCGGAGGTGGGAGTTACGCCGGTGTAATTTGAGAAATACAGCAGACTGCCTATTGCCGCAAGGAATGAGCCGATAATAAACGTAATGCTTATAATGGAATTTATTTTTATACCCATAAGCTGACTTGTTTCAAAATCTTTTGAGGAGGCACGCATAGCCATACCGATTTTGGTGTATCTTATCAGGCACACAAGTGCGATTACAAGTATAATTGTGAGAATTGGCGTTATAAGAGTTACACGTTTTGTAACGCATTCGTTGAGGACTTTTTCAACAAGCTCACCTGTTTGGGGATCCGTCACGGTGATAACTTTTTTGTCGAGTATCTTTACCGTGTCGCTTATCCAAGGGATAGTGGGGTAGTTTTGGTTAAGACCGCCGGTGATGTAGTACACCAGATTCTGAAGCAGGTAGCTCACACCGATAGCCGAAATCATTACCGACATTCTCGGAGCGCTGCGCAGCGGCTTGTATGCGGCTTTTTCGGTTAAAAATCCGAGTAAAACCGTTAAAACTATAACAAGTAAAATCGAAATAAAAAGAACTATGTGCGGACTGCCCGGAAAATATCCGGCAAGCATGGTGTTTGCATAAACCATAATGATTCCCGCAACCATGAAGATGTCGCCGTGAGCGAAGTTGATAAGTCTTAGAATTCCGTATACCATCGTATATCCTATGGCGATGAGCGCATATTGACCGCCGACCGATATACCCGCCAGAATATACGGCAGATTCTGGTGTATCCATTCAAGCATTTGTCTGACCATACCTTTCATATTTGTGTGCTGAAGTATTTGCGTTCAGAGTAAACCGGAAAATCTCAGATTTATAAGCAAGTATCAGGTATCCGATTTTCCCGAAAAAGAACACCGGAAATGAGAAGGTTTCCTGTGTGCTTTTTTGGAAAAACCCGAATGTACGAGTCTTTTATTCGCAAAACATACGCTTAAAGCGCAGAATTGCTATATACCGTTTATACCGTTATAGCGGAGGCATTTCGCCTCCGCTATAATTGTCGGAAACAAAGTTTTTTATTCGCTTACGCTCTGAACAGTTACGAAGTCCCAAGCGCCTGTTTCGGTGTTGGCGGTTTTTACATAAGCGACGTCACGAAGAGCATCACCGTTTACATCGTCAAATTCAATGTGTCCGGTAACGCCGTCGTACTTAACGTCCCAGAGAGCCTCGTTTATAGCCTTGGGATCTGTGGAATCAGCAGCCTTTATAGCCTCGAGAGCTGTAAAGTATGCGTCATAACCCATTGCGGTTACAGCGGCAACCGTGTCGTCTCCGCCGTTGTTAGCGAGATTTGTGGAATCAGAATTGATCCATGCCTTTACGCCTGCGTCAAACTCAGGGTCTCCGCCTTCCTGGTAGAAGGTTGTAACGTATACGGAAACATCCTTGCCCTTAGCGGCGTTAAGAATAACGTTGGAGTCCCAGGTGTCGCCTGCCATTATAGGCATGTCAAGACCTTGTGATGAAGCCTGCTCGATAATAAGAGCGGCTGCTTCTGTTGAAACAGGTGCGAAGAATACATCGCAGCCTTCGTTTTTAGCCTTTGTAATGTAAGAAGTGAAATCACTGTTTCCTTCCTGGAATTCTTCGGAAACAACCGTTCCGCCGAGTGCTTCAAATGCCTGTGTAAAGTAGTGAACAAGTCCGCCGGAATAGTCGTCGCCGAGCTTTGCAAGGCAGTATGCCTTGGAGGCTTCAAAGTTTTCCTTTGCATAGTTAGCAAGAACAGTACCCTGGAAAGGATCGAGGAAGCAAATACGGAAATAATGTGTATTTCCTTCGGTTACCTGAGGATTTGTGCAGGTAACGCCGATTACGGGAATTCCGCCGTTCTTGAAAACGTCGCTTGCGGCGATAGAAACGCCTGAACCGTATGAGCCGAGAACGATTGAGCAGCCCTGGCTGATAAGAGTGGAAGCGGCGGTGGGAGCCTTGTCGTTGGAAGACTCATTGTCAACGCTTACAAGCTGAACCTCGTATGTTTCTCCGCCGATTTCAACTGTGTTCTGAATGCTGTTTGCGTATTGGATACCGAGTGTTTCCTGTTTTCCACCGGCTCCGTTATCGCCGGATGCCGGTTCAAAGATGCCGATTTTTACAACCTTTGCGTCTGAGTCAACCTGTTGATTGTCTCCGGATTCATTGTCTCCGCCGTTGGGCTCTGCAGGTGTGCAGGCTGCCATTGCGAAAATCATGAGAGCTGCAAGAACCAGTGCTAAAAGCTTCTTCATTTTGTTTTCCTCCAAAACTAAGATGTTAGTATTATTCATGTTAGAACTCATCATGAATAATCTTTCATGATTATATCACATACATTTTACTTTGTAAAGTAAAATCTTACAATTTTTGCTATTTAAAACAACTTATCATAACAAAAATTATGCAAAATATACATAATTAAACTAAAATACACTAAGATTACCAAAAAGATATTGAAAGAAAAGTAAAGAAATATATATAAATGCGAAATATTTGAGCTCGAAAAAAGTTGAAAGGTGAAATAATTACCGCAAAATTGCGATAACTGTTACATAAATGTTAAATTGCCCGGTTCGGTATTGATATTTGAACGGCATTGTTATATAATTACTAATGAATATAGATAAATCGGAAAGCGAGTGGTTGACATGTCAGAAAGGCCGACAGATAAAACGATGACTTATTCCATATCCCAGTTAAAGGAACTGGAAACCAAGCAGGCGCTGACACAGGTGTATAACGCTCTTAAGGAAAAAGGATATAACCCGATAAACCAAATTGTTGGATATATTCTTTCCGAAGATCCGACGTATATTACCAATTACAACAACGCAAGGGCGATTATCGCCAAGCTCGACCGTGATGAGCTGTTAAGGATTCTTGTGGCGAGTTACCTTGCACAGTGACCGAAAGGATGAATTTCAATGTCAGAGGTAATGACATATAAAGGGCGTCCGCTTGTGCGCTCTTCTAATAAGGTATATTACGGCGAACCGTATAACAAATGCATGGTTGTGCTGACTATTTTGGAGGGAGCCGGAGAAAACGAGATACCGTCCCGCATAATTGTTCAGCTTCAGAGCACTGACCCGGCTTTGGCTATGAAAAAAGAAAAGATACTCAACGAGGTAGAGCGTAAAACTCTCTCAGATGCGCTGAATATCGGTTCTGTGTGGCTGGAGAAACAGCTTTCCGCACAGTAAAGCGAAGGCGACGGTAAATAGGCGGCGGACTTGATTTTTCGGAGCGGCATTCGGTTTTGATAGCTGCACAAGACGTAAGACGGTATGCGGAGTCACGGCATTTCGCCCTGATTCCGCTTTTGTATTATCGGGCGTGCTTTTTCTGTTATGCTTTTTTATATATCTCCGACCTGCGCATGATTATAGTGTGCGTTAATGTCCGTATTTGAGCAGTCTTGATTTTTTAACGGCGCTGTGTTATCATAACATTCAATGTTCTGTGGTGAACAGCGCGTTTTTTCGGGATTTTACCGGATATAACATACTTATCGAGTTTTAGGTAAGTACTGTATGTACTAAACACTTTGAAATAAATACTTTGAAGAGGAAGATTGAAAATGAAAAAGATTATTCTTGCAGCAATTGCCGTTATTGCGGCGGCAACACTTTGCGCATGCGGCAATTCTACGGTAGTTAAGGACGCAGTGGACACTTCACTTGGTGAAAAAATTGAAAACATGAGCGTCTCGGCGGCGGCAGGAACATATTTCTTAACCGATATGACGGAAATAGGTACAAACGAAAAAATCACCAAAGACAGCTATACGGAAAATCACCTTGAGCTTACAGAGGACGGAAAATTCACCTTTGAATTTGCGCTTGAGGACGACGAACAGGTTTCATCTTTTACGGGAACATACAGCGTTACTCAGGATGGAATAGTTACTCTGCTTTCTGACGACGGAAGCGCGTTTTCAATAGCCGCGTCGGGCGAAAAGGTGGTTTGCAACGGTAAAAAGATTGTTGTTTCCGGAAAACTCGGCACTCAGCTTGCTGTCAATATGGTGTACGAGAAGCCGTCGGCAGAAGGTTCGGATACCGGGTCTGACGACAACACTGAAAACACCGAAATAGAGGCGAAGCTTAGCTCTGATGAGGTAGCCGAGTAATCTCTGAGCAATTTCAGGGTAATCATCTGACGGCTCAATAAGCCGGCGGCTGAATGTTAAAAAACAGGGAAGTGCCGGTATAAAAATTATTGTATCGTTATTGTATCGCTGAAGCGGAAAGGAAGATGTTTTGAGTATGAATACTTTAAAGAGAAAAGTTCTTGAGCTTATAGAAAATGACGCACGGCTTACGCCGGAAAAAATCGCGGTAATGCTCGACAAGGATACGGCAAGCATTAAGGCGCTTATCGAGGAAATGGAAATTGACGGTACGATTAAGGGATATACCGCCCTTATCGACTGGGACAAGACCGAAAGAGAGCGTGTGACGGCGTTTATCGAACTTAAAGTTACTCCGCAGGCGGACAGAGGCTTTGAGCAGATTGCCGAGAGAATTTATAATTTCCCGGAAGTAAGGGATATGCACCTTATGTCAGGCGCTTTTGATTTTCTGTTGCTTATAGAGGGAAAAACGCTTAAGGAGGTAGCTCTTTTCGTTGCGGAAAAGTTGGCGCCGATAGAAGGCGTGCTCTCGACCGCGACGCACTTTGTACTGCGTACTTATAAGGATAAGGGCGTTGTGTTCGGTCACCAGGATACCAAGGACGAAAGGGAAGGCATACTGTAATGTTCGATTATTCAAAGGTTCTGTCCAAAAAGGCGACAGAGCTCAAGCCGTCGGGGATACGTAAATTTTTTGATATACTCGACGAAATGCAGGGCGTCGTTTCCCTAACCGTGGGACAGCCTGACTTTCTTACCCCATGGCACATACGTGACGCGGCTATCACGTCGCTTGAACAGGGAAAAACGTACTATACTTCAAACTCGGGACTTTTGCTGTTTCGTGAAAGAATAGCCGAGTATCTTGAGCGCCGGTTTGACGTAAAATACAATCCGAAAGATGAGATTCTTGTAACAGTCGGCGGCAGCGAGGCGATAGATCTTGCCATACGAGCGGTTGTCGAGCCGGGCGACGAGGTTTTGGTGGTTGAGCCGTCGTACGTGTGCTACACTCCGATAACTCAGCTTACCGGAGGCGTTGCCGTGAGCGTTCCGACAAGAGCCGAGGACAATTTCAAGCTGACGCCGGAGTTGCTAAGAAAATATATAACGCCGAAAACAAAGATGCTCATCCTTCCGTACCCGAATAATCCTACCGGCGCCATAATGACGCATGAGGATCTCCGGCGTATAGCAGATGTGCTTAGAGATACGAATATAGTTGTGCTCACCGACGAGATATACGGCGAGCTCACCTACGGAAGAAAGCACAGCTCCTTTGCGGCGATACCGTCAATGTGGGAACGCACGATATATGTCGGCGGATTTTCAAAAACCTACGCCATGACCGGCTGGAGGCTCGGATATGTGTGCGCCCCGAAAGAAATGCTTCGCCAGATGTTAAAAATTCACCAGTACGCAATTATGTGCGCGCCTACAATGAGCCAGTATGCCGGTATAAAGGCGGTTACCGACGGGGACGCCGATATCGAGTATATGAGAGACTGCTATGACCAGCGCCGCAGGCTGATACTTAAAGGACTTAAGGATATAGGCCTTGACTGCTTTGAGCCTGAGGGAGCGTTTTACGTTTTCCCGAATATCGGAGGCTTCGGCATGACTTCTGAGCAGTTCTGCGAGAAGTTGTTGTATTCCGAAAAATGTGCGATAGTGCCAGGCACAGCCTTTGGCGACAGCGGAGAGGGATTTGCCCGAATTTCGTACGCTTATTCGGTGGACCATATATGCAAGGCGCTTGAGCGAATAGATAAATTTATACATGAAATAAAATAAGATAAATAATAAAAAACCATTTTCCGGATGGCGGTGCTTTATGCCGTCATCCGGAAATCACTGAAACAGCGCAAAATGACAAAATCCGACGAGAGGCAGTTTTCGCATGATATATGACAGAAAAATAGATACGTCAGTAAACAGAGTGTACGTAAAAGCGCTCGACACCTATGACCGCGCGGCGGTAAAGGACGTCGTTTATCCCGTTATATCGGGCATGCTTGAGGATAACGGCATAATTAAGGAAGATTTGTCCGGAAAAAAAGTGCTGATAAAGCCAAATTTACTTGCAAGAAGAGAAGCAAAAGCCGGTATTACTACACATCCTGCCTTTGTTGCGGCGTGCGCTGAGTATTTTTTGGAGCTTGGAGCAGACGTAACAGTCGCTGACAGTCCGGGAGGAACATACAGCGTAGCGGTGCTTGAGGCTATATACCGCACGACGGGACTATCAAGAGCGTGTGAAGATACCGGAGCAAAGCTGAATACCGATGTTTCTTTTGAAACCGTTCGCAGAAACGAAATTTCCGCAAAAAGCTTCAATATTATTAAGCCGATTGTCCGGGCGGATCTGGTTGTAAACGTATGCAGGCTCAAAACCCATGCGCTGTGCGAAATATCAGCGGCGGTAAAGAATATGTTCGGTTCAATACCCGGACTTCAGAAAGCCGAACAGCATGCGAGATTCCCGCAGAGAGAAGCCTTTGCCGATATGTTATGCGACCTGTGTCTTATAACAGCGCCGCGGATAAATATCGTTGACGGCGTTGTCGGCATGGAGGGAAACGGTCCGGCGGGCGGCACGCTTAAAAATGTGGGAGCGGTAATAGCATCGGCAAATCCTTTTGCCTGCGATATAGCCTCGGCGTTTGTAATGGGATATAAGCCGGAGGAGGTCGGAACGCTCAAGTGCGCAGTAAAAAGAGGGCTTTGCCCGAAGTCGGTAAAAGAACTGGATATTGTGGGAGAAAGCCCTGAAAGGTTCGCGAGCGACTTTGTCCGGCCGGACGCAAGCGCCGGAGGACTTCTCAAACAGCTTCCCACCATTTTCGGAGGCAGACTGCAAAAGCTTCTTGAGCCAAGACCTACGGTAAATAAGGCGTTATGCGTCGGATGCGGTGAATGTGCAAGAAATTGCCCTGTTTCGGCAATAAGCGTCGAGCAGAAAAAGGCGCATATACATTCGTCCGAGTGTATCAAATGCTATTGCTGCCAGGAGTTTTGTCCGGCAAAAGCAATAAAAGTAAAGCATTTCTTTTTGCTTAAAAAGTGAAAGGGATGTAAGATAATTAAATTTTGCAACCGACGGCTGTACGCAGTGTCAGCTTATTAAATATGTAAGATAAACATGGCGTCCGGCACAGACATATTGAATAAATAAACAAGAGGAATAAACGAAATGCCTATAAAAATTCCCGGTACTTTGCCGGCGTTCGGCGTACTTGAAAATGAAAATATATTCGTAATGACCGAGAAGAGGGCGACGACTCAGGATATACGTCCGCTTAAAATCGTCATTCTCAACCTCATGCCTACCAAAATAGTGACTGAAACGCAGCTTTTGCGCCTGCTTTCAAACTCGCCGCTTCAGGTTGAACTGACACTTATGAAAACTGCGTCGTATACGCCTAAAAACACGCCCGAAGAACACCTCACCTCTTTTTACAGGGAATTCTCGGAAATAAAAGATTTACGCTTTGACGGACTTATCGTTACCGGAGCGCCCGTGGAGGATATGGCTTTTGACGAGGTTGCATACTGGGAGGAGATATGCCGCATATTCGAGTGGTCGAAAACAAATGTGTATTCCTCGCTTTTTATATGCTGGGCGGCGTTTGCGGCGTATAAATATTTCTACGGAATAGAAAAACAGCCACTTGAGCAAAAGCTCTCAGGCGTGTTCAAACACCGTGTGACAATGCCGTCTCATCCGCTGGTCAGAGGCTTTGACGAGCTTTTTTACGCTCCGCACTCAAGAAAAACCACCGTAAATATCGACGATGTGCGCTCCGTTCAGACGCTCGACGTGCTTGCCGACTCCGAACGTGCGGGAATATATCTTGCCGCCGACCACGATATGCGCCGGATTTTTGTGACCGGACACCCCGAATATGATTATGATACGTTGAAAAACGAATACTTCCGTGACCTGTCAAGGGGGCTGTCCCCCAAGATTCCGGAAAACTATTTTCCGTATGACAACCCCGAGAACAGACCGGTAAATTTCTGGAAAGGACATGCCAATCTTTTGTACGGCAACTGGCTCAACTATTTCGTTTATCAGCGTACTCCGTTTGACCTTGCCGACTTGAAGTAAGGACGGACCGGCGGAAATAATGAGCGCCGGAGATAATGAGTTTCGGAGATAATGAGTTTCGGAGATAATGAGCGGCGTGGAAGTAAACGCCGTGCGAAAAACGTAAAGGCGATGTCAGGAGCGATTCGTTTCGCTTTATTCCGGACGAGCCTTGAAGGTGGCGCATACGGTGTCTGTGCAGGCGCTTGCGTAGCCGGGACCTATGTGTACCGAGTAGGCAGTGCAGTAACCCTCGCTGTCGTGGTATACGCAGTTTTTGACGCTGCACACCAGTCCCTTTATGTGCTTTGGCGGATTGTTGAGATTTTCGGTTATGTCTTCGTCAAAGAAACCTTTTGCCATGAATTTGTTCTCCTCTCTTTACTTACTGCTCTTTACTTACTTCATTGCATTTCTTAAAACATTACAGTTTTGACGTGCAGTGTTATTATGCGCACAGCCTTTTTCAAATATACCCGTATATGTCAGAATAAGGATATACGTTCCAAAAAAGCTTTTTCATATGGGAGTTAAAGTATGATTTACACGATTGCGGACACGCATTTGTCGCTTACAACCGAAAAACCGATGGACATTTTCGGGCCACGCTGGGCAAATCACGCCGAAAAGCTGAAAAGCAACTGGCTTTCGACGGTTGATGCCTGTGATACCGTAATTATCCCGGGCGATATATCGTGGGGAATTTCGCTCGAAGAAGCAAAAGAGGACCTGCTGTTTTTGGATAAGCTTCCCGGAAAAAAGATAATAGGTAAGGGAAACCATGACTATTGGTGGACGACCGTCAACAAAATGAACCTGTTTTTTGAGCGTGAGGGAATAAGCACTATATCTTTTCTTTACAATAACGCGTACATCGTCGAAAACAAAATAATTTGCGGTACCCGAGGCTGGATGAGCGAGTTTGGAGTTAAGGCCGAGGACGAACGTATTATAAAGCGTGAAGCCGCAAGGCTGGAGCTGTCGCTTAAAGAAGGAGAAAAGCTTAAAAGTGCCAACCCGGAAGCGGAAACCGTAGTTTTTGTTCATTACCCGGTGGTTTTCGGAGATTTCATAAACTACGAGATGCTTGACGTGCTGTATAAGTACGGCGTTTCGAGAGTGTATTACGGGCACTTGCACAATGTCCGTGAAAATCAGCTTGACAAAAGCTATCTCGGCATTGATTTTCATATTGCGGCGGCTGACTATCTCGGATTTAAGCCGATACCTGTCGTTTGATCTTATTTGTCTTAATATCTGTTACATAACGCTGTAAGTTATCATAGTATGTAATTTTAAAGTAACAAACAGACCTGTTCAGCGCATATCATACCGTATGCGAAGAGGAGGTCTGTTTTTATTATGGGACTAACATCCGGTTCAACAGGCAAGGCGGTGCTTGCCGAAAAAACGAAAACAAATGACGATACGCTTCTTATTGCCCTTGCCGGCGGTCCGAACGTCGGGAAAAGCACTGTGTTCAACGCGCTTACCGGACTTAATCAGCATACGGGCAACTGGACCGGCAAAACGGTAAGTACTGCGCTCGGAAAGGTAACGGCAGACGACGGCGAAACCTTTCTGCTTGCGGACGTTGCGGGCGTGTATTCGCTCTGCGCACGTTCTCCCGAGGAAAAGGCGGCAAGAGATTTTATATGTTTTGGCGGCTGTGACGCGGTAATAGTCGTGTGCGACGCATTGTGCCTTGAAAGAAGTCTTGCGCTTGTTTTGCAGATTGCCGAGTATACACCAAAAATAACGGTGTGCGTGAATTTAAGCGACCAGGCAAAGAAAAAGGGAATTATACGGGATACACGCAAACTTTCCGAATTTTTGGGCTTCAGTGTGGTGGAGTGTTCGGCAAAATACGGAAAAGGACTTGATAAACTTGCAAAATCAGCCGCCGAAACAGCGCAAAACAAAGATAAAGGAAAAAGTGAAATCAAATGCCTGCCAAAGTATGACGATTACATAGACAAAGCCATAAGGAAAATTTCCGCTGAGATCGAAAAAAACGGTAATCCCGATATACCGGCAAGATTTGCGGCACTTAAGATACTTTGCGGTGATACGGAAACGGTTGACGGCATAGAAAAGTATTACGGTACCGAGCTTACGAAAAATCAGAATATAGCTTCTGCGATAAATGAAGCGGAAAAAGAGCTTGAAAGCGCTGGTGTCACAAAACAGGACATAAACGACGCCGTATCAAAAGCCGTGTCAGAGAAAGCCGAAGAGCTGTGCGGCAAAGTCACCGTATCAAAAGGCGCGAGCTATTCCAAAGCGGATATTGCCGCCGACAAAATAATAACCGGAAAGTTTACTGCCTTTCCGGTCATGGCTCTGTTATTAGCCGGTATTTTCTGGATTACAATTACGGGCGCCAACTACCCGTCCGAGCTTTTGTCAAAATTACTTTTTTCGGCTGAAAAGCCTATGTACGATTTTCTTATAGGCACTGGACTGCCGGAAGTATTCTGCAGCGCGACGGTATATGGAGTGTACAGAGTCGCGGCGTGGGTGGTGTATGTCATGCTTCCGCCTATGGCGATATTCTTTCCGCTGTTTACACTGCTTGAAGACGTGGGTTTTCTTCCGAGAATTGCTTTTAACCTCGACAGGCTGTTTTCGGGGTGCCGTGCCTGCGGAAAACAAGCGCTCACCATGTGTATGGGTTTTGGCTGCAACGCCGCGGGCGTAGTCGGCTGCAGAATCATAGACTCTCCCCGTGAACGACTTATCGCGGTTCTTACTAACTCGTTTGTACCTTGTAACGGACGTTTTCCGCTCCTCATAACGCTTCCCGCAATGTTTCTTGCGTTTGGGACAGGATTTACAGGAAGCATTTTTGCCGCCGTATTTCCGGCGTGCCTTGTAGTTCTCGGAGTTGCGGCGACCTTGGCGGCGTCAAGACTGCTATCCTCTACTCTGTTAAAGGGACAGCCGTCAGCCTTTATACTCGAACTGCCGCCGTACAGAGTTCCCGATGTCGGAAAAGTGCTTGTGAGATCGTTTTTGGACAGAACGCTGTTTGTACTCGGCAGAGCGGTTGTTTCAGCAGCGCCTGCCGGACTTGTGATATGGATACTTGCTAATGTAAATGTCGGTGAAATGACGCTTCTTGCTTATGTAACCGAGTTTTTGGATCCGTTCGCCTCATTTTTCGGTATGGACGGAGTAATACTTACAGCTTTTATTCTCGCCCTTCCGGCAAATGAAATAGTAATCCCCATAATGATACTTGCGTATACCGCGTCCGGCACGCTTCAGGAAATTTCTCTCACCGAGCTTTACGCACTTTTTGTGCAAAACGGCTGGACGAGTGTGAAAGCCGTATGCGTTATGCTGTTTTCACTTATGCACTTTCCGTGCGCCACAACGCTGCTTACTATAAAAAAGGAAACCGGAAGCTTAAAATGGACTTTAATTTCAGCCGCACTTCCGACCGCCTTTGGTCTCGTCGCATGTTTTCTTGTGTCGTGGACAGCTCGCTTACTTGGTTTCCCGGTATGATGAAAGCGGCTTGTCAGGCAAAGAGTCCTCGACCTGCCGGCGCTGGTTCTTTTGCGGTTTTCTTTTCAAAAAACAAAACGGATATATGGCGGCGCAAAGTATAAGCGCCGCTATTACGTCGATTACCGAATGTTGCTTGATAAACACGGTTGACAAACAGATAGATGCGGTCATAGCGGTAAAAAATGCTTTTATGAAAATCGAGCGGGACAAGCGATTGCTGTCAAATACCGCAAATAATACCGCAAGAGAACCTATGACATGTATGGACGGGAAAATGTTGGTGCTTGTATCGACACTGTATATGCCGAGCACCATGCTTGTAAATATGTTCGGGTTGTCGAACACGACCGGGCGCAGATTGTGAGCGCTCGGGTAAACGAAAAATGCTATAATAGCGACGGTGTATCCGATAATAATGAATTTCATGTACCGGACAAAAACGTCTTTTTCAAAGAAGAGCGTATATGCGCAGGTAAGAGCTACAAACGCAAACCATAATATATACGGTATTACAAAATATTCGCAAAAAGGAATACGCTCGTCAAGACCGCACCGGATCAGGTGGTAAACGTCGGTAAATTTTCCGCTTTCGGCAATATTGAACGCAAGCCCGAATAACGGCCAGTATAAAAGCAGCAGATAATGCTTGTGGTTGTGAATTATTTCGGAAAAAGTGTATTTTATTTTGCTAAGTTTCCCGGTATATTCCTTTATCTCCTTTTGCATAGCGGTTCCTCCCTTTTTTTATGGGGATTTTTATTGCACATTATTGTTACGAGAGGATTATATCACCTGTCTGATGAAAAAAAACACTTTTTCCCACGAATTACACTTCAGTTAAGCAAAACTTAATCGTTCCTTAATTGTCTGAGTGAAACACTCTTTTTTACATATTCGGAGGCACACCTTAAAAAGCGTGCCTTAAAATTGCGCCTTAGGTTGGTTATTTGCAAAGTTGAACAGAGGGATGCAAAAAGGTTATTTTTAAAGCATAAAAGAAACAGACGCAGAATATAGTGTAGCATAATAATGTTGTCAGGAGAGATGGCTATGTTTATATGTTCATTCAAAGCGTCAAAAATCAAGATTCTTTTGTCAGTGGTATTATGCGCACTTATAGCGACGGTGGCTATTATCCTTATGCCGGATACCGAGCACACGGTCACTGTAAACGGAACTCAATACGACAAAAAAATCAGCTTTGACAAAATTAAAACTACCGAAGATATGGTAACTTTTGCAGAAAATCTCGGATACAGCGTAGATTCCGTACCTGCGGAAAGCGTCACGGTAAAGCTGCCGTCAACATTTGACGCAGTGCTCGAGGAATATAACGAAATTCAAAAAAGTCAGGGTTTCAACCTTGCAAAATATAAGAACAAGGAAGTAAACCGCAGTACTTTCCGTGTTGCCGCTCTTCCGGATAATCAGTCCATGCCGGCAGAGGATGTACTGTTGAGCCTTATAGTGTACAAGGATAAGATAGTCGGAGGAGATTTGTATTTTACCGGCAGTAACCCTGAGGTTAAGGCTTTTTTGAAGTAAGCAAACCAAGGGATGCGGCTTTGTACGATACTTACGAATAAGAAGTTTTCCGATAGAAAAGAGGGCGTTTTATAATGAAAAATACTCTGTTTTTTCGTATCATTTTGTGTTTGCTTTTAATATGCTCTGCCTTTTACATTAAATACCGCAAAGATACGGTAAGCGTACCGGCTATTACGCCTGCTAACGAGCGAGTGCGGGAGTATACGGATAATCTTACGTTTTCTGATCTTGCCGGCAGGCTTTCGGAAGACCTGACTTTGAATATGGGGTATTGAATTGAATCGGTTCGCTTATTTTAAAATTCCGGCAACCTGTATTCGTATAAGCATAAGCGCACTTATCGCGGCGGCAGCGTTAATGTACGCTGATTTCTCCGTATTTACGGCGATGGTGCTCATAAGTGCGCTTATTCATGAAACAGGACATATAGTTTTCTTAAAGGCGTTCGGCTGTGAAATACGAAGTATTACGCTTATGCCGTTCGGAGCGGTAATTGACTCGGACGAAAAGATTCTGTCTTACAAAAGGGAAGCGGCGGTAGCTCTTGCCGGAGCTGTATTTAATATATGCGCCGGACTGTCGGCGCTTTTATTTTTTGCGGCGGTAAAGGATATATACTCTCTTTTTTTTGCGCTTACCAATTTTACTCTTGCCGCTGTGAATCTTGTACCCGTAAAAACGCTTGACGGAGCGAGAGCTTTGGAAGCGGCGCTGTACGCTCTGCTTCCTTATGAGAAGGCGCAGAAATGTGCGGATACCGTTTCTTATTTTTCGTTTCTTTTTTTAACTCTCGGGGGACTATGGCTGTTGAACGTGACAGGCTGTAATTTTTCTCTTATAATATTCTGTGTCTGTGTGTTTATAGGAGTTTACGCAAAGAAAGAAAGTTCGGATTATTGCGTCAATGCCTGATTCAATGCTTAGTCAATGCTTGAGTCTGGTCTTGGTCAAATCTTGAAGAATGTGAAAGTTATTTGATTTTTTCAAAAACTATGGACTTTTGCTGAAACGAGTGCTATAATACTCAAATACATTCTATAATTTCAAGCAGACAGGAATGAAAAAACAATAGGAATATGAACGGTTCAGCTGCCACGTCAAACTCATATCTCGGAACAGAGAAAATATCAAAGCTGATAATAAAGCTTGCGCTTCCGACAGTAACGGCTCAGATTGTCAACATGTTATACAACCTTGTTGACCGCATATACATAGGCAACATAGAAGTTATCGGAGAAAAGGCGCTTACAGGTCTTGGCGTATGCCAGCCGATTATTTTGTTTATCGCCGCGTTTTCAGCGCTGATATGTTACGGCGGAGCTCCTAAATCAGCCATAGCAATGGGAGAGGGAAATTACAAAAAGGCGGAGAAAATACTTTCAGGGTGCTTCACTGCGCAAATAGCGGTATCCCTTGTTCTGACGGTTGTTTTCAGCATATGGCACAGGGAGTTTTTGATGTTGTTCGGCGCAAGTCCCGATACAATAGACTATGCCTGCGAGTATATAAAAATATATGTGCTCGGAACGGTGTTTGTTGAAATTGCGCTCGGAATGAACGCATTTATCACGGCTCAGGGTTTTGCTTCGGTGAGCATGAAAACCGTGCTTATAGGCGCAGTATGCAATATAGTACTTGATCCGGTATTCATTTTCCTTTTTGATATGGGAGTAAAGGGAGCGGCTCTTGCGACGGTTATTTCTCAGGGCGTTTCGACTGTCTGGGTACTTTTTTTCATGTTCGGCAAAAAGCCGGTTCTGCGCATGAGAATAGAAAATATCGTCCCCGATTTCGGCTTGCTGTTCTCCTGTATAGCTCTCGGACTTTCGCCTTTTATAATGCAGGCGACCGAAAGCGTGCTGTCAGCTTGTTTTAACTCTTCGCTTCAAGAGTACGGCGGAGATATAGCAGTCGGATCTATGACGATACTTTCAAGTGTAAATATGTTTTTGATGCTTCCGCTTCAGGGACTTGTGCAGGGAGCTCAGCCGGTAGTAAGCTATAATTTCGGCGCGGGTAATGCCGGACGTGTGAAAAAAGCATTTTTTGTACTGTTAAAAATAAGCGTTGTTTATTCGTTTGTTATGTGGGCGTCGGTCATGCTTTTCCCCGGCTTTTTCGCAAGACTCTTCGGGGACAACCCGGCTCTGATAGAGTATACAAAAGGACCGGCGCGAATATTTTTCGCAGTGTCGGTACTGATGGGCGTACAGATTGCGTGCCAGCAGACGTTTGTCGCAATAGGCAATGCCAAAAGCTCGCTGTTTTTGGCTGCTTTAAGAAAACTTATTCTGCTCATTCCGCTTATTTACATATTGCCGGTGTTTTTTGCCGATAAAACTTTCGCCGTATTTCTTGCCGAACCCGTTGCGGACTTTATCGCGGTATGCACCACTTCTTTAATGTTTTTCGTTCAGTTCAGAAAAACTCTTAAAAATATGGACAGCCATAGCCATGTTGAAAATGGAGTATAAAATACGTTTAAAATAAAATTAAAATAAACTGCGTATTATGAAAAGCGCATTCGAAAAATCATAACGGCAAAGAAAACCGCGGCAGGCAGAATAAGCTACTTTGCCGGACAAATTTCAGAATAATCACAAAATTCACAGACATCCTTTCCTTTCGGACTTTCGGGAATGGCACGCTTGTCGCCGTGCCGTATTCCGTCGGCCATTTCGCCGGCAAATTTTACGGATTCTTCAAGAAGAGCCGCAAAATCGTCGAAAGAAAGGGTGTTTTTTGCGTTTTTGTCAAGCATGCCGTCTTTAAGCTTGACAGGTATGAATTGTCCGGAACCGGAGCGGTCCATGGCGAAAACCACGTCAAAATCGTTTACCACAATGCCGGATGTTTCGGCTTTAAATTCCGGCTCGGAATAGTCGGGCTTGCAGGTATTTGAAATATCATCTTTTCCCGACGGCGGTACGACTGTGGTGTAAATGACTCCGGCAGGATATACGTTTCCGTACTGCTCCGAACCGTTTTTCACAAGCGTGTAAAGATATAACAGCATCTGGAGATTAAAGCCGCTTTTAACGTCGTCAAGATTAAACTTTGTCGAGCCGGTCTTATAGTCGGTGATTCGTATCCAGCTTTTTTCCGTCTTAGGATCTTTAAACAGGTCAACTCTGTCTATTTTACCGATTATTTTAAGCATTTTTCCGTCTTGAAGCGGTATCTCGGCAGGCGCTACGTTTCCGGCGTCGGACAGGTCCAACTCAAAATCAACCGGCACGAATTTGCTTGCTCGAAGTTCCTCCACAATCATTTTGCAAAGAGGAATAAGTGAGGTTTCTATCTTTTTAAACATGTGCCTGAACCTGTTTGACAGCGCTCCCGATTCCGGCATAAGGCGTTTTAACAGCTCGTCCAGATTTGTTCTCACTATGCGTTCAAGCTCGCCTTCCCCGAAGGACTCGTTTTGCGATGCTTTACTGCATATAACCGGAACGGTTTCTTCAAGAATCTTGTGAACGATATTGCCGTGTTCCGCCGCTCCTATCTCGCCCTTTGCCTGAGGCGACAGCCTTAAGGTGTAGGCGCAGAAATACGAAAAAGGACACCTGCGGAACTTTTCAAGCTTTGAATAACTGCTGACTATATCTCCATCTCCGTACAGCGCTTCAAGGCTGTTTTCGGAAAGCGCTTCAAGACTGTCGTCAGGCTTATAAAGCCGTGCCATTCTTTCGCTGAATTCCGGTTTGTCCTTGAAATATTTAAAAACAGTGTTCTTTTCTGTTCCGGGACGCATGGTGAGAAATTCCGAAAACAAATACTCGTCGCTCAAGGCTTTAAGCGGAGTTTCCGTCCGTATTTCTTCTTTTATGCCGCATAAATGCTTTAGCAGTCCGATTATCACGGACGGATATAATTCTGTCCCCGATACCGTGTGCGAACGGTATGTTACAAACGCGCCGCGGCTTGCGGAACACAGCGCCGTGTATGCAAGAAACAGCTCGTCATACGCCTTGTCCTCGTCAGGCTCCCAGATATCAAGTCCGGCTGAGCGCAGCAAGCGCCGTTCACTGTTGCCGAGAAGGTTGTCGGCTTTGGGCTTTTGCGGAAAAACTCCGTCGTTGGCGCCCAAAAGAATGACATATTTTACCGAGTCCGCTCTCATTAACGAAACATCGCTGAAACGGATACTGTCAATACTCTCGGGGATTTTTCCGGAAAATACCGAACGCATTACCGAGCGGAGCAATTCGGAAAAACGGCGTGCGGAAATCTGCTCGCCGCCTATGGTGGATGCTATGCTGTCAAGCAGGCGGTATAAAAGGTCAATATACTCTCCGTCAGCCTTGTCGTCAAAATACTGTGAAGAATTAAGCCGGGCAATATTGAGAGTAAGGTTGTATATCACCCTGCAAATATCCTTAGCGGTTGAGGCTTTGTCAAGTTCTTGGCAGAAAGCGTCAAGTACGGACAAAACATCGTCCCTTGCCGCACGTATTTTTTCAAGAAGCCGTTCGTCAGGAGGCGTTTCACGCAGTCCTAACGGATTCATCAGCCACTCTTCGTGAAAATATGCCTTTCCTCCTATGTTCCAGGTTTGCATGTACAGCTCAAGAATGTCTGCGGACCGGTCGTCAAGACCGGATAATCCTGTTTTGATGTAGGAAATTACGGAGTTTTTGCTCCATGAAAAATAAACGTCAAACGCCGCGTTTACAAGCGCCGCTACCGGAGTTACAGAGAGATCCGAGCGCTTGTCGTAGGTTAACGGAATACCTGTTAAGTGCGAGCAGTCGTCCAAAATTCCCTCGTATTCGCCGGGACTTCTGGAACATATCACAATTTCTCTCGGTTTTACGTTTTCTGTTAGCAAATCCGATACGGTCTGCACGGCAAAACGCACCTCGTCGTATATGTCTTCGCACTTTACTATCTGTATTCCTGCCTTTGGACTTTCAGCCTCCGGCAAGGACAGCGCCGAAAAGGAAAAGTTTGCCGCAATGGTTTCCAACGCACTGCCTTTCTCATACTTATGGTTGTCCGTCAGAAACACATCTTTACATTCTATGCCGTATTTTGCCGCCATGGCACGGCACGCCTTTGCGCCTGAAACAGCACGGGAAAAACATGGATCTTTCTGCTTTTCGCTTTCACACAAAAAGCTTACGCAGCACAGCTTCGCTCCCGAAATAATCCGCCCTATTATTTCAAGCTCTTGTGCGGTAAAACCGTAAAAAGAGTCGAGAAAAACATATTTGTCCTTAAAAAAGTTAAAACCGTACAGTGTTTCTATCAGCTTGTCCTGCAAATCGCCCGGGAAATCAAGATTTTTGCTTGTGTACGCTTCATATGCTCCTGTGATTAAAGAGATATCCCGAAGCTTGGCGCACAGCCTCGTGTTTTTGCTTATTTCATCGAGCTTGCAGATATTTTCAATTGCCTCCGGCGTTATCCGACAGCGGTGCATTTCCTCAGAAACACTCAGCATGCGAAGTGCAAAATCCGGGTTTTCGGAAATTGCCGAGTATTCGGAAAGCATGTCTGAAACCTGGCTCAGTACGTGGCTCATGGCTATCTGACATACTACATTGTCGGCGGTTCCGCCGGCGATTCCTCCGCTTTCACGGAAAACACGGTTGCAAAGCCTTTTGAAATTTATAACCTCGACGTACATGTTCGCCGGGTTTCCGAGACGGTCTATGAGCAGTCGTTCCGCCGAAACAGCCTGCTGTTCGGGGACGATGAGAAAAGCTTCCTCTTTCCTGCCTACGCACTCTTCAAGCATTTTTAATATATATTCGCTTTTTCCGGTGCCGTGAAGCCCGAATACACGTTTGAGCATAGAAAATCCCTCCGCATCGCCCTTTTATACCTAAAGGATACCACATCGTCGTATTTCTGTCAATGTTGTGACGGAACAAGCTTAAAACATGTGGATTTGCAATAGAAATTACTTGAAATTTTCAATATAACTTGACAAATTAAATGTAAAATGAGATAATTAAAAATAAATAAATCGGACGGTTTTTTGACATTTGCAATTTCCGTCCGTTTTTGTGATACAAAAAAGAAGTAAGCATAAACTCACATAAGCTTACAGGTAAATCAATATTGCCGCAATGCGGCACTACGGAGAAGAAAAATGCAGACAGATTTGTTTGAACGGATAAGAAACGCAGTTCCGGAAATGTCAAAAAGTCATAAACGGATTGCGGCGTATATTCTTGAACACAGCGAAAAAGCGGCTTACTTAACCGCAACCAAGCTCGGAGCGAACGTGGGTATTTCCGAGTCGACGGTCGTGCGGTTTGCCATTGAACTCGGATTTACCGGATACCCGGATTTTCAGGGCGAGCTTCAGAAAAGCTTAAGATCAAAGCTAACGGCAGTACAGAGAATAGACGTTGCCGACAACCTCATAGGCGACAGAAATATTCTGCAATCGGTTGTTTCGGCGGATATGAACAATCTTAAGGCTTCGCTCGGCAGCCTTGACGATTCCGCTTTTGAGAATGCGGTGGAAACTATTTGTTCTGCGGAAAACATATACATCATCGGTAAGCGTTCAAGCCATATGCTTGCCGATTTCATGAACCACTATTTCCGATATATTTTTGACAACGTACATCATGTCAGCTCCAACAGCGCAAGTGAGATGTTTGAGGAGATTTTCCGAATATCAGACAAAGATGTGCTTATTGCGATTTCATACCCGAGATATTCAAAGCGCACGAAAACCGCCGCTGAATTTGCCAAAAAGCGTGGAGCAAAGGTAATTGCGCTGACAGACAGCGATATAGCGCCTATAACGGCATTTGCGGATATAAAGCTCTTTGCAAGGAGCGACATGGCGTCGTTTGTCGATTCTCTTGTAGCGCCGCTAAGCATTATCAATGCGCTTATAGTTGCTGTCGGAAAGAAAAACAGGGATACAATCCAGGAAACGTTCAACGAGCTTGAAGAAATCTGGGACGAATATGACGTGTACGAAGCCCCCATAAGCAAGTAACGGAAAGCAGAGAGGAAAAATTAATGCAGGTAACGGGAAATTCCGGCAACTCTGGTAACAAAGTTAATATTGCGGTAATCGGCGCCGGAGCGGCAGGACTTTTGTGTTCTTGCCTGGCATCGGAAAACGGGGCACAGGTAACGCTTTTTGAAAAGAATAAATCGCAGAAGCACCTTTCGTCGGAGGAATATTTTGACAACGCTTATCTCGGAAAAAAGCTTCTGATTACCGGTAAGGGCAGATGCAATCTTACAAACGACTGTACCTCAGAGGAGTTTATTTCAAGCGTTATGTCAAACCCTAAATTTCTCTATGCTTCATACAAAGCGTTCCCTCCGAAAAAGGTCATGGAGTATTTTGAAAGTCTCGGAGTCGAGCTGAAAACCGAAAGGGGAAACCGTGTGTTTCCGGCGACGGATAAGTCGCTTGACGTGTTAAGAGCCTTGAAGAACCGGCTTAAAAACGTCGGCGTAAAGGTGATAAACGAGAAAATTTGCTCCGTTTCAAAATCGGACGGCGGATTTGTGCTTGTTGACTCGAATGATAGAAAATACGAGTTTGAGCGTGTGGTTATTTGCACGGGCGGCGTGTCGTATCCGCAGACCGGCTCTGACGGAGACGGGTATAAGTTCGCTGCGGATTTCGGACATGAAATAATTGAGCTGAAGCCGTCGCTTGTGCCGCTTGAGTGTAAGGAAGCGGAAATGTGCTCTTCTCTCAGCGGACTTACATTAAAAAATATTTGTCTTAACATGGTTTGTACAGAGAACGGAAAAACGGTCTTTTCAAAACAGGGAGAGCTGTTGTTCACTCATTTCGGAATATCAGGACCGCTTGTTCTCAGCGCCTCGGCGCACATGCGTTCTTTCAGTGCGGACAAGTACCGTGCCGACATAGATTTAAAACCGGCGCTTGACGTATCGGTTATAGTTGAAAGACTTGTCGGGTTGTTTTCTGAGTATCCGAACCGCGACATAGTAAACGTGCTTGGTGAAATGCTTCCGAAAAGCATGTGCGAGCCGTTCTGCCGGTATTGCGGCGTTTTGCCGAATGAGAAACCTAACGGTATAAATAAGGGACGCAGAAGGGCAATGGCAGAATCTTTTAAAAAGTTTTCTATTGATATATCGGCGTTTCGCCCCATATCCGAGGCGGTTGTTACCGCCGGGGGCGTCAACGTAAAGCAGATAAATCCCTCTACAATGGAGTCAAAATTGGCAAAAGGACTTTATTTTGCCGGTGAAGTTATGGACGTTGACGCATATACAGGAGGCTTTAACCTGCAAATTGCTTTTTCTACGGCTTACCTTGCCGCAAAAAGCGCTGCATCAAGATAAGCTCTGCTATTATTTATGGGGCTCTGCCCCAAACCCCGCACGCTTTGCGGCAATGTGCCGCTCCAACTTTCGCGTGCGAGCAATCAAAAATAACAGATTTAATCTTCCGCGAAAGCATGCCCGTTTGTGCGGCATAAATTCAACCGCACAAACTCAGACGGCAAACCAACAAAACCCCATTATAACAACAACTCAAAAATCTAATAAAACACC
>QAKH01000114.1 GCA_003343885.1 Clostridiales bacterium | reverse complement strand
TATCATAGCAGTTATCCCTTTTACGGCTATCTGAAATCGCCGACCGAAAAATATCACCTTGTTGTGGAACCCGATGCTGCTGAGACGATCAAGAAGATCTTCAAATGGTACTCAACAGGCACATCGACCAAGGATATTGCACGGAAGCTCAATAAAGCGGACGTGATCACCCCTTTGACATGGCTTGTAAGGTTCTGTGACTTCAAAAGCCGTTTCAAGGACGGTGATACCAAAGGCACACGGTGGACCAGTTCGTCCGTCATGCACATCCTAAAGGACGAGCGTTACACCGGCAAATGCATCTACGGTAAAACGAAGGTGGCGAAAATCGGCAGCCATAAGCTGATCAAGCAGCCGGAGAGCGAATGGTTTGTTGTTCCGAATAGGTTTCCGGTAATCATTCCGCAGAGCCTTTTTGATAAGACAGCGGAGATCCGGAAGTCTCGTGAGAGACCTTATACGAAACGAGCAACACCAAGTCCACGCATCTTTTTGGGGAACATTCGATGCGGACATTGCGGCTACGCAATGAACTTCCACGAGACGAAATACTCCTACTATATGTGTCATGCTCGGCAGGCGGATAACGATCTGCAATGTCAGGGCACGCGTATTATGGAGAGCGATCTTGCAGAGGTTGTATTGAAAGCATTAAAGCAGTTCGCCCAAACCTGTATTGATTCCGAGCGACGGTTGGAAAAGCGTCGTGCGGCGATGCGAAATGATCGTGATGAGATTCGGAAGAAAATCTCCGCACAAGAGCAGAAAGCCTCTAAGCTTCTGGTTGAGGGCAATGAACTGTTTGAAAGCTTGCTCGAAGGGAAGATCAACGATGACGAGTACAAGGAGCGTATTGCCGAGAACAAGCAAAAGGTATCTCAATGCCAAGAGGTTGTGGATGCTCTTCTTGCGGAACTGAAAGGTCTGCCTGAGGTGCCGGACGCCGTGGTTGAGAAAACTCTGATCGGTAAAATTCTTGCACTTGAAAAGCTTGATCGTAAGCTTGCAGATCTTACTGTCAAATGCATCGATGTTTACAAGAACGGCACTTTGGAGATCGAGTGGAATTTTTCCCGAATGTTTGATTCCATGTTCCCACAGGATTTGCTGGACACGCTTCCTAAAACGGATGTTGTGTCTTTGGATCGGACTTGGGTATACTACTGCACAGTAGACGGTTGGGATCGGATGAGCGAGATGCGTAATGAACTTCTTGCGTATGCCAATCAACAAGGCTGGCTGGTTGTGGGAGACTCGTTCGACTACTCAAAGCCGAGCTTGGAAGCTACAGGATTCAGACAGATGAGAGAGGCAGTCCGGCAGGGAAGAGTAGATAAGATTTTGGCATACACCCTTGACGGTCTTCCCAAACGCTCGAAGAACTACGAGAGGTTTAAGCGTCAAATTCTCAAACGACACATCTCCATGTACGATGTAAAAGGCAACCTTCTTATTGGAGCATAACAAAAAGACGGCAGCATTCTCAAATGGAATGCTGCCGAATCTTTTGCCGCCAAAAACTTGGTGCCACTGCCAACTCTCAGTACGATGTTGTTTATGATAAAGCAATGGACGAATACTATGACACTCTTTACGATGCCGCAATGGATGACCTCTATGATGAATACTACGATGGTATAATTGATGATGCATTCGAGGATATTGATTATGAAGAATGGAGCGCTGCTTCAAGCGAGTGTTACAAAACATGGTCTGATGCCAGTTCTGCTGTTTACAAGAAGTGGTCTGATGAAAGTTCTTATATTTACGGCCTGTGGTCTGCAATGAGCTCCGCATTTTGCTGGAATGATAATTATGATGTAGACGCTATCATTGCCGAATATGAAAAAGAAAAATCAGAAGAAGATAAAAAGCAGTCAGAAGAAGATGCAAAGGAATATGTTGAATTAGACGTCCTTTATGAAGTGAAATCTGATGGAACGGCTGAAGTTATTGGCTTCACCGGTGAAGGAAATCAGATTACAATCAGCTCATCTTATGATGGTTACGATGTTGTTCGGATCGCTGATTCTGCTTTTGAAGATTGCATCATGCTTGAAAGCATCATTATGTGGGCAGATATTGAAGAAATCGGAAACTCTGCATTTAAGGGATGTACCGGACTGACGGAATTTAGTGTTCCGAGTGAAACCAAAACAATCGGACATCATGCGTTCGAAGGATGCAGCAATTTGGAAAGCCTCATTATTTGGGGAGATCCTGATATTGGTGAGTATGCCTTTGCTGACTGTGTTAGTTTAACTGAAATCAGCATTGGAAACGACACTAAAAATGTTGGCGCTCATGCTTTTGAAGGCTGTACCGGTGTGACATCTCTGATTATTTGGGGTGTGGAAATAATCGGTGATTATGCTTTTGCTGGCTGTATTGGAATTGAAGAGGTAAGTATTCCGAGTGATGTGCTTTCCATCGGTAATAATGCTTTTGACGGATGCACCGCTCTTTTATCTGTAATTATTTGGGATGATGATACTGCTATTGGCAAAGATGCATTTGCAAATTGTCCTAATTTGGACGATGCTCCTTCTGCAAGAGGAACCGTTTTGGCGTGTACTATGAGTGGGGCTGAAAATAACGTAGGTAACACGGACAATGAAACGGAAAAGCCTACCAAAAACGAAAATACGCATGATACTGTGGATGGCATAAGATTAGAATTTAAGGAAGCAATGGATAGCTACGAAGCCTTTTATACCGAATATTGCGAATTTATGAAAGAATACAGTGAGAACCCCACTGATCTGACATTGATTGCAAAGTATGCCGATATGCTTGTAAAGGCTGAGGAAATGAGCGAAGCATTTGAAGCATGGGAGAAAGATGAGCTATCTAATGAAGAATTGAAATATTACCTTGATGTAAATAATCGTATTATGAAAATGCTTGTAGATGCAGCAGGATAATCCTGATAAAAATTCTTATAATTCCTTTATGATTAAATAATTAAAATCCTCTTGCGGATCTGCAAGAGGATTTTTGTATGTACCGTATTTATTAGTTCGTATTCCAATCAGGTTATACGTTGTAGGTATTGCCCTTAGGAACCTCATCTCCGCCTTTTTTTGCCTTTTCAACGTAATCGTCGCTCGGGAAGATTATGTTGAGAACAATTCCGGCAATAGAAGCAACTGCAAGAGAAGTTATTTTTGCGGTTGCGTTGATCGGAATAGCAACTCCGCTGAGTGCGCAAACGAGGATAACAGCGGTGATAATGAGGTTTCTGCTCTTGGAGAAATCAATCTGATTTTCAATAAGGTTGCGGATACCGATAGCGGAAATCATACCGTAGAGTATGAATGAAACTCCTCCGATTACCGCAGTAGGAATGAGGTTTACGAGAGCCGCAAATTTGGGTGAGAAGGAAAGTATAACTGCAAAGACGGCAGCGATTCTGATAACTCTCGGATCATATACTCTTGAAAGAGCAAGTACGCCGGTGTTTTCACCGTAAGTGGTGTTTGCGGGGCCGCCGAAGAGAGAAGCCATCGTTGTTGCAAGACCGTCACCGGTAAGAGTTCTGTGAAGACCGGGATTTTCAATGAAATTGCGCTTGGTAGTGGAAGAAATAGCGGAAATGTCGCCGATGTGTTCCATCATGGTAGCAAGAGCGATAGGAGTAATCGCGATAACGGCGCTTGCGATCATAGGACCGTTCGACCAGTCAACACCGCCGAATATTGTGTGCTTCCAGACAACCGGCAAGCCTATCCAGTCAGCGCTTATGAGATTGTCAATTGCGGATTTTGAGAACAGCTTGAATCTTTCGTCTCCGAGCATGGCAATGTACTGAGCTCCGTCGGAGGCAGTGATTGTTTTTCCGAAAGCGAGAGCAAGAACTGCGGCGATTGCGCAAGAACCGACTACACCCAGAAGAATAGGAATAATCTTGCACATTCCCTTGCCCCAGATGTTGAAGATGATAACGATAGCGAGAGCGCAAAGTGCTATGAGCCAGTTTGTGTCGCAGTTGGTCTTTGCGCTTCCGCAAAGGCTGAGTCCTATGGAAATGATGATAGGACCGGTTACAACAGGCGGGAAAAAGCGCATAACTCTTGATACTCCGGCGATTTTTATACAAGCCGCGAGCACGAGATAAACAAGTCCTGCACAGGCAACGCCTAAGCACGCGTAGGGAAGAAGCTCATGGTTCGGAGTGTTGTTTTCAAGCATGGGAGCTATTGCGCCGTATCCTCCGAGGAAAGCAAAGGACGAACCGAGAAATGCCGGAACCTTTCCTTTTGTGATAAGGTGGAACAAAAGCGTTCCGAGACCTGCCATAAGAAGTGTCGTTGCGATGTCAAGTCCTGTGAGCAGAGGAACGAGAACGGTTGCGCCGAACATGGCGAACATGTGCTGGAAGCCGAGGATAATCATTTTCCCGACGCCGAGCTGTCTGGCGTCGTAAATACCTTCGGCGCCGATGTTGATTTTTTCTTTACTCATTGGTAAATCCTCCTGTTTTTTTATACTTAGCGGCAGTGCCGCAAAATATTTTCCGATTTATGAGATACTGACAGAAAAACGGTGTTTTTATTTACTTGGAAAAATATCTCAGTCTTGATTCTTTATAATGACAACTTCGGTTTTACCGTCGAATTCGGGCAGTCTTACGCTAATAAATTCCTTGTGCGAGGTCGGGACGTTTTTTCCGACATAGTCACCGCGGATGGGAAGCTCTCTGTGTCCTCTGTCTATGAGCACACATAACTTTATCTTTTTCGGGCGGCCTATGTTGATGAGCGCGTCAATCGCGGCTCTGACAGTGCGCCCGGTATATATAACGTCGTCTACAAGCACGATAGTCTTGTCCTTGACGTCAAAGCCCGGTTCGATAGGAGAAACCTTAGGCTGCTCGGATTTCTCCATGAGGTCGTCACGGTAAAGCGTAATGTCAAGCTCTCCCAAAAGCACGTCAATGTCGGAAAAACGACGGATGTTCCGGGCAAGGCGCTCGGCAAGCGGCACGCCACGTCTGCGGATTCCGACAAGGCAAATTGTGCGCTCGTCGGGATTGGTTTCAATTATTTCATGGGCAAGCCTTGAAAGAGTCCTGTTTATGCTGTTTTCATCCATAATAACCGTCTGTTCAGACATCATAACACCACCCTTGGGGATAAAATGACGCAACTTCAAAATAAAAAATCCCGTCCGAGGACGGGATTTGACAATGCCGCGAAACTGCACACACTGCGAAAATTTAATGTCTCAAACCTTGTCGGCATCCCGTACCGAATTAAAGGATTTTACTGCAAAAGAGTATATCACAATTATTTCGGATTGTAAAGGAGTTTTTGACATTTTTCTCATATTTGGAAAAAACGTACAACATTTACCGGCAAATTTCAACATTTTTTATAAATGAACAAATAAATGTACAAAATACGGTTTTCATTCAATTATCTCAGAGTTGAGCTTTGGTTAAGAATTGAGGTGCTGTATAAGAACAAGACGTCAGCGTTCTCAAACTCAGCAAAATTTCCGAGCAGATCAGGAATAATATAGCGGGTGTCAAGGATAGTTATTCTGCTGTATCCTTCTGTCAACAGCGGAATAAGGCTGCTGCCGAAAGAGTCTCTGAATACAACGAGCTCTTTGTCAGTCGTGGCATTAGGATTATCAATATACATAACTGCACACGCGCCGGACAAATACATCTCATACGGGTCTTTTCCGTTTAACTTTTCAAAGTCGTTTGTTCCGGTGTAAACTTTTCCGGTTTCAACATTGGTAACGGTACAGCCGGAAAGAGTGGGATTTTCAACATAGTATATGCTCTCACTGTCAAGCGGAAGAGCAGATTGACCGTAATAAACCCCGTAGAAAGGAACATCGGTTTTTACTGTGGTGTAATCTCCGAGAGGAGCCGCACCCATCGCTTCGGAAATCTTTCTTGCAACGGGAACGATTTTTTCCTGTCTCCAGTGGGTGTCTGTCTTGTAATAGGAATCAATCGAAAGTTCAGGGAATATGTCTATATACTCAGCATAAGTCATGTTGTCTTTCATAATCTGAACCATCTCAGAATAATCCATCGACGGGTACCCATACTTGTCAGCGAGAAAATAACCTTTGTCCGGTACTATTGACAGGTATACGTTTGAAGCAGAATCCTTAAGATACTTGTCGTAGATATATGTGAATTTTCCGGCAGCGCTTGTGACAGAATCTTTGTTTAAAGGGTATTCGATTTTTGCGGCGTATCCGTCTGCTATATATATATCGTTGTTGTCCTTTTTGCCGAAAAGATAAAAGGACGTTATTGCCTTAAGGGTACGAAATTTATCACGCATGGGAAATTGGTCAAGAGAATAGGTTTCAAAGTCTGTCATGAATTTTCCGCTCAAAAGGCTTTCGGCTGTAACTTCGGGAAATGCGGCAAGCTTGCGGCGCTCTGAAATAGACATTTCGTCGGCAGGCTTGAATGCGCTCCATAGCGACAGGGTGAGCCAAACGGCTCCGACTGCGCACACCCCGGCAATATTAGCTTTATTTTTAATCATTTTAATACCTCCTTAGAAGCGGAAATAAAGAAACGGATTGAATGAACCGTCAACAAGAAACGCAGTACATACGAGAAGCAAAGCTATCAGTACGACAGGCTCGGCAAACTTCATTATCTTTGACGTAGTGTTTCCGGCACGCAGACGTTCTGCAATACGAGTTGCAACCGGCGTGCTGCCGATTAAGCCGAGAACGATAATTACCGCATAGCTGCGCAAGTAGTAAAGCGTTTCTTCAGTGACAAAGGAAACGCCGCCGGCTCCGAACATTCCCGAAATATCAGAGCCTGCCTGAGCAAGCGAGTCAGCGTTGAATATAACAAAGCTTATCAGTATTACAACCATAACGAGAACATGTGAAAGCGCTGACGGTATTTTTTTGAGGACTTTTGCCATAAATAACTTTTCAAGAATGAGAAGTACGGCGAAAAGCACGCCCCAAATAACAAAGTTCCACGCCGCACCATGCCAAAGTCCGGTAAGCGCCCATACAACGGCAATGTTGAATATGTGCCGTGCCGGAGAAACACGGTTTCCGCCGAGCGGAATATAAACGTAGTCACGGAACCAGCCGCCAAGCGTCATGTGCCATCTGCGCCAGAACTCGGTAACACTTTTGGAGAGGAACGGATAGTTGAAGTTTTCAGGAAAGTTGAAGCCGAGAATTTTTCCGAGTCCTATTGCCATGTCGCTGTAACCGGAGAAGTCGAAATAAATGTACATGGAAAGGCATATTGCGTACATCCAGTAGAAAAGCACCGACTTGTCGGTAGAAGCCCTGAAAACATCGCAAAGCTCAGCTAACAGGTTGGCAAGAAGTATCTTTTTTGAAAGACCGACGATGAACCTTCTGATACCTTCATAAGCCTTGTCAAAGCTGTAAGTCCTGTGTTCAAGCTCTCTTGCTACGTCCGTATACCTTACAATGGGCCCTGCGATGAGCTGAGGGAACATTGAAACATATGCGGCAAAAGAAATGAGATTTTTCTGTGCCGGGGAATCTCCGCGGTAAACGTCTACGCTGTAACTGAGTATCTGGAAAGTGTAAAAGCTGATACCTATTGGCAGAGTTACCTTAAGAAGCGGTATCGAAAGGCCGGTGAGCGCGTTAAAATTGGCAACAAAGAAATCAGCGTATTTAAAATAACCGAGCAGTCCGACAAGAATCAGTAACGCTAAGGTTAAATAAAACTTTTTTATTTTTTTACTGTTTGCGTGCCCTATAAGCAGCCCCGACAAATATCCTGTCATAATCGATATTGACATGAGTATCAGATACTTAGGTTCTCCACAGCCGTAGAAGTACAGACTGGAAACGAGCAGAACAAAGTTTTTGAACGGCTTTGGAACGATAAAATAAAACAGAAAAACTATAGGTAAAAAATAATAAAGAAAAGGTATACTCGAAAAAAGCATATCATATCTCCTTAAAACAGCCCGCTTAAAAAGCAAGAAGCGGGCTGTTTTGCGAATTAGTTATAGTCTTAATTTAGTATTACAAACTCAAAATATTAGAGTTCAACGGAAAGAGTACCGCCGCAGATTTCCTTGAAAGCATCTGTAATTTCAGCAGAGGTTACAGTGTCTGAGAGCTGTGAGTCAACCATGATAAGAAGAACCAAGTCATTGTAAGCCGAAACCTTAAGGTCATCTGCCTGGACGCATATCCATTTTGCAGTGTTAATTCCGTCTTTCATAGACTGTGCGACATCGGCTGCGTCAGCACTGTCATTAACTCTTACCAGAACGAGAGAATAAGCCTGTGAGCCAATCATAGCCTCTGATACAGCGGCTTCTTTGATTTTGTCGGCGCTGTCAAGACCGGTATTGTATTTGAGCATATCCGCGTTAGTGAGATCAACGGAGGATGTCATTACACTTATTTCAACCGGTTTCTTTTCATAGATCATGTCTATTATTTCTGAAAGAGTCTTTGTTGAAAGGTCAACTGTCTCGGTTTCTCCGCCATTGTCGGTGGGAGTATCGGGAGTTTGTGTGTTGTTGTCAGACGGAAGATTGGGATTCTCAGGAGAGGGATTCTCAGGCTGTTCAGGCTGTTCGGTGTTTCCGTTTCCGGAGTTGTCGTCTGTTGAAGGCTGGTTTTCGGTCTCCTTGTCGTCGTCAGTATTTGTTTCGTCCTGTTCTGCATCAGAGTCGGTGTCTGTGTCGGTTTCTTTATCAGCGTCAGGATCAGTAACTTGATTGTCTTCCTCTTCTTTGTCTTCTGTGTTATTGTCATCTCCGGGTGTAACAATTTCATTCTGGTCGTTGTTGTCAGCGTCGTTCGGTTTGTTTGTGCATCCTGTTGCGACAGAAGCGGCAACAAGCAGTGCTGCTAAGATAATAAGTAATTTTTTCATTTTTCATTTTCCTTTCAAAATAAGTAAATTTGTATTTTTGTTTTTTTATTTAAGAATACTGATTATCGTTATTAAACTTCGATAATCAATATTCTGTCAATAACCATTTTCCGACCGCATCGTCAAAGTAAACAAGATAAGTCTGTGATTTGCCGTCAGACTCAACAGTGAGAGTTGCGGTATCACCGGCTGAAAAACCGGTTAAGCTCCAAGTAAAGTCAGTGTCGGAATTAACGGTAACGGTCTTCATTCCGGAAGCATTCTCGGAAGAGAGGTCACCTTTTGAAATTGATATCACTGTATCAAAATCTGTCGCTATGGACAATTCACAAGACAAATTCTCTGCAGGAGCCATTCGGGCAGTTGCAAGCGAAGCGGTTTCAGCCGAATTAGAAATTGTAATAGGCGATGATCCTGCATGAGCGCCGTTTACACTTAGCTTCGTACTTTTCGGAATAGCCAGAACAGCCCCGAAAATAATACAAAGCGCAGCGGCACAGCCGGCCAAGGAGCTGATCCAGTACTTTTTTTTGAAAACCGCCTTTTTATACGCAGTATTTTCTTGTTCCCTCGGGAAAGGTGTTGATGTTGATACGGTAGATTCAGACTCCATTTTCTCAATACGTTCTTTCAGAGAATCCGGAGCGTGAATGCTTTTGTATAGGTCGACCGTTTTTTTGTCAAACACAGTGGTAAATCCCTCCTTTGCGTTAGGAAAGTGCGGATTTCAGCATTTCTCTTGCCCGGGACAGCCGCATTTTGACGGCAGACTGGGTGATTTTCAGAATCTTTGCTGTTTGTTCAATACTGAAATCTTCAAAGTAGTGGAGCAGGATACAGATACGGTATTTTTCATCAAGAGCAAGAACGCTGTCAAGAACCGTTGTATCCTTTTGTTCAGCCGCTACGATTTCCGCTATTTCGTCAAGAGGCGTGTAACTTCTGACAGCACGCCGCCGCTGTCTGTCATGACAGGTGTTGACGGTAACTTTAAGAAACCAAGCCTTCTCGTGGTCGGAATTTTTGAAAACGGGCGGCTTGCTTATAAATTTTGCGAATACGTCCGATACCGCGTCCTCAGCGTCCTGCTTGTTTAACAGGAGCGAAAAAGCGGTTCTGAACAGCATGTCGGCGTAACGGTCGTAAGCCTCAGCTGCTCCAGGGGTTCGGTAATCAGACATTCCTTCTTTGAACCTCCTCACACATAACACGCATTAACATGCAGAAAAGTCACAAATAAAAAAATTTTTTATAATTTTTTGAAAAAAAAACAAAAGTTTGTACAGTTTGAAGTATTTTTCAAATAAAACTAAAATAAATTGCTCATTTTGATTATTGACACATAACACTATACTTATATCATATCTTGTCCTTAAAATCAAGCACTACTTACCTAAGCAACGTGTGAGATGTGTATATTTCACAAATCGTCTGTGAACTTTGCACAAAAAAATGTGTAATTATTGAAAAACAAAAACAATTTCTTTATAATGTGTTTGACGTGAAAGCGTCAAATATGTTCCTGAAAATCAACATGGTTCGGTGTGAAAGAACCGTGAAAAAAATTAAACCTTTGACAGGGGGAATTAGTGTGTTAAAAGATACAAGGGTCGTTAAAGACGCCGTATTTCTTATCGATGACAAAACGCTGCGTTCACGTTCCAACGTGCAGAGCGGCTGGGATTATGATGACAGAGGAGCCGTTAAGCCGGATATTGAAGGGCTTGGCGGCATGGTACTGTGTACTGATGAGTCAAATGAATACGATGTACATATAAAGAGGGAAGTCGTTCCGACAAAGCAGGGAAAAGCCGGATTTTTCATGAGTTTTGCACTGTACTACGGCGACGGCTTTAAACTGAGATTTTTTGACACATCAGATAAAGAAAAAAAGGTTAGTTTTGAAATAGCGACAGAAGACGGGCTGATAACCGTAAATTCCGAAAAAATCCCGGTTGCGGTCGAGAAAAAGACTTATTCTCTCGGAATTGATTTTGATATTGACAAGAAAAAAGCCGTGGTATATTTTGACGACGTCAACTACGGAACATTTAAAATGACCGGAAAAGGTATTTCTACGGTAGTTCTCAGCCTTGACGCCGATAAGAAAACCTGTATGGTACCGCTTACTGCGCGCATGTGGGTGAACTACCTGATATGCGACAGATGCTTTGTGACGCCGGCAGGACCTCTAAGCGACGTATGGCGCTTTAAAGCCGAGGGAAAAGCAACAGCCGACAGACGTCCTTATACAGAGGGACAGAACCTTGTAACGTACGCTATTGTTACAGCGGACAGCAAACGTGCTGTACTTGAGAGAAAATTTTCCAAAGCCGACGGCGTTGTTTGCTTTGAAATGAAATATCTTCCTAAAAAGGATAACGAAAAGATAGAGATTTCTCTTACCGACGGTAAAAAAGCGGCATGTACCCTGGTTGATAACGGACACAGCGTAAGTTTTGACGGAAAAGTATTAAGAGAACACCATGTAAACGTGTGGCAGACGTTAAGAATTGAGGCAAATACCAAGATCGGCAAGGCACTCATAAAGGTGAACGGCAAAAAGTGCGGATACATCGAGCTTGATAACGACTGCGAGGAATTTGACGGAATACGTATCGCTTTCTCAGCTCACGGAGGCGGATGCCTTAAATTTACAGATATATACGTGTTTAAAATTCTTCCGGAACCTGAAGATTATGTCCCCGCTCCGATTCTTCCCAAAAAGAAGGATTACTTTGTCGGCATGAATATATGCTCTCTTTGGAGAAACGGCGATCACTGGGGTTGGGACACGGTGTCGCCGTATGATGAAAACCATACCTATATGGGATATTACGATGAAGGTCTTGCGGAGGTTGCGGACTGGGAAATCAAGTGGATGTTAGAGCACGGTTTGGACTTTGAGCTTTACTGCTGGTATAATAATCAGGTAAATGCGCCGATAACCAAAACAGGGCTTTCAGCTGCAATTCATGACGGACACTTTAACGCTAAATACGGCGATATGATGCGCTTTGCCATAATCTGGGAGGCGGCAAACTGTGCCCATGCCGGTATAGAAGGCTTCAGAAACCATGTTGTTCCGTACTGGATGGATTATTTCTTCTCTGATCCGAGATACTTTACTATTGATAATAAGGTATTGATTTCCGTATTCGGTTCCGGTCAGCTTATAAAGGACTTCGGTTCGGAAGAGGCTGTAAAGGCACAGCTCGACTACGTGCGTGAGCAGGTAAAAACGCTCGGATACGACGGAGCGATATTCATGTCATGCAGCGCACCGTCAGAATCGGTAAAGAACTGCGGCTTTGACGCCGTCTATGCATATAACTGGGGCACGGAGGGATACAGTCCCGATTATACAAAATCGAGAATAACCGAGCAGAGAGAGAAAAATATTCTTCACGTCGTTCCTACTGTTTCAACAGGCTTTAACAGTATAGGCTGGGATCGTCCCCGTACGCCTCTTATGACATGCGAGGATATGGGAGAGATGCTGCGTTGGTTCAAGGAGGATGTACTTCCGGATAATAAGGGCGAGGACTGGAAAAGAAAGTTTGTCATGTTCTCAACCTGGAACGAGTACGGAGAGGGAACGTATATCTGCCCGTCAAACTTAAACGGTTTCGGATATCTCGATGAAATGAGAAAGGCGTTTACTGACGAACCGAAAGAGCATACCGATGTGCGTCCGAACGAACATCAGCTTGACAGACTCGGATATCTTTACCCGAAAGGCCGCAGTCTGCTGCGTACCCAACAGTATACAAAGCCCGTATATCCTGACGAATGTGTCGGAAAAATCGATATTTCAAAGGACAAATGGAACGCATATAACGGACTTGAGCTTTGGGAAAAGGACGGAAAGCTGTGCGGAAAAGGAGATAAATTCGATCCGCAGTTCTTGAGAACAGACCTTGATATTGATTCGTCCGCGGTTTTGTCCGTGAGAATGCGTATTAAGGCAGGAACGCTTACCGGAGGCAATGAATCCGTCAGCATGTACTTTATAACCGAAAACGACACTAACTGGTCAGAGTCAAAGGGATCAAGCTCCCGTGTTACGCCAAAAGAGTTTCTCGAGTGTAATTTCAATTTTTCACTGCTGCCGACATGGAAAGGCAAAATCACAGGTCTACGAATAGATCCGACCGGCGGGGCCGGAGAATTTGAAATTGAAAGCATTGAGCTTATGACAGATACAAAGACTCCTATAATTTTGGTTGACGGAAAGCAGCATACAGCTTCCGTGCTTCCGATGATCAAGAAAACAGGCGTGTATATACCGTTTGAACAGAACCGCCCGTATGAGAATCTTAAATTCTACCACGAGTGGTATCGTGATGAGCGCACTCTCTATTTGGTGCATAAGGATAAGAAGATGTACTTTACCGAGGGCAAGAAATATGTAATTGTCAACGGCGAAAAGTATAAGCTTCCCGAGCCGCTTGAGTTTTACGACAGCCTGCCGATGTTAAGTCTTGACGCACTGTGTGATATCTGCGGATTTAATTACGAGCTCGACGGAAGATATATAAAGATAACCTCAGATTTAAAAGCTTGAGTACGTGAGTATATAAAAATAATTGAGTATATAAAAATAATAATGATATAAAGTGTGGGCGCGGCATATTACGGTATGCTGCGCCTGCGGTGTAAAAAGAAAAAATTAGAGCCTTTGCAAAGGAGAATGAGGCCGATGATTGAGGGCTATTTACTGCTTGCGGTATCCATAGCCGCAGGCACGGTAAAGGGGTACTTGGGAAAGAAAACAAGCGTTTATGCAGAAAACGAAACCGACGCCGTGTTTTTGAATTCCGTAAGAATTCTGATATGCGCGCTGATAAGCGGTGTATTGGCATGTGTCGGCGGAAACATCGCAAATATTGCGAGTGTAGAACCGGGAACCATAGCTGTGTCTGCCATGAACGGCGCTTCAACGGCGGTGTTTATAGTTTCGTGGCTTCTTGCGGTGAAAACCGGAGCGTTTATGCTGGTAAATGTTTTTCTCAATCTCGGACTTGTAGTGCCGCTTGTAATGTGCAGCGTGCTTTACGGCGATAAGGTTTTGCCTGTGCAGTGGATTGGTGTGATTGTTCTGCTGTTTGCGGCTTATCTGATGGTCGGATATAACGTCGGGCTAAACGGTAAAATGAAAATAAGGGATTTTGTGCTGCTTTTTATCTGCGCATTCAGCAGCGGACTTGGGGAATTTTTCGTCGGAAAGGCTTTTGTGGAATTAAAAAATAACGACTCAAACGCTGTTTTTAATTTCTATACTTATTTGTTCGGGTTTGTAGTTTTAATAGTTGTATTCTTGTTTTTCAGAAATTTCGGAAACAAGGAACATGAAAAGCTTAAAATAATGGCTATAAGACTTAAATCGGCGTATTTTATGGTTTCGGTTATGGCGCTGTGCCTGTTCTTGAATACATATTTCAAAACCGAGGCCGGCAGATTTCTATCCTCCGTTCAGCTGTATCCGGTGAGTATCGGAGTGAGCCTTATTTGTTCAACGTTGGTCGCCGCTGTAATTTTCAAGGAAAGACCGAATAAAAAATGTATTGTTGGGGTTGCGCTTAATTTTGCGGCACTGATTATTATAAATGTAATCCCGAAGCTGATATGATGACGTCGTTTACGGCTTTTATGAGCAAAAGAGGAGCAGGTTATGATTTCAGACATAGAAAAATGGATTTGGCTTGACAAGGAAAAATACCCCGGCTTTCAAAACTCGTCTTTCAGCGCAATGGCTGAAAATAAAACCGGCGAATATACTGTCGCCGAGTTCTTAAAAAAATATCAGTACGAAAAAAATATAAAAAATGTAAATATACGATTCAGCGCCGATACCGAGGTTCAGCTTTACTGTAACGGAACGGTCATAGCTACCGGTCCGGCATGCGTCGGAGGGGATTTTCTGTTCAATGATTTTCCACGTCCGAGTCATTACGCTTCGGTAGTAAGTTATTGTCCCGAGAAGCCGGAGCTTGAATTTTTTGCGAGAGTAAAGCTTAATCCTGTCGGAATAAACGAATATTCCAAAGGACATGGCGGTTTCATGCTCACAGCGGAAGTTGAATTTTGCGACGGAACAAAAAAGATTGTCTGTACTGACGAAACATGGCTTGCAAGAAGAAACGGAGCCTTTGCCGCGCCATACGAATTTGATTCGAGAGTAAAACCTGATGAATATGATTTTGCTGTTCTTACGCCAAACATATGGCACTGTATTACCGCTCCGATTCCGGTAAGGGCTGAGGAAGAGCTGTTACCTGTTCCGGCGTTAAACAGCGGAGAAACCGCAGAGAATATCACGGTTTTGCCGCATGAATTTAAACAGTTAGTCCTCGGGTACGACAAAATTTACGCAGGTTTTGTAAAGTTATCCGTAAAAACAAAAGGACTTCTTGAAATGACGGTAAACTGCTTTGAAACGGACGAGGGCGGCACATGGGAAAAATTTGCCTTTGATTCCGACTGCGAATACCGTGGATTTCAGCTTCACAGTATCGGCGGATACAGAGTATCGTTAAACAACAGGTCGGATAGTCCGGCAAGGGTAAGAATAAGCATGATTGCAACCTGCTATCCGGCGCATGAAGTTTGCCGCACGAAAACCTCCGACGCCGAGCTTAATAAGGTACTTGAGGTTTGCGCGCACACGCTGAAATATTGCAGACAGTCAATACATCTCGACAGTCCCCGCCACTCGGAACCGCTTGCATGTACCGGAGATTACTACATAGAAAGCCTTATGACGGCGTTCAGCTACGGATATATGGCGCTTTCTGAATTTGACGTGATAAGAACGGCGGAACTGTTAAGATACCACGACGGAAGAATGTTTCATACGACATACAGCTTTGATCATAGCCACGCATGGGGCGGCTCACCGTTGTATTCAATTCCAAAAGCACTGCTCGGGATTGATATACTGGAAGCGGGATACCGCAAAATACGCCTTGCTCCGTCGCTTCTCGGACTTGAGGAGGCATCGGTTGAAATTCCGACTCCTTTCGGAAAAATAAGCTGTATTATGAAAAAGGGAGAAAAGATAAAACTTAACGTGCCGCAGGAAATAACTGTGGAATACATAAAAAATTCAGATTAACAAAAAATTCGGAGCCTCCCTAAAATAGGAAGCTCCGAGTTTTTATTGTTTTTTAATGATTACTTTGTTGTTATTGTAAGTTTAGGCGCTTTGTAGCTGAACTTAAATCCGAATACCTTGCTCATAACCTCAAGAGGAAGCAAAGGAAGTCCGTCAAAAATCTCAACCGGTATGTCAAGCAGTACTTTTTCTCCGTTTATTACTGCATTTCTCGAACCGAGAGTAAAGACAATGCTTGCGTTCTTTGAGTAGAACGAGAGCTCCTTCTTGGAGTCAACATACTCGTAATAAAGTCCAAGCTTGTAAACGAGCACGTGATAAGGATTGAACGGGAAGAGCGTGTATCCGTCTTTCACCTGTACCGGAGAATTTATCGGCTGCGGCTCACCGTTGAGGTAGAATTCCGGACGTGTGCTGTCACGCATAAGGTCGAATCCGAACAATTCAAATTCCACATCCGGAGCCGTTGCCGGGTCAACTCTTATGCAGGTGATGGGAGATTCAAGAGCCGGCTGATTTCTTATCGTGCATATGCCGTAATCCTTTTCGGGTGTAAGCATCGCGCCGAAGGACTGGGATTGAGTAAATTCCGGACCGTCTGCGGTAACGTAGAAAATTTCAACGTTTGTAGGCTTGGAAACCTTGCCGCGAATTCTTACATGAGTAACTCCCTTTGAGTGGCTCATATCGAGCGAGAAAGGTGTTTTCATTGTTATATTCGGGTCGGCGGAGTGGCTGACGCCTTTTACTGAACCCTTGGAGGTAAGTTCTGCTTCAAGACCGGTAAGGCTCCACAATTCCTCAATTTTTCCCTTCCCGAAGTTTACTGCCTTTATTACCTTGTCGGGTTCGGGAGCGGTGTAGTAGCCTTGGGTGCGTATCATCTTGCGTTCCTGAGGATAAAGGTAAGAAAGTCTTGAAAGCTGGTTTGCGGTAGGAACATCGTCAGTGTGCTCGCCTTTTTCCTTTGTGTAAACCTCTCTTACGGCGTCAAGATATCCAAAACCGTTGAGCTTAGGACACGGCATGATGTACGTTCCTTCACCGTATTCATTCCAGTTGGACATCATAACGAAGCGATGAGTCCAGTCGGGTTTGTCCTTGAATGACGGCAGCATTTCTTCTTTGAATTCGGTGTGCAGCTTCTTGAAGTCCTCGGCAGTCATATCGGGACTGCGTGTTTCAGCCCAAGCTACGTTGTTAAAGCCTGTGCTTGCGGTAGGAACTACATGCACAAGTCCTAACGCCTGCTGCGAAAGTATTGCTTTGCTCGTAAAATCGGGATCATATCCCTGCTTGCCCCAGTTGTAAGCGTAAGCCGCGTCGAATCCGCAGTCGCGAACCTCGTTGCTCGGTCCGCCGCAGCTCATAATGATAAGGTCGTCGTAACCGAGTTTTTTTACTTCGCTTCTCAAATAGTCAAACTCCGCCTTAACTCCGGCAGGGCTGCCAAAGTCCTTGATAAGCTGCCATGTTCCGAAAACAGCCATAACAGCCTTGTTGTCAATAGTCATGTAACGCTTGTCACTAAAGAACTGCTCAATCCAGTACGGTACGAAATAGCGGCGGAAAGCCTCGCTTCCGGCAGGATGTGCGGCGTTTGCCGCTTCCCATAGCAGAGCAAAGCGTGACATATCGCTGTATCTGCAGTTGAAATATCCGTCGTGAATGGCTTCTGAAAGACCGGTGGTCTTTATCGGAGCGTTTGTCTGTGAGGAGTACCAGCAGTAAAGCTGAAAATCAACGCCGTGTTCGAGCATGAATTTGATTTCCCAGTCGGCAACCTCCGGAAGACCTTCATCATAGTATCCGATAACCGGCTTAATTTCCGGGTACGGAGAAATGCAGTCCCAGCCGACATGAGAGCCGGTGTGCCACAGCGAGCACATGTTCATGCCGATGACATAGTCGTCTTTGCCCTTGGGAAGCTTGGGCTTCGGACAATAATCCGGATAATCAATCATGTGGAAAAGCTTTATGTAGTCAACCTTAAGCTCAGCGTTTTCGGCGCAGAGAGAATAAGAAATTCCGTCAATGGGGGCCGATTTCGCAAGCTTTATCGTTTCAGTGTTTTTTCCGTTGACTTTGATGAGAGCACTCTTTTTGTCGGCGTCAATCTCAAAGCGAAGTCTGTACCATATTTCGTCTTTGGCATATCTTATCATTTTGCCGTTCACGCAAAATGAACCGTCAAGGGTAGAAAACTCAATAACCGGTTTTCCGGCGGATAAAAGCGATATCTTTGCTCCGTCCTCAATTTTGGGCATAAAGAAGAAAGACTCAAAGCACAGCTTTCCGCTTACTGCATTAAAGCTCTTGGATATGACTGCCGGAGATTTGTTTTCCGACTTGAGAACGAGATTGTCGCCGTCTGTTTTTACGCTGGCGTCTTCTTCGCATTCGTCGTTCCACTCGGACGGAACTGTTCCGGGAAGATAGAGAGAAAACTTTTCGTTTACAGTGTAATTTGCATGTATGCGAGTCTCAAGCATTTCGACGTCGATTATGTTTCCGGCAAATGTTCCGATTTTATAGTACTTTATGTACTTTGCGGTAAGAGGCACAGTGCCGACAAAAACGTCGTCAATCGTGTATGAGACCTTTTTTGTGTCAAAATTAAGGACGATTTTGAAGACATGCTTGCCATTAGTTTCGGCTGCGTCGCATAATAGCTTTTCTTTTTGCGCTTTGCCCAGTGCATAATAGCTGCCGTCTTTGGTGTACATGCAGGCGGCGTCGTTCTTGTCGCTGTCATAAAGACGGATAAAAAGTCCGTCGAATCCGGAGTTTATGCGAACCGTCGCAATAACGGTAACACAGCCTTCCGAGGTCTTGCGAAGCTCTCTTACCATGCCGGTGGGAGCTTCTCCCTTTACGTTGCTGATTGAGTAAGGCGCATAGTTTCTGTCAAGTTCTTTTGCGCCTCTGCCGTCGTACCACCAACCTGACGCAGGAGCCGGCGACCAGCCTCTGCCGTATTCGTAATCGTCGGCGAGGTAGTAAGCCTCGCGTATTTTATTTTCCATACGATAAATCTTCCTTTCCAACAAGAAAAGTATTGTAAAATCCCGTTTACAAAATAATTTTTCCAGGATTTTCTACATTTTAGCATACCGCCGCACCATATTCAACAGCGTTTTGGATTTTTGGTTAAAAGGTACAAACGTATTGTGAAAAACGCACAAAAAACAGCTTTAAAGTGAGTTAATGTGTTTAAAATCCGAGGGTGAAACACCCGTAAAATGCTTGAAAACTTTTCTAAAGTACGCCGACGACTCAAAACCGCATTTTGCACTGAGCTCATCTATGGGCATATCCGGATATAATCGTAACACCTTTGCGGCATTGTTTACCATTTTCGCGTTTTTGTATGTTATCGGGGATACGCCGGTGATTTGTTTGAATAAGTGATAAAACCTTGACTCGCTTAAATAGCATAAGTCAGCGAGGTGCTTTACCGAAAAGCTTTCTGAAAAATGATTTTCAATATATTCGACAGCGTTTTTTATTGCCTCCGAGCGTGTTCTCTTTTCTGAGTAAGGGAGAACTGAAAAAACTGCCTCACACAGCTCAAAAAAACTTTTCATTACTTCAAATGACGACGTTCCGGAATCACCGCCGCCGTCTTTCGCGCAATCCGTAAGAAAATCTATAATATCCGCAACTTGCTCCGCTTTTGCCTTGTCAGTAAGCCTTATTTTCTGCATTGTGTAAAAACGCTTTGCCAAAGGATCAGTCTGATGAGAAAACGAGAAAAATATACTGTTACAGTAAGCGTTTTTTCCATACCAGCGTGAAATATATGTTTCTCCTAACGGTATGAATAACAGGTCGCCCCCGTCTACTTCCGCCTTTGCCGAGCTTCCTTCAAATACAGCCTTGCCGCTCTTTATATTTGCGATTATATAAAACGGTCTCGGAAGGGAGCGGAAGTCACATTCCTTTCCGTCTCCGAAAATACACTTGGCAGCAAAATAATCTGAAAGAATGATTGGACTTTTTGGCATTTTACCACTCCTTTAGCAGAATAGTTTCGGTTATCGGTATTATAGCTCATTTATTTTTTTTTGTAAATATGTTATTATTAACTTGCCGATAAAACTTGAGTAAAATGGCAGGGGAGTGAAATAAATGTTTGAAAACAAAACAGTTATTATTACCGGCGGCGCTTCGGGAATGGGACTGCTCAGCGGACAGTGCTTCGCAAAGGAAGGAGCAAACGTATTGCTTGTGGATATAAACGAAAAGGCGCTTGAGCAAAGATGCGGTGAAATACGAGAAAACGGCGGGAAATGCAGCTTTGCAGTCGCAGACGTTCGGGACTATAAGCAGGTATGCGCAGCAAAAGACAAGGCGATTGAAGAGTTCGGAAGTATAGACATACTTTTGAACTGTGCCGGCGGGTATGAGTGCAGAATGCTGAATCATTATGAGGATTTTGCCGATATGCCTATCGAGGTGTATGACTGGGGACTTGATGTAAATCTGAAAGGACCGTTTTACTTTGCGCATGCCGTTATGAAACAGATGGTAAAGCAAAAAAGCGGAGTAATAATAAATATAGGTTCAGTGAGCGGAGAAGAGGGAAGCGGCATGGGAATGGCGTATCCCACGGCGAAAAGCGGGATAATGTACGGACTTACACGCTCGCTGGCGATTTACGGAGCAAGTCATAATATACGTGCCGTATGCGTAACTCCGGGACCGGTGCTCACAAGACCGGGAATGGCAGATATGCATACTCTGCTCGGCAGAGCGGCGGATCCGCAGGAAGTAGTAAACGTAATAATGTTCCTTGCTTCAGACAAGGCGTCTTTTATTACCGGCTCAAATCATGTTGTCGACGGCGGAAGACTCATATTGCCTAAAAATTAGTATACAGGTATATTTTAAAACAAATAAAAACAGCCACACGGAGTTTGCGCTTGATAAGGCAGTCAGTCCGTTCGGCTGTTTCTTTATTTTTTGTAAAAGCGGATAAATTTGGTTTTATTTTTTGTATAAAGCTTCGGCATCACCGTCGTAAGTGCCTAAAGCAGATATTATCTTCTTTAAGAAGCTTCCTTTTGAAACAAGCTCGCCGGCAAGTACGTCCTTTTCGGTGAAACGGGCATAAAGCACTTCGCGAGCCTTGGATAACGCCTTTTCGGCGCTTTCCTCACAGCCACGCTCTCTGTCGTATGTAATGCAGATGTAACCGTCTGAAGCTTCAAAACCGTCAGGGTATGAAACGCTCATTCGTTCGTCTAACATGAGCGGCTCCGACCAGCTCTTTCCGTCGTCGGAGGATATCATGGCGGCAAGATTTTTTCGCTGACCTTCGCATTTTACATGGTTTACAAGCAGCAGATTTCCCGAATTTAAGCGAGTTATAAAGAAACGTGAATTCGGACCGCCAAAGCCGCTGTCTTGACCTTCGGACCATGTTTTGCCGCCGTCGGCAGAAATGCTTTTTCCTATGCCGTACGAAGTGCGCACAAACATTTCAAGACTTCCGTCACGCTTTTCAATGACCATGTGCTCATCGTAAGCGCGGTTTTTAACATCAGCGCCGCCAAGCTTGTAAAAGCTTTGTCCGCAGTCGTCGGAGGCATACACAAAAGAGCCTCTTTCTATCGGATCATCGTTTTCCCGCTGACGTACATTTCCCGCAAAAATATTTTTTGCCCATACGGCAATAGGCAGCAGCCATCTTCCGGAGCTTGTGACAATGGGCTTGTTCATCATGACATCATTTCCTATAAAACGCTCTTGCTCCCACTTGAGCTCATCTGCGTCGGGATCCCGGCAAACGCTTGCGTACAGACCGCAGGGAAGAGCCTTTGTGTAGAAGAACCAAAGAGCCCCGTCGGGCGATATCCACACGTTTGGATCGTATAACCTCTGGCAATCCGGTTTATCGGGAGCAGCAACGGCAACCGGATCTATCCAGCTTTCGTCGCCTCTCTCTTTCATCAGCAAAAGGCAGTAATTTCCGAACTGCTCTCCGGATCCGCCCGAATAAAATGTAGAAAACAAACGACCGCCCTTTGTTCCGACAATACTCGGAATACCTTGCCAAATTCGCTTTTTGCCCGAATAATTTTTCAATTCGTTTTTGTCTGTGATAAGCATTTTTTCAAATCCTTTCGAGTTTAATAATAACGGCGTTTTCACTGAGATCGCCGCCGGCACGTTTTGAAGCTGTTTTTTCGAGAAGCTTTCCGTCTATCGTCAAAGTGTCACGTGAATATGAAACCTCATTTGTAATATCGGAAAAGCATTCCTCCGACAGCATGTCACGTGCAAGAACACGAATATTATTCAAATTTTCCGTAAACTGTATATTCAATTTCTCAAACGTACCAAAAATTCCGATAGGAGCGGTTAATTCAGCATCTTTTACAGTGACCTTTGCCGGAACACGGTATTTGTATTTGTTTTCCGCAGTCCTCGGCAGTGAGGCAACGGTATACGTCAAAGTATCAGGGTTCTTTGATGCAAGTACGAACGGCTTTTCGGAGCTTTCTCCGTTTTCGCTGTTTTTCCCGTTTACGTGCGGGCTTACGTCAACGTCCGGGAGCGGTACGCCTCTTGAAATACATGACGGAGCGTATTGTTTTATAGTTTTCTGACCGACATACGGCCAAACGCCCTCGGGAGAATCAAAAAAGTAGCTGTCGCACAAAAGCTCGTCAGAGTGGAAACAGTTCTCTGCCTCCAGGCGCCACGGCGGAGAAAATCTCTGCCACACAAGCGCCTTTGTTACGTCGCCGTAGTACGGACCGCAGGGATCCCGCATTATTCCGGAGCTCATCCCAAGCGCCGCCGCGACCGTGATGTCATCTTCGACATTGATTATTCCGGCAAGTCCGTCGCCTGCCGCCGCTCCTACGTCGAAAAGCTTTGAAATACGCATGAGAGTCGTTGCGGTTGAAAGTTTTTCAACAACATCATATGTGCGGTAGACGTCGGAAACGAGAAAAGTGCGCTTTGCCGTGTCAAGAAAACTTAAAAATTCCGGAGATTGCTGCTTATCAGGCTCTGGATCATACGGCATGCCGAAAATTCCGACAACGTGTTCGATAAGCGTTGACGGTGAATGCTTTTTCACAGCCTCTGTCATAAGAGAGCGATAACGTATGTCCCTGCCGTGGTATCCCCAGTCGACCTTCAGATACTTTATGTCAGCGTAAGAACACATTTTTCCTCTTTCTTCCCAAAATGCGCCGGCTTTTTTCAGCCTCTCCCCGTAATCTTCCGAAACATCTTCACCGAAATAATTAGACGGTACCCAAAGTCCGAGTCCGGCGTATCCAAGTTCTTTTACCTTTTGAGATAGCGCCTTAAGACGTTCATACGGAGCAAGTCCGGCAATCTCCGGAAATTTGCCTGCGTCCGGAATAAGAGAGCCGAAAGAGGCGTTGTCGGAATCTTTTTCATGAGTAACGCCCTTTGCGACGTCCCAGCCGTCATCAAGCACGACAAGCATATCTTGACGAATACATTCCGGGTGAAAGTTGAGAACTCCTTTTTCGCCGAAAAGAAACTCGCTTCCAAGTCTGTCACGCATGTCCTGCGCAGTGATTGCGTCGGGATTTACGGAACAATTCCATGTTTTTTGCGATGTCCAGGTGCAGTAATAGTTATAAATTATTTTTTTATTTACAGACTTCAGTGCTGTATTCAATTGCAGACACCACCTTATTTTTATATGTTATAGAGTTATATTTGTGTTTATATTTGATTTACTTACTGCTTGATATGAGATCCTTGATAACCTCGGAAGCGATTATCAGACCGGCAGCCGGCGGAACAAAGGCGGTACTGCCGGGAATACTTCTCTTTCGCTGTTTGTCTGAATCTTCGCCGTCAAGCTGAACATTATCGTTGTCTTGAGCTGCCTGAACAGCTTTAGGTGATATAGGCGGCTCTTTTGAGTAGACCACTTTTAATGACTTTATGCCGCGCTTCCTAAGCTCGGTGCGCATAACTCTTGCCAGCGGACATACAGACGTAGAGTAAATGTCGGCGACTTCGAGCATTGCGGGATTTAATTTGTTTCCGGTTCCCATGGAGCTGATTATAGGTATACCAAGCCTGCCTGCCGTTTCGGCAAGGCATATTTTCGCACTTACCGTGTCTATTGCGTCAACGATATAGTCGAACTCTGTAAAATCAATGTTTTGCGCGTTTTCAGGCAGAAAAAACATTTGCTTTTTTGTGACATTGATGTCTGGATTTATCGAAAGAACACGCTCGGCACAGACATCTGTTTTGTATTTGCCGACAGTCTGCTCAAGAGCGATTATCTGCCTGTTTATGTTGCTTTCGCTTACCACGTCGTTATCTACCAGTGTTAGGTTCCCGACTCCGCTTCTTGCGAGAGCCTCGACTGTGTATCCTCCCACGCCTCCGAGCCCGAAAACTATTACTTTTGATTTTGCAAGTATACTCATTGCTTCTTTCCCGAGAAGCATTTCCGTCCTTGTAAAGCGTTCGCTCATATCATACTCCTTTTGTATACAGGTATATTTTTGTCTAACAAAACAGAAAACAAATACATAGAAAATTTAATCATACGCCAGCGAAAAGCCGTGTAAAAACAGAGTTATTATGTTTATATACCGAACCTTCCGGCGCCCCACCAGTCCGGTACAAGTTCCCCAAGCTTTACGGTTTTCTTACTTTGTATGTCCACAAGTATTTCGATGTCAGGGCTTTCCTTGTCAAGCTGCATCATAAGCTCACGGCAGGCTCCGCACGGCATTCCGCAAGAGAAATCGCCCATGACGGCAACGATTTTGTCAATTTTGCTCTCGCCGTTTGTTATCATGTTCGCTGCCGCATTTCGTTCGGCACACATTCCGAGCGAGCAAGCCGAGTCTATGCAAACGCCGGCGTATATGTTTCCGTCCTTTGTGATAAGCGCCGCCGCTACGCTTCCGGCATCTATAAACGGAGACACTGTTCTTGCGTTTTGTACTTTTCGCGCGGCAGAATATAACTTATCCCAAATATCTTCATTTATCAATTTAACATTGCCCCTTTTTTCTGAATTAAACATCAAAATATACGATTTTCTGAGTTAATATATATGTATAGGTGAAAACAAAGAAATAAGCACAGCCACAGTCATTGCCGTTACGATTACGGCGGCTTCCTCTTTTATGTTGTGCCTTCTAAGGACAAACGCCGCGGCGGCAAGCGGCACGAGATAAAGAGGAGAACGAACAGATATGTAAAACATACCGTACGCAAAGGCGCTGTTTATGAAAAATGAGAGCGCAGCGCCGGAAAGTATTACGGAAAGCGACCCATTTCCAGGCATGTACCAGCAAATGTAAGCAAAAAACGGTGAAACCACCGTGAGAAATACCCATATCATCGCATAGCTTTCAGGGAAAAAGCCTGCCGCGAAATTGCAGTATAAGTAGTATCCGCTTACCATGCCTGCAAAAAACAAAAATACATTTACTCCTGCTCTTAAAGGCGTTTTGCTGTATACGGCAATACACAGTGCTAAAAACAGCCAAGGCGCAAACGCACCTAAAAAATTGTGCAGATCGAGAGCCGAGTCAATATATCCCAAAATGCCGGGCAGGAACGCCTGCCGGTAGTCCAGAAATTTGGAAAAAACACCCATTCCGAAGCCGAATAAACATATGAGTAAGCTTACAGCGATAAGAATTAAAACTTTATCGCTTTTGTCTTTTTTTCTGATATTATCAAGCCTTGTTCTGATCATATTCATATTCATAATTTTACCTTTAGCCGGAACATACGGGCGTGTCGTCCGGTCATAATTTTCTGTTGACGTCGCCGATATCGGTTACAATACGGTACCCGATATTATTCACACACGCCTTTAACTCCTCCAAAGACGAGGCGGCTTCCGTGCCGGTGCAGGCCTTGTTGTCATACAGTGTATATTTTGCCTTGACATTATCCGGCGAAAGATTTGGCATTACGACGTTAGCGCCTGCGGCAAGGCCCATTTCACGTCCTTTCGGATGTATTGTCGCAAGAGCCGTGGTTGCAGGTATAAGCGCATGCGGAAACATAAGGCGCAGAACCGAAATCAGCTTTACGGTAAGAGAAAGGCTGCCGTCGGGAAACTTTGCGAAAGGCGTTTCGGAGTGGTGCAAAAACGGACCTATGCCTATCATATCCGGATCAAGTTCTTTGAGAAAGCGCAGATCCTCAAGTATGTTTTCGACAGTCTGATACGGTGAACCTACCATGAATCCCGCTCCCACCTGAAAACCTATATCCTTCAGGTCATAAAGGCATCTTTTTCGGTTTTCAAGGCTCATTGCGGCAGGATGAAGCTTGGCGTAGTGCCTGTCAGACGCCGTTTCGTGACGGAGAAGATATCTTGAAGCGCCTGCGGCAAAATAATCTCTGTAACTGCTCTTGCTTTTTTCACCGATTGAAAGGGTGACGGCACAGTCGGGGTAAAGCTCCTTAATACCGCTTACTATGGAGCATACAGCCTTATCGTCAAAGCCCGGATCCTCGCCGCCCTGAAGTACAAAAGTGCGAAATCCCAACTCATATCCGGTTTTACAGCATTCAAGAATCTCTTTCACATTCAGTCTGTACCTGCTTGCTTTTGTATTTGAAGCCCGTATGCCGCAGTAAAAACAGTTGTTTTTGCAGTAATTTGTAAATTCAATTAAACCTCTTATGTAAACCTTGTCCGAGTAAACTTTGCGTCTTACCTTGTCAGCACGTTCCTTTAACGGTTGGTCAGCGCTCTCGTCAGTCAGCAGTTCATACATCAATTCCGTGTCAAGAACCTTTTCTCTTTCAAGTATTTCGGCAAGCCTGTTTGCGTCGCTCAATATTACTACCTCTATTCAAAACCTTATAAAACGTTTATTTTAAAAATTATACAACAAAAAGCTCAAAAGGTAAACTGTCAATTTTGTTAATTTGATTCTTGCGTTTTTGTATGTTTTGCATTAAGAGTAAATTTTTCCCTTTTCAGCTATATTTGTTAAAAAACTTATGCTAATATAAAAATAAAGTATTCGTATACCACCTTCACCTCAAGGATTCGTTCCGAGAGGGTATACAGGTACGAATACAAAAAATATGGGTAAAAATAAAAACCTTTTGCCAAAATAACATTGCGGCACGAGCTTTTTTATATAATGAAACGTAAGGCGTTATTTTTGTTCGTCCCACGCTTAAAGCATATATGTAAAAAGCTCTGTCACTTGGCAGAGCTTTGATTTTTATTAAATATAAATAAGTATTCGTGCGCAATCAATAAAAAATTATATTTTACGCTGTTAGTTTTCCACGCCATTTCGCATCGTGGGTTGCCTAATCGCCGCGTTTGGGGAAAGAGCGATGTGCTGTAAGTTCTATTTAATTATTTTTCGATAATGTCCATTGCCTAAGAATTCGATGAAACCCTTGTCACGCAAAATTTGTAATTGCTGTCTTATTTTTGCCTTTATATTGTGATTTTCTATATGCTTTGATTGTAATTCATCTGCAAATTGATACATTTCTTTCAGAGAAAAGTCAGTGTCAGGAATAGCATTAGTACAGGATAAAACATCTAAAAGCCAACCACGATTTTCAATATTATTTGTCTGCAGCTTTTTTAATTTAGCATATTTATCAATAATAAGCTTTCTGTCTATAATTTGTTGATTATTTATTATCGCTATTTTTCCCTGATCGGGTATCTTTGAATATAAAATATTACAACCTGTCCATCCCGCTCTGCGCGCATTCTCTGAAAGCGGTTTTCTCTTTTCTATTATGGAGGGCACAAAGAAGAATTTCGGTATAAGTGTAAGATTTATAACCTGCAAATTGTCAGAATATTGCATTACAAACAAGTCCGGATTGCTCGTACTTGTAATTCTTTCGATCATGGTTGAATATGCACCGTCAGCAATTTTTTTGCCGATTTTTTTATTTTTACATTTTAATTCGTAAATTTCACCGCAGTTATCGCATTTAAAATCTGCAGCCGGCATGTTGTTGTTAAGATTAACAATATGAGCATTTCCGCAAGAGGGGCAAAAAATATTATGTGAAACCCAGTATTCACTCATAACTCTTATTCTTTGAGAATTGCTCTTATAATCACTGACTAACTCTGTATTAAAATTAAAATTCATACCAATCTACGTATTGCCCTTTCTTATCTCTTGCAGATATTTTCTTGTCAATTAAATTGCCCGGGCATAAAACCAGTTCACCGGATTTATACAGGTTTTCTGCGATTTCTAAAGCCTTATGTATGTTATCTGCTTCAATCTCAAAATTTTCTGATACAACTTCTTTAATGGTTATGGTATATTTGCTTTTCATGCGGTAACATTTCTCCTTACATTGCGTTAAAGCTTTTGTTTGTGACTATTTACAACTGCTTTTGCACCTTTTTCGCTCATGCTTTGAACAAAAATCGCATGTTCTGTCCGCTTAGCTATCATGAACAATATTATATTCTAAATTCAGAATAAAAGCAATACATTTACATACTACTAAAAAAAACAAAATATCAAGGAGACAGTAAAATGAATAATGAACAAAAAGAAACAAGAGTTGCGGTAATAGCTATAGTACTTGACAACAACGAGTTTTCAGCAAAGGTAAACGAGCTTCTGCACGAATACGGCGACTATATAATAGGCAGAATGGGGATACCTTATAAAGCTAAGGGAATAAACCTCATAAGCGTTGCGGTTGACGCACCTCAGGACGAAATTAGCGCACTTTCGGGAAAACTCGGCAGACTTGAAGGAGTAAGCGTCAAAACCGCATACGGCCGTTAATTGAATACTTTAAATATATTCAAATATAATTAAGTATAAAAAATATAATATAAATAAAAAACTAACCGGAAAGCTGTTCTGACCGGAAAGAAAGGAAAAAGATAATGTATAATCCAAAATCAATGAAAGCCGAGGAGTTTATAAATCATGAGGAAATCCTCGAAACTCTCGACTACGCAGAAAAAAACAAAAATAACCTTGAACTTGTTGACGCAATAATCGACAAGGCTGAGCAGAGAAAAGGGCTTTCGCATAAGGAAGCGTCAGTTCTTCTTGCCTGTGAGGACGAGCAGAGAATAAAGAGAATGTATGACCTCGCCGAACAGATAAAAAAGGACTTTTACGGTAACCGTATCGTAATGTTTGCTCCGCTTTACCTGTCGAATTACTGCGTCAACGGCTGTGTGTACTGTCCGTATCATGCGTGCAACAAGCATATAAAGCGCAAAAAGCTCACACAGGAGGATGTGGCAAAGGAAGTAATAGCGCTCCAGGATATGGGACATAAAAGACTTGCCATAGAATCCGGAGAAGATCCCGTAAATAATCCTATCGAGTATATACTCGAATGTATAAAAACCATCTATTCAATAAAGCACAAAAACGGAGCGATAAGGCGTGTCAACGTAAACATCGCGGCTACCACCGTCGAAAATTACAGAAAGCTTAAAGAAGCCGGAATCGGCACTTATATACTGTTCCAGGAAACATACCACAAGGAAAGCTATGAAAAGCTGCATCCCACAGGTCCGAAGCATAATTATGCCTACCATACAGAGGCAATGGACAGAGCCATGGAGGGCGGAATTGACGACGTGGGACTTGGCGTGCTGTTCGGACTTGAGCTTTATAAATACGAATTCTGCGGACTGCTTATGCACGCCGAGCACCTTGAAGCCTGTCACGGAGTCGGTCCGCATACAATCAGCGTGCCGAGAATAAAGCACGCCGACGACATAGATCCGAGCGCGTTTGATAACGGCATAAGCGACGAAATATTCGCCAAACTCTGCGCGCTTATACGTATTTCCGTTCCGTATACCGGCATGATAATTTCCACACGTGAAAGTAAGAGCGTAAGGGAAAAAGTTATAAGACTCGGCGTTTCACAAATAAGCGGCGCCTCGAAAACTTCCGTCGGCGGATACTACGAACCTGAGGACGAAGAGGATAATTCGGCTCAGTTCGATGTAAGCGATAACCGTACTCTTGACGAGGTAGTGCGCTGGCTCATGGAAATGGGATATATACCATCATTCTGCACCGCTTGTTACAGAGAAGGGCGTACCGGGGACAGGTTTATGAGCTTGCTAAAAGCGGGACAAATTCAAAATTGCTGTCATCCTAACGCACTTATGACTCTTAAGGAGTTCCTTGAGGACTACGCAAGCGACAAAACCAAAATTATCGGTGAAAAGATGATAGAAAAGGAACTTGAAAATATACCCAATCCCAAAGTAAAAAAGCTTGCGGCAGAGTACATACAAAATATCGGAAACGGAAAAAGAGATTTCAGATTCTGATTTAAACAGGTGTTTTTAAATTTGAAAAAATGAAAGTAAAGGTGATGAAAAGTGAATAATTCCGCGCCTAGCTCAGAGAGAACGTTTATATCTTTTTTCGGAGCTGTCAACGCCGGTAAATCAAGCGTTGTAAACCGGTTTATAAATCAGCCGCTCTCGATAGTGTCCGAAAAGGCAGGAACAACGACTGATCCGGTTATAAAATCAATGGAGCTTTTGCCGATCGGTCCGGTAAGCGTATGTGATACGGCAGGTCTTGACGATAATACGGAGCTCGGCGAGCTTAGACTTGAAAAAACATACGAAATACTCAGAAAAACGGATATCGCCGTGCTTGTAGTAGACTCGTCAAAGGAACTCTCAGACTGCGACAGTGCGCTTGTCGAAAAGTTTAAACAAGCAAAAATCCCTTACATAATATGTTATAATAAAAGTGACTTGTCTTCCGTAAAACTCACGGGCGGAAACGAAATATCTGTCAGCGCCGTCACCGGAGAGGGGATAGAGGCACTTAAAAACATGGTTGCCTCATTTGCCGATAAGGGTGAAAAAGTGATAGTGGCTGATTTGGTAGAGCCGGGAAAATATGTTGTGCTCGTAACGCCCATTGATGAAGCGGCGCCAAAGGGACGCCTCATTTTGCCGCAGCAGTTAGTGCTTAGAGAATTGCTCGACGCGGACGTTCCCGTTATTGTTACAAAGGAAACGGAGCTGGTTAAAGCGCTCGACGGGCTAAAGGAAAAGCCTCAGGCGGTTATTACCGACAGTCAGGTGTTCGAATATGTACGCACGGTTGTGCCGGAGGACGTATATTTAACGTCATTTTCAATACTCATGCAGAGGTATAAGGGCGTTCTCGGAGCCTCTTTAGACGGAGTCGGCATGCTCGATAAACTAAAGGACCACGATAAGGTGCTGATTTGTGATGGATGTACGCATCACAGACAGTGCAACGATATCGGTACAGTAAAGCTTCCGGCATGGATACGGAAATATACCGGAAAAGAGCTTGACTTTAACTTTACCCAGGGCGGACATTACCCGAAGGATTTAAAAGAATACTCCTTGATAGTCCACTGCGGCGGATGTATGCTGAATGAAAGGGAAATGCTGTTCAGAATGAAGACAGCCGTTTCGGCAGGAGTTCCGTTTACAAATTACGGACTTGTTATTGCCAAGATAAACGGTATACTTGACAGGAGCGTCAGAATATTGAAGAAGCGCCAGGAAAATAAATAAAAGTAGTCTGACAGAGTGTCAGACTCAAGTGAAAGGAAGAAAGGAAAAACGACGTCAAGTGTTAGAGCGTCGTTTTTTTTGTGTTTTTCTTCATTTTTCCCGGTAAAATTCTGAAATACGCGCTAAAAGCCTTGCTGAAGGCGCACGCCGATGAGTAACCGAGCAGTTCTGAAACACGCACAGCTGTCATATTTTCCTCGGTCAAGAGAATTTTTGCGGTTTCCATGCGCTTTTGGGTAAAATACTCTGACAGAGTCTGAGATGTTGTTTTCTTAAAAAGGGACGAAATATAGCTGTAATTGTAACCGATTACTTCTGTGAGCTCCGAAAGATTTTTTATTGTGTAAATATGAGTGTCAATATAGTTCATTACCTGATAGCAAAGCTCTTCGGAAGCATTTTTCGGTTCGAGCTTGGATTTTTCGCGCGGCAGTTTAATAAAAGCTCTTATTATGTGTATTACGGCAAGTTTTAACAATGACGTTATGAGCTGCCAAGATAAAAGTTTTTCCGACATAAACTCCGGATTTGAGAACTCAGCGTTAAGCTCCTCAACAATCTCATTTAACCTCATGTCGCTGAAAACTCTTTGATTTGCAGGATAAAAAGAGCCTGCGATTTTATCAAGAGCTTCTTTAAACGGTTCAAGATCTGTTCCGAATGAAAAAAAGTCAAACTTCAGCGGATTTGACATTGAGGAGCGTATCATGTGCCTGTCACAAGGCAAAGAAAGATAAATATCTCCTTGTCTTATTATCACAGGCACATTGTTTGTGATAATTTCTCCTTCTCCCTGCGTCGCTATCGTTAACTCAAACCAGTTGAGATGAGTGTGCTGGGCTACAACTGTCCCGGGACTGCAAAACATTCGTCCTATCTGATGAAGACGTATCCCGCTGTAGTCTATCGGATTGTGTACATGGTTGCGGTCTAAATGGTATTTGACCACGGTACGGTCATTTTTATTTTCCATGATTATAAACCTCTTCGGTAAATTTGGAGTTTTATGATTTTTTGCGAAAGCCGCGCATGTTTTGCCTATATTTTTGATCTGCTTTTTCTGAAAAATATACTTTATTAAATGATAAACTTTATACGCTGAAAAATCAAGGTTGTTTGATGAAAATTAATACCTTTTTTCTTGTGAATACAAAAAAATATCTATTTTTATGTATAATTCTGATATTTACACTTTTGGGCTGAAATGCTATAATCAGCCTTGGAAATAGTATTATTTCTTTATAAAAAAACAAAAAAATGAAAATGTTTAACTGTTATTATTTGTAAAAAAGGAAGGATTGTGCTTGTGAAAACTATTGCTGTTATAGGATGCGGAAGAATTGCTGATATCGCCCATTTGCCGGCTCTTTCTCAAATGGAGAATGTAAGAATCAAATACGCTTGTGACATTATTCCCGAAAAGGCTTATGCGAAAAAGGAAAAATATCCCAAAATTGAAAATGTAATAACTGACTATAAGCAGGCGCTCAACGATCCAGAGGTTGACGCAGTATATGTGCTGACGCCGAATTACGCCCATTATACCATTAGCATGGACGCCCTCTCCGCAGGAAAGCACGTGTTCTGTGAAAAGCCGGTAACAGTAGATTATCCACATTCAAAGGAAATGGCGGATCAGGCGGAAAAATATGGCAAAATACTGAATATAGGCGTATGCAATAGATACAACAGATCGGTAGAAATGCTTGAAAAGCTGAACCGAGAAGGAAGATTCGGCAATATATACCACGTTTACTGTTCTTTCCGTGAGTTTCGTTCGATCCCCGGTCTCGGCGGACCTTTCACCGATAAGGCGCAGTCAGGCGGTGGGGTTCTTATAGACTGGGGCGTACATTTTTTCGACCTCATACTGTACATACTCGGCGGAGCAAAACTTGAAACGGTTACATGCGACGCGTATAACGGAACGGCTAAGGATATGAAGTATTATAAATACAAATCTATGTGGGCCGAGGATACCAAAAATATTGAAAACGGCATAAACGACGTAGAGGATTTCATAAGCGGGTATGTGCGTACAGACAAGGCGAGCATATCTTTTAACGGAGCGTGGGCGCAGAATATCGACAAGAAGGAAATGTTTATTGATTTTCTCGGCGACAAGGCAGGGGCGCGCCTTTCATATGGTGGTAAATTTACGGTTTATGACGGCAATACTCTTGAGACAGAGGAGCCTGAGTACGATATTCCAAATATGTACCTTTGTGAGGATAAGGCGTTTATTGAGTCGATAGAAACAGGCGTAAAGAACAGAAGCAATATTCAAAGCGTTCTTGAGAGCGCAAAGCTTTTGGACAGGCTTTATGCTTCAGCCGATATTTCACGCGAAATCATTGTTGAATAGGGCTGAAGAGCGGATATATCATACGAAAAATGCTGAAACACAATAGTTATAATGTTCTTTTCTTTTGATAAGCAGATGAGCATAAATTTAAATGCTTGGATTTAACTTGCGCAGCTGCGGCGTTTGAATGGGAATAGAGGGATTGAATTGAAACATATTGGATTTATTGATTATTATCTGAGTGAATGGCACGCAAATAACTACCCTGCATGGATAAAAAAAGCGGCGCGTGATATGGGGTTGAATTATAAGGTGTCATACGCATGGGGAGAAAAAGACGTCTCTCCGGTTGACGGCGTTGACAGCGCTGCCTGGTGCGCTGAAATCGGAGCTGTAAAATGCGCTTCTCTTGAGGAAGTGTGCGAAAAAAGCGACGTACTGCTCATACTTGCTCCTTCAAACCCCGAAACTCACCTCGGATACGCAAAAAGGGCTCTGCCCTTCGGAAAGATTACCTACATAGACAAAACCTTTGCGCCGGACGAAGCGACGGCACGTGAAATTTTCGCGCTTTCGGACAGGTTTTCCGCGCCTGTTTTCAGTTCCTCGGCACTCGGGTTCGCGTCGGAGCTCGAGGGGCTTGAAGGATCGGAGGCAGTGCTTACGGCCGGAGGCGGGGCGAGCCTTGACGAATATATCATACATCAGGCGGAAATGACGGCAAAGCTGATTGAGGAAGAGCCGGAGAAGATCCTGTGCGAAAGGCAGGGCGCGGGGCAGAGGATTTTCCATATACGCTTCAGCTCCGGGAAGAGCGCCTGCATGGTTTATGACAGCAGCCTTAAGTTTTTCGTGTGCGCCGAAGCGCCGGACGGGACGAGCAGATCGTCACCCATAGTTTCTGATAAGTTCGGACTGCTTATACGGGATATACTGCGCTTTTACGAGACGGGCATACCAAGCTTTGACAGGAGCAGGACCCTGCGCGTCATGAGGCTGCGCGACGCCGCGATTGCTGCCGACAGAAGGAAGGGCGAATGGCTTGAGCTGCGCCGCGAAGGCTGACGGTAACTGCGGGTATCGCATATAACCGCATATAACTGATAAAAAGGAAACGAAAACGCAGGTGCTGCTGAAGCCGCCCGGTTAACTGCCAAACTAAGCGCGGCAGGAATTGGGCTCAATGCTCCATAATTCCGGGCGGACGGAATTCACCCTTCCCGAAAAGGCGGCGGCCTTCGAACAGAACCGGTAAAAGCGGGCAACAGAAACTGCGCTGAAATATTCCGCTTTATTCCCGTGCCGTATAAGCCGTATAAGTATTGTATAAGCATAATTTGAAGCAATGCCGGTGTGTCCGGCTGTTGACGCGGATCAATCCCGGTTCACGCGTAACCGGTAATATTAAAATTATTGTAAAGGAGTTTGAACCATGAAAAAAATTTTATGCCTGCTTCTGAGTGCCCTCATGATTTGCATTCTTGCCCCTGCTTCAGGCGCGGCTGCCCTTGATGAAGCTGAAAGCGCCGCAGAGCCGGCCGTGTTACCAGCCGAGGTCTCCGCTGTCGGGCTTGACGCATCATACAGTGCGGAAATTTCCATCGACCGCACGGTTTATTTTCTCGGCGGAGAATTCAGCATCTCGTATGCAAATTCTCAATACGACAAAGACTGGATAATTCTTGTACCTACAAGAACTATGACATCAGACTGGGTTACTCCCACAACGCTATATGAGAATTATTTTTATGTTAAGGAAAATGGCGACGGTATTGTGAGTTTTCCTGAAGACAGGGCATGGAACAATGATATAATATCCGGAGAGTATCTTGCGGTGATGCTTCAGAATAATGGCTATACACAGTGCTCAAACGAGGTTTATTTCCGAGCCATCGACCGGACTGCGTATGACGAGGCGAATATGTCGCTTGAGGCAGACCGGACAAAGTGCTTACCCGGGGAAAGTATAACGCTGACATATGAAAATACCGGAAGCAAGGACTGGGTAGGACTGTATACACCTAAAATGCAGATTGGTATTCCCGGACAGGAATCTCTGGCATGGACATATGTTGATAACGAGTCCGGGACATCGACAATTACTATTCCTGAGGATACTGTCCCCGGAACATATCATCTTGTTCTCCTGCAGAATGACGGCTATACGCAGCTCTATGCGATAGAGATAACCGTGCTTTCAGATGAAGCCTCAGACGGTCCGGAATTTTATCCTTACAATGGCGAGCTTGATCCGGAATACGGTATTTTGATATATTCGCATGACTTTGAGAAGTTCAGTGATTCAAAAGACGTGACAAACTACAATTATGTCAATGCTTCTTATATAGACAGTGTGTCCGGCTTCAATCCGACCGAGGGCGGCACGAGCCAGGGCATTGTCTCCGATCCGGACGACGATACAAATCACGCCCTGCAGCTTTACCATACTAATAGCGAGGGGGATGTCATCTATCATGTTGATTTTACCGACACAACCGACGGATACGGCAAATATACCCTTGTAAACGACTATTACAATAAGCTGGCCGTCCTCAAAAACATGTATTACGGATGGCTGAAAATAGGCGGGGACATCCCCTGGAACGGGAACGCGGAATTCACTGAAATGCTGAACACCAACCTTAACCGCTGGTATACGTGCGAGAGTGAGATTTTAGCCGACAGCGGTACAATGACGGCGAAGAACCTTTCGGCTGGCACGACAGTAAATATAGATAACGGTAAGCTTGAAAACTTATATCTCGGAGGTCATGTAACCGGGGAAGAAGCCCTGCTTATCGACAATGTGCGCCTTTACTACCTGCCTGAAGGCTCCGTCCAGGTCAACTGCGGGGGGGACAAGAGCGTTCTCCTTGCCACGGGAAATAACAATTTCGTATTCCCGGAATTTTCACAAATCGATCCCGGATTGACTGATTCGGAAAGCCTTGTTTACTACGACAAGGAGACCCATGACGTCTATGCCCCCGGAGACACTGTAAATGCCTCGGAGGTGGAATGCAGAGTGTTTACCGTTACTGAAGTTTCCCAAACCGGTCCCACAGCCCCCGGCAGCGTGACGTATACCCCTGCCGAAGGGGTAAAGCCGGGATATGCGGACGGGACGCTTTCCGCCGCCCCCGGGGAGTGGCTTACCGACGGTGTTGCCTTTTACTGGGGCGGCGACAACGGACCGCTTGATGACTATACCTTTATCGGGTACGGCGTATACGACGAAGCGAAGAACGAATATGTGTACGTTATGACAGCGGGGAATATAATCCCCGCAGGCGCGTCAAAAATCATTGCGTACGGCTGCAACGGCACTGTGTATGACCTTCAGGACGGGAAAGCCGAACTTTCCGGGAACTCCGTGTCCTGCGGAATCGAAGCACAGCAAGTACAGCTCGGGGAAATGCTTTATTCCTTCGACGTAATATCAGACCTTCACACCAACACAAATAAATCCCATGAAACCAATATACTTGCCGCCCTTGACGACATCAAGAAAAACAACCCCGGAACGACAGGCGTGTTTATCGCGGGAGACACCGTTGACCACGGCGCCCCTGACGAATACGCGCTCTTAGGTGAGTATTTTGAGAAACATCTTCCGGATATAAAAACATATATGACTGTCGGCAACCACGAGTTTTATTACAATCAAATTGAGGGCGCCGCGGACGGCGATTTCTTTGACGAAAACTGGCAGCGCTTCAGGGAGTTTGCGGGATGGAAGGATGGCGAGTATTACCGCTATGAAATTATAAACGGAGACTACTTCATATTCCTTGGCGAAGAAGCACGCGGTACAGCCGAAACACCCGATCAGAGCCAGGGTACGGCCGACGGCTACTACAGCCCCGAGCAGCGTGAGTGGTTAAAAAATGTACTTGCCGAAGCCGCGAAAACCGATGCAAATGCGTTCGTATTTATGCACCAATCCATTGAAAACACTGTTTCCGGATCCTTTGACGGTCAGAACTGGGACGGCATAAACGACGACGCCGAGATGAAAGCCGTAATTGAAAGCTATCCGAACACATACCTTTTCACGGGACACAGCCATTGGAACCTCAACTCGAAAAACCCCTTCATAAACGGGGGAGCCGACGGCGCAAGCTACTTTAACACGGCGTCGGCGGGATATCTCTGGAACGATGCAAACACCAACGCTGCCGGCAGCGAAGGGCTGCGCGTTGAGGTGTACGCCGGATATGTGCTTGTCAGAGGGCGTGATTACATAAACGGGAAATGGGTATCCAACGTGCAGGTCCTCATTGAAACCGGTGAAGCGCCGGTAATGCTCGAAACAAATTCAATAAGATTCGGAGAGAATGAAGGCATACGCTTTGCGGCGCTCATAGATATTCCGCTCAAAGCGGCGGCGCAGGAATACGGCTTTATCGCAACAACGCTTGATAAGCTTAATGGTAAAGGACAGAACCCTGAAGACCTGAAGCTTGACTCCGTTACCAACCCGGTTACCGTGACTGACGGGAAAGGAAGCACAGGCAGCGGCACAACGTCAGGCGGCGTGCCTTTTGTATACGGCATTGCGTACAGAAACGACGGAAGCATAGACATTGTGTACGATTCGCTCGGCACGGCTATACCGGAGGTCGAGTCCGGCAAAAACGAATGCTTTACAGCGGTTCTCACAAATATTACCCCTGAGCATTACGAAGATATTTTCGTCGTACGCTCATACGTGAAAATTAACGGAGTTTATTACTACGGCAATACTCACGAAGCAAGCTTTGCGCAGGTTGCCTTGCGAATTGCCGGCGATGAAGAAGCGTATTACGGACTTACTTACGAAGAAAGAGCTGTTGTTGACTCAATTGTAAATTCTATCGAATGAAAAATACAAGCATAATTTTGTTCTTATTTTTAATTTTAAAAGATCAGCAAAAAATGTGCACTGAAAAAAAACAAACATAAAATTAACATAGTAAATACGGCAAAGTATTTTAATAAAGCGCTTTGATGCAGGGGGTGTCAGAGCGCTTTTGCGCTTTCTGTAAATTAAGTAAATATTTTTTTTAAAAGTTGAAAAACAGTGTTGTGTTTCACGGCACGTTATGGTAAAATACAATGAAAATAAAATAAGTGAAAGTATGAGCTTGTAAGTATATGCATGTGAGCTTTTTAGAAAGGAAAAAGTATGAATAACAGAATTTTGGCAACCGTTGGCGGCATTGGCGTGACGGAATCGGAAGTAAATGAGATGATATCGGCGCTTGCGGCGAGAGGACAGAATTACGATAATCCCAAAGGAAGAAGCGTTATACTTGAACAGCTTATCGGAAATAAGCTTATGCTGCTTGAAGCGCAGAAGAATTTGTATGAACATTCTCCGGAATTTAAAGCGCAGCTTGCAAAGGTAAAAGAGGATATGCTTATCAATTTTGCCGTAGCAAAAACGCTTCAGTCGGTAAAGCCGGTAACGGACGAAGAAGCGAAGCAGTACTATGAGGAGAACAAGGAAAAGTTTGTTTCTGAGGATACCGTCAACGCAAGTCATATTTTGGTGGATACCAAAGAAAAGGCACAGGAAATACTTGAACAGATAAATTCCGGAAATATTTCCTTTGAGGACGCGGCTCGCAAATACAGCTCGTGCCCCTCGGCGGAAAACGCCGGAGGTCTCGGCGAATTCAGCAGAGGACAAATGGTGCCGGAGTTTGACAACGCAGTATTTGCCATGAACGAGGGAGAAATTTCGGGTCCCGTACAGACGCAGTTCGGTTTTCACCTCATAAAGCTGAATTCCAAAAACAGCGCAAAAGCAATTGATTTTAACGATATAAAAGAACAGGTTAAGGATATACTGCTCAAAGAAAAACAGCAAAAGGCTTATCAGAGCAAAATTAATCAGCTAAAGTTCTTATACCCTGTTGACAAGATGTAAGAAAATGCATAAGGAAAAACAAAAAATCAAGTTCTTTTGCCCCGCTTTTCTCCGGCGGCGAAGCGCCGCTGCAGTTTACGCGGGCGAGCAAGCGAAAACAGCAAATGACATTTTACGCGAAGGCGTGCCCGTTTGCGTGCCATAAACGCCAGCACGCAAACTCAGAGTGAAACTTAAAAATCAAGTTCTTTTGCCCGGCGGCGAAGCGCCGCTGCAGTTTACGCGGGCGAGCAAGCGAAAACAGCAAATTACATTTTACGCGAAGGCGTGCCCGTTTGCGTGCCATAAACGCCAGCACGCAAACTCAGAGTGAAACTTAAAAATCAAGTTCTTTTGCCCCGCTTTTCTCCGGCGGCGAAGCGCCGCTGCAATTTACGCGGACAAGCAAGCGAAAACAGCAAATGACATTTTACGCGAAGGCGTGCCCGTTTGCGTGCCATAAACGCAAGCACGCAAACTCAGAGTAAAACATAAGTAATCAAGTTCTTTTGCCCCGCTTTTCTTCGAAAGAAAAGCGGGAGATTTTTTATATTTGCTTTGTTATTTTCCTAAGCGCCTTTTAAAATCATCGTAACCGAATTCGGCAAGCGCCGTGAAGCCGCCGTCCTTGTCAAGCTTGTAAATGCCCGGCAAAGGCATGCCGTTAAAGGTGTTGTTCTTGCAGGTCGTGTATATCGCCATGTCGCCGAAAAGCAGTAAATCTCCGGGATTTAACTCACTTTCAGTCTTGTAGTCGCCGATGACATCACCGGCAAGACAGGTAGGACCGGCAAGTCTGTAAGAATGTCCGTTTTCGTCATCCGAAGCCTGATAAAGCGGGGGAGTATAAGGCATTTCAATGACGTCCGGCATATGACATGCGGCGCTTGCGTCTAAAACGGCAATTTTGATACCCGAGCTTTCAACCACATCAATAACCCGGCTGACAAGGTATCCGGCGTTTAACGCAACCGCTTCTCCCGGCTCGAGATATACTTCAACTCCCCATTTTTTCTTAGCGTACAGAATACTTTCCTCAAGCAAACCAATGTCGTAACCGTCTTTTGTTATGTGGTGTCCGCCGCCCATGTTGAGCCACTTCATTTTAGGAAGAATGTCTCCGAAACGATTTTCAACCGCTTTAAGAGTTTCCGAAAGGGCGTCGGAATTTTGTTCGCATAAGGTGTGAAAATGAAGTCCGTCAAGCAGGCTAAAAAGCTCAGGTGTGATTTCCTTGTCAAAAACAGCCCTTGTAACTCCAAGCCTGCTGCCACTTGCACATGGGTCGTAAATTTCATGACCGCTTTGCGTCGAGCACTCGGGATTTACGCGAAGTCCTATGCTTTTGCCGGCTTCTTTAGCCTTGCAACCGAATTTTGCAAGCTGTGATACGGAGTTAAAAACAATATGATCAGCATAAGTAAGCAGCTCGTCAAACTCATCTTCACGGTATCCGGCGCAGAATACGTGTACTTCTCCGTCCGGCATCTCTTCTTTTCCGAGTCTTGCCTCATAAAGGCCGCTTGCCTCAGTGCCGGAGAGATATTTAGAGATAAGCGGATACATATTATAGTTTGAAAAAGCTTTTTGAGCAAGCAAAATTTTGCAGCCGCAGTTTTTCATAACAGAGGAAAGCTTTTCGCAGTTGCTTTTCAGCTTCTCTTCGTCTATCACATAGCACGGTGTTTTTAGGACTCCGAAAAGACTGTTGATGTCTTTTCCTTTTTTCAAAAGAGCCTCAAAAACCGGAGAATTTTGTCCGAAATTACTCATATCGTCCTCAGTCCACTAAAACCGGATTGCGGTTTTCGCTTCTCGGAAGTCCGTACTTATCCAGAGCGTCAAGGAAAGGATCCGGATCAAATTCCTCAACTGTGTGAACGCCCTTTTTATTCCACTTGCCTTCTAAGAGCATCAAAGCTCCGCACATCGCCGGAACTCCGGTCGTATAGCTTATAGCCTGGCTTTCAACCTCTCTGTAACACTCTTCGTGGTCGCACACATTGTAAATGTAGTAGCTTTTGTCTTTTCCGTCCTTTTTGCCGGTAAAAATACAGCCGATGTTGGTTTTGCCCTTCGTACGAGGTCCGAGACTTGCCGGATCCGGCAAAAGTGCCTTCAAAAATTTGATCGGAACAATTTTGTGCCCCTCAAACTCAACAGGCGTTGTTGAAAGCATACCTACGTTTTCAAGGCATTTCATGTGCGTAAGGTAGCTTTGACCGAATGTCATAAAGAAGCGTATGCGCTTTACCTCGGGAATGTTTTCAGCAATTGATTCGATTTCCTCATGGTGAAGCAGATACATGTCCTTTACGCCGACTTTATCAAAATTATATTCACGTTTGATACTCATTGCCGGAATTTCTACCCAGCGTCCGTTTTCAATGTAGCTTCCGGGAGCTGAAACTTCACGCAGATTGACTTCCGGGTTGAAGTTGGTAGCAAACGGATAGCCGTGGTCGCCGCCGTTGCAGTCGAGTATATCAATCGTATCAATCGTGTCAAATTCGTGTTTTTTTGCGTATGCGCAGTACGCCTGGGTTACTCCGGGATCAAAGCCGCAGCCGAGAAGGGCAGTAAGACCTGCGTCCTCAAATTTTTTGCGGTATGCCCATTGCCAAGAGTAATCAAAGTAAGCGGAAAATCCTTTTTCCTTACAGCGTTTTTCATATACTTCACGCCAAGCCGGATCATCAGTATCCTCCGGCTCGTAGTTTGCAGTGTCCATATAATTTACTCCGCAGGCAAGGCAGGCGTCCATTATGGTAAGATCCTGATACGGCAGTGCAATGTTCATGACAAGATCCGGCTTGTAATCCTTGATAAGAGATGTGACTTCATCTACATTGTCAGCGTCTACCTTTGCAGTAGTAATTTTGGTTGTCGTCTTGCCCTCAAGGCTATTTTTAAGGCTGTCGCATTTTTCCTTTGTTCTGCTCGCAATGCAAATATCAGTAAAGACATCGGAAACCTGACAGCATTTTCTGATAGCAACGGAAGCTACTCCTCCGCAGCCGATAATTAAAACTCTGCTCATTTTTATACTCCTTTTTTGCTTTATTGAATTAAATGATATTTGTATACAGTCTGAATATAAACTGTATTTTAATTTACGTATTTTATAACAGTGCCAATAAAAATTCCCTTAAAATCTTGCAGGCTAAGGCAGTTGACGCGCCGCTTGCGTCAAGACCCGGAGCAAGCTCGTTTATGTCAGCGCCGACAATATTTGCCTTACATACAGTGTCAATGGCACCGAGAAGTTCTGTAAATCCGACGCCGCCTGCTTCCGGAGTACCCGTACCGCAAAATGCCGACGGATCAATGCAGTCAAGGTCAACAGAGAAATATACAGGCGTGTTTTGTTTTTTCAGCTTGTCGATAAGCTTGTCAAGTCCTGAAAAATCAAATTTGTGCATATCGGTGTGCTCTTTTGCAAATAAAAACTCTTCTCTGTCGCCGCTGCGGATACAAAACTGATGTATCTTTCCGTCACCCGTTAAGTCGTGAATCCTTCGCATTACGCAGGCATGGCTGAGCTTTGCTCCGAGATAGTCGTCGCGAAGGTCTGCGTGAGCGTCAAAATGAATTACATGAACGTCGGGATATTTTTTATAAACCGCTTCAAATGCGCCGAGCGTCACAAGATGTTCTCCGCCGATAAGAAACGGAGTCTTTCCGTCGGAAAGTATCGTTTCAGCGCAGTTTCTTATGTCAGTAAGTGCTTTCCTTGCATCTCCGAAGCATAATTCAAGATCTCCGGCGTCAAATACTGCATAGTCTGTTAAATCTTTATCCTTGTACGGACTGTACGTTTCAATTCCGAAACTTTCATGCCGTATTGCTCCCGGACCGAAGCGTGCGCCCGGACGAAAGCTGGTTGTGCTGTCAAACGGCGCGCCGAAAAGAACTATTTTTGCGTCCTCATATGCCGAATCGCACCCTATAAAGGTTTCAATATTTTGTTTCATACTTCAACCTCCCTTAACATCTTTTCGAGAAAAGCCGGCAGGTAAAATGAGCCGACGTGAAGCTTTGCGGTGTAGTATTTTGTTTCCATTTTCAGACTGTTCCATTTTTCCGGCACAAAATCATCAATGGGGTGATATTTTTTGCTGGCAAATCCGAAAAGCCAGTATCCAGCGGCATACGTCGGAATGTGCGCCTGGTAAACCCTGCTTATGGGGAAAGTGCTTGCTATTCTTTGATGACTTCTCCGCATAGCGTCAGCGTCCTGCTTGTAGAACGGACTGCCCTGCTGGTTGACCATAATTCCGTCGTCACGCAGCGCATTGTAGCAGATACCGTAAAACTCTCTTGTAAAGTAGCCTTCCGAAGGTCCGAACGGGTCGGTCGAATCGACAATTATAAGATCGTATGCGCAGTAACATTTTCTGATAAATCTCAGCGCATTGTCAAAAAAGATGTGTACTCTTTCGTCGTCGAGCTTTGAAGCGTTCTCGGGAAGATAAATGCGGCACGCCTCAAGCACCTGAGGATCCATTTCGACAAGATCTATCTTTTCAATGTTTTCATATCTTGAAAGCTCTTTAACAACGCCGCCGTCGCCGGCTCCTATTACTAACACATCACGGACTCCCGGATGAACCGACATGGGAACGTGGGTAATCATTTCGTCGTATATAAACTCATCCCGTTCGGTAAGCATTACGTTTCCGTCAAGTGTAAGAACTCTGCCGAATTCCGGAGTGTCAAAAATATCTATCTGCTGAAAATTACTTTTGTGAGAGTACAGATGCCTGTTTACACGAATGCTGTGTTTTACGTCCGGCGCATGAAATTCACTGAACCATAGCTCCATCTTATATGCCTCCGTCAAGTACGTTTATGTTTTCTATATTGGGATCCTCCGGACCTGTCATGGAGCATCCCTTTGCTTTAGCGTATTCTATATACTGCACGATTTCACCTGTTATGCGCTCTCCCGGCGCAAGAATCGGTATTCCGGGCGGATAGCACATAATAAATTCACTGCACACACAGCCTACGCTGTCTGAAATCTTAACGCTTTTCTTTTTTGAGTAAAACGCTTCCTGGGGACTGATAACAACCTCCGGCGCAAGGTATTCCTGACTCAAAAGACCTTTTGAACTGCGCTGGTGGCGTCTGCGAATCTCGGCAAGTGCGCTGACAAGCCTTTCTAACTCTCCCATGCGGTCGCCGATAGAAAGATACGCCAAAATGTTTCCGATGTCGCCGAATTCAATCTGAATATCGTACTCATCACGTAACAGATCATATACTTCAATTCCGGCAAGCCCTATATCACGTGTGTGTACGCTTAGTTTAGTGGAGTCAAAGTCAAAAATTGAGTCTCCGTTTATGAGTTCTTTGCCGAAAGCATAGTATCCGCCGATAGCGTTTATCTCTTCCCGCGCGTAATCAGCCATCTCGATAACCTTTGCGAAAATCTCCTTGCCTCTTCTTGCCAAATTTCTCCGGCTTATGTCTAAGCTCGACATGAGCAAATAACTTCCCGAGGTCGTCTGCGTCAGGTTGATTATCTGTCTTACGTATCCTTCATGTATCTGAGGACCTATGAGAAGAAGGCTTGACTGCGTAAGACTTCCGCCGCTTTTGTGCATTGAAACGGCTGCGAAATCCGCTCCGGCAGCCATTGCGGATAAAGGCATCCTGTCACCGAAATAAAAATGTGTTCCGTGAGCTTCATCTGCAAGGCAGTACATACCGGCGCTGTGCGCCATGTCAACAATAGCCTTTATGTCACTGCACACTCCGTAATATGTCGGATTGTTAACCAATACGGCAACCGCGTCGGGATTTTCTTTAATTGCTTTAGCTACCTGATCACGTTTCATGCCCAAAGAAATACCTAAACGTATGTCAACGTCAGGATTTACGTATACCGGTATAGCACCACAAAGTACAAGGGCGTTTATAACGCTGCGGTGTACGTTTCTCGGCAGAATAATTTTGTCGCCTCTCTTGCAGGTAGAAAGTATCATTGTCTGAACCGAGCTTGTTGTTCCGCCTACCATTAAAAATGCGTGAGCCGCACCGAAGGCGTCAGCGGCAAGCTCTTCCGCTTCACGTATGACCGATATCGGATGACATAAATTATCGAGCGGCTTCATGCTGTTCACGTCAATGCTGACACAGGATTCGCCTAAAAAAGCCGTTAATTCAGGATTTCCACGCCCACGTTTGTGTCCCGGCACGTCAAAAGGAACAACCCGCATTTCTCTGAATTGTTCAAGAGCCTCATAAATCGGAGCCCTGTTCTGATCCATTTCTTTTTCTTTCATATTTCCCCCTGAAAAAATAAAAACGCAAGCCGTGACTGCACAGCTTGCGTAAATCCTTTTCGGTTAAAAAGCATAAAGCTATAATACCGGTATACAAACGCTCAAAGAAACAGAACTTACCAAAAGATAAGTAAAAACAGGCACGAAAGAGCGAATGACAATTTTCAGGATGATATGGCATACAGAGTCTATATAGCAAAAACTTTTACTACTCTTATTGACCGTTTCACAAGTTTGCGCAGTTACGCAATTCAGGTTATAAAGTAACCAACTTATAAAATTTGAGCTTTTAACTCAATCAATAA
>QAKH01000077.1 GCA_003343885.1 Clostridiales bacterium | reverse complement strand
CCGTTGTACAAAAGTACAGTGCCTCGCTCGATTTCATCCTTAACGGTGTTATATGACCGACCTAAATGTTTGGCGATTTTGTATGTTGACCAACCGTCTTTCAGATGAACTTCAATGTCGTGCCGTTCTTCGGCAGTCAGATGTTGCCCTTTGCGAACTTTTGTGGTATACTTTAGAATGTCCATAGTGATGTTCCTTTCAGAATTGTTGTTGTCCAATCTCAATTCTACCACAGTTTCGTCACTATGGATACTTTTTTTCTGTTTTCTTACTATTGCAGGTTCATTTTACAATGCGCCAAAAAAATTAAAATGTTCATTTTGCCCGCAATCATAGTCGTTATTCTGGCTATACTTGCTTTAACGTCAGTATACACCGTAAACGATAAACAGCAGGCCGTCGTGACAACGTTTGGAAAGGTTACGTCAATTGAAGATCCGGGAATACACATCAAACTTCCGTTTGGTATTCAGGAAGCGACTCTCGTCAATGTAAACGAGCTCCAATCAATTGAGATAGGATTCCGCACAGGAAATAACAATGATGATATGACTGTTATCGAAAGTGAAAGCAAAATGATAAGCGGTGACTATAATATCGTTAACTGCGACTTTTTTGTTGAATACAAAATATCCGACCCGGTAAAGTATCTGTACAGTTCCGAAGATCCGGCAGATATTTTGAAAAGTCTGGTTCAGAGTCACATCAGAAATGTTATAAGCTCTTATGATGTAGACACAATCTTAACAACAGGAAAAAGTGAGATACAGGCAAAAATCAAGGAAGGAATCCAGAATGAGCTTGCTGTCTACGATCTGGGTTTGGTTCTGACAGATCTCAAGCTTCAGGACAGTGAGCCGCCAACGGTAGAAGTACAGGAAGCGTTTAAAGAAGTTGAAACCGCAAAGCAGGACAAGGACACAGCGATAAATGTTGCGCTTGCCTACCAGAATTCCGAACTTCCCCTTGCTCAGGCGGAAGCTGACAAGCTAATACAAAACGCTGAATATCTTAAACAGGACAGAATAAACCAGGCAAATATACAGGTTGCAATGTTTAACGCTATGTATGACCAATACAAGTTAAATCCTGATATAACAAAGAAAAGAATGTTTTACGAGGCACTGGAAAAAGTTTTGCCGGAGGCGAAAGTTTATATTGACACCTCGGAAGACGGATCGACTCAAAAACTTCTGCCGATTGAAAGTTTTGTAACAGAGGAGGCTGCGCAATGAAGAAAAAATTATTAGCTGCTTTGATTATCATTGTCGTTATTGCCGCAATTATTGTACTACCGGAATCGCTCTTCTCAGTAAATGAAGACGAATTCGCAAATGTTGTCAGATTTTCAAAAACCGTTGACACGATTTCAGAGGCAGGATTGTATTTTAAAGTACCGTTTATCGATCAGGTAAAGAAATTTCCCAACAAAATTTTGCTTTACGATATGAAACCGAGTGAAGTTCTTACAGCGGACAGTAAAGCTATGATCGTCGACAACTATGTCTTGTGGAGAATTACCGATCCGCTTACTTTTTACAAAACCATCGGCACCAAGACAGAAGCTGAAACGCGCATAGATATGCTTACCTACAACGCTATAAAAACAGAAATGGGAAAATCTCTGCGTGATGCCATCATCAACCAGGATGATATGAGCCGTGAACTGTTCAACAACAACATACTTTCCGCTGCGAGCAAAGCAACCGGAGGCTATGGAATTGAGATAATAGACATTAAAATAAAGAAACTTGACCTTCCCTCCGACAATGAAGAAGCTGTTTACCGCCGCATGATATCCGAGCGAAACAAAATTGCCGAGCAATACCGAGCAGACGGAAACAAAGAAGCGGAACTTATCCGCAACGAGGTTGACAAGCAAAAGAATATTCTTGTTTCGGACGCAAAAGCTAAAGCTGAACAAATTGTTGCCGAAGGCGAGGCAGAATATATGAGAATACTCGCCGAAGCATACAACACTCCCGAAAAGCAAGAATTTTACGAATTCACACGTGCACTTGACGCTTTGGAAGTATCTCTCGACGGCGGCAACGCCACAATTATTCTCGGAAAGGATTCCGCAATTGCCGATGCTCTCATGAATCCATAAGCAGAGGCAATCCCGGCAAACAGTGAAGTTTTATGTCTTTATTTAACTTTTTTGCTCCTGCCTCAAAAAAGTCTGATAATTCCAAGAGTTTACAGGAGCTTGTAACAAAAACATTTTCCGATCCGCCGGTTTTGAATACCGAACGTCTTATCCTTTGCCGGATATGCGAGGACTTTGCCGCAGATATGTACGAGTATTCAAGTGATCCCGACGTAACCAAATACCTAACGTGGTCTCCGCATTCTTCTCTGAGAGAAACAGAACGCTTTATTTCTGTTCTTCAAAAGAAGTACAAAAACGGCTCGTTTAACGACTGGGGATTAGTATACAAGGAAAACGGCAAATTTATCGGGACATGCGGTTACACATGTTTCAACTACTCTGAAAACACCGCTGAAGTCGGATATGTACTCTCAAAAAATTACTGGGGACAGGGACTTGCAGCCGAAGCGCTTAAAGCGGTTATGAGGTTCGGTTTTTATACGTTTAACCTTGATGGGTACATTGCTAAACATATGGAAGGAAACGATGCTTCCGGGCGTGTTATGCAAAAGTGCGGAATGAAGCTTGACGGAATTTACCGCCACTCCATGTTCATCAAGGGAGAATTCAAAAACATTGTGGTATACAAAATTTCAAGAAGTGAATTTGAAAGTATTCAAGCACACTAATCTGATTTTTGTACCGTAAGTTTTACAGAGAAAAAAGAATATAAAAATGCTTCCCGTTAATTTCCTATGGGAAGCATTTTTTATACTCATTACTGATTTACAGAGGTATTTGAAAATTCGCTTATTATTGTTATTAATTATAGCTTGCTTGCAAATTCATCCATCAACTCGTTAATAACGACCGGATTTCCTTTGCCGCCTGTCTGCGCCATTACTTTTCCTATAATTGCCTTTAACGCTGACTGTTTGCCTGCCTTATAGTCCTCAACAGACTTCGGATTTTCCGAGATAGCCTTGTCTATCAGCTTTGAGAGCAGTTCTCTGTCGTTTATCTGCTCAAGGTCATTATCCTCAACGTATTTTACCGGATCAAAATCGGACTCTATCAGCTCTTTGACAAGCTTTTTAGCGGTTGAACTATTAATCTTCTGTGTTCCCTGCATTTGGGCAACAGCTGCAAGACTTTCGGCCTTTACCGGTATTTTTCCGCTTTGCTCATCGACAGTTCTGAGGATATCTGTTATAAGCATATTCGCCGCAAGCTTCGGGTAATCTGTCGCGCCGGCGCATTTCTCAAAGTAGTCTGCAACCGAGATGTCGTTGGTTATAACCTCGCTGTCATATGATGTAAGACCGAATTTTTCGGTATACAAGGCTTTTCTCTGATCCGGAAGCATGGGAATTTCAGATTTCAGACGCGCAAGTCTTTCCTCGCTTATCTCAATCGGCGGAAGATCCGGATCCGGGAAATAACGATAATCGTTTGCGTCCTCTTTTTTACGCATTGAGTAGGTTTTTCCGGAGTCCGCATCAAAGCGCCTTGTTTCCTGTACAACACCCTCGCCGCTCTCTATTGCGTCAACCTGGCGTTTGTACTCATAGTCAATGGCCTTTGCGATAAACTGGAAAGAATTAAGATTTTTCATTTCGGTTCTTGTACCGAACGGTTCACCCGGTTTTCTTACAGAAAGGTTTACGTCGCATCTGAGTGAGCCTTCATTCATCTTGCAGTCGGAAACTCCGGTATACATAATCGTTGCACGAAGCTTGCGAAGGTATGCGTCCGCTTCGGCGGCGCTTCTTATGTCGGGCTCAGATACTATCTCTATAAGCGGAACGCCGCATCTGTTACAGTCGATAAGCGTGCCGAGCTTTTCGTCGTGAACAAGCTTTCCGGCGTCTTCCTCAATATGGATACGGGTAATACCTACACGTTTTGTACCGGACTCACTTTCGATATCCAAATAGCCGTGCTCGCAAAGAGGCAGATCGTACTGTGAAATCTGATAAGCTTTTGGAAGATCAGGGTAGAAGTAATTTTTTCTGTCCTGCTTTGAGTGGCGTGCAATAGTACAGTTAGTAGCAATTCCAGCTTTTACGGCATAATCGACAACTTTTTCGTTGAGAACCGGCAAAGTTCCGGGCATACCCATACACACAGGACACACATGTGTATTCGGTTCAGCGCCGAAGTCGGTTTTGCAATTACAGAATATCTTTGTTTTTGTCTTAAGTTCGACGTGAACTTCAAGACCTATAACCATTTCATAGCCTTTATAAAGATTCATTATCAATAGACCTCCCTTCATGCCTGTTCGTACGCATATCCAGTGCGGTAAAGCGTCGGTTCGCTTAGTGCTTTTCCTATAAGCTGCATGCCGATCGGCAGACCTTCAGATGTTTTTCCGCAAGGAAGTGAAAGTGCCGGGACTCCGGCTATATTTACCGGAACCGTGTAGATATCGCCGAGATACATTTCTATCGGATTTCCAGTTTTGGAGCCGAGCTTATAAGCCGGTGTCGGAGCAACAGGAGAAAGTATCACATCATATTTATCAAAAACTTTTTCATATTCGTTTATAATAAGGCTTCTTGCCTGAAGCGCTTTTTTATAATAAGCGTCGTAATAACCAGAGGACAAAGCAAATGTACCGAGAAGTATTCTGCGTTTTACTTCATCTCCGAATCCCTCGTCGCGGGTATTCTTATATAACTCCCCTATATCCGTATAATTATCAGAGCGGTGACCGTATCTGACGCCGTCAAAGCGTGCGAGATTTGACGATGCTTCTGCGGAAGAAATTACGTAGTATGCAGGAAGAGCGTCTTTGAGCGATGGCATCTTAACCTCGGAAATACTTGCACCGAGTGACTCAAACTTCTTTGCGGCGGCAAAAACAGCCTCTTTTACTTCCTTATCAATACCTTCTGCGAAAAAGTCAATGGGAAGCGCTATTTTAAGCCCCCTTATTCCCTTTTCAATATCGGCAAGACAGTCGGAATAACCGTTCTTTATAGAGGTAGCGTCCTTTGCGTCATTGCCGCTTATTGCAGAGAAAACCATTGCGTTATCGTACACGTTTTGTGTAAGCGGACCTATCTGGTCAAGTGAAGAAGCAAAGGCAACAAGTCCGTATCTTGAAACCGCTCCATATGTCGGTTTCATGCCCACAACTCCGCAGAACGCCGCCGGCTGACGTATTGAGCCGCCCGTGTCGGAGCCAAGAGTATATGGCGCAAAGCCAGCCGCAACCGCCGCAGCGCTTCCTCCGCTGGACCCGCCCGGCACACATTCCGTATTAACAGGATTTTTCGTAACGTGGAAAGCGGAATTTTCCGTGGTGCTTCCCATGGCAAACTCGTCCATGTTAAGCTTTCCGAGCATTACATATCCTTGGCTTTTTAGCTTTTCTATAACGGTCGCATCGTAGCACGGAACAAAGTCTTCAAGCATTTTTGAAGCGCAGGTAGTATTTACACCTTTTGTGCAGATATTGTCCTTTATTGCGCATGGAATACCGTACAGTGCGCTTTTGCCTTCATTAGCTGACGAGTCGCAGCTGCGTGCCGCCTCTTTAGCCTCATTTTTGGTAAGGCGTATAAAAGCGCCTATCTCACTTTCACGCGCATCAATCTCGCCGTAAAAAGCGTCCGTCAGTTCTTCGGAGGAAATTTCTTTCTCGTCGAGCATACGGCGCATTTGTCTTATTGTAAGTTTAGTAAGTTCAGACATTCTTTTTCCTCCTTTTTACTCAACAACACGCGGAACGTATATATATTCTGCTGTTTTGGTTTTTGCATTTGCCAGAAGTTCGCTTCTCTCAAAGGGCTGCTCCGGATTATCTTCTCTGAAAACATTACTTGTCGGAACAATATGTTCTCTTACCGGCACGCCTTCAGTGTCAAGCTCATTAAGCGCGTTTGCAAAATCAATAACCGATTCCATGTCCTGTTCAAGCTTATCCTTTTTATCTTCGGAAACAGTAAGCTTTGCAAGGTTTGCAACAGAATCAACGTCAATTTTCTTAATATTCTTTTTTGCGGAAACTCTTGCTCCGCTTTCGTCGATACTCTCTGAAAGAGATAAGAGCGAAAGTTCTTCAAGCTGTTTTATATCAACGACGTTAGGCGCTTCGGTCATGAGACAGGATGCGTCTTTTGTTTTAGGAAAAGCTATTACGTCACGGAGTGACTCTGCACCGAGCATAAGCATTACAAGTCTGTCAAGACCGAAAGCAAATCCGGCGTGCGGAGGAGTTCCGTATCTGAAAGCGTTTATCATAAAGCCAAACCGTTCTTCGGTCTGCTCTTTGGTAAAGCCGAGAGCTTTAAACATTTTCTTCTGCACCGAACGGTCGTGAATACGAACAGAGCCGCTTCCGAGTTCTACGCCGTTGAGGACAACGTCGTATGCCTGCGCTCTGACACGTTCCGGATCTGTTTCAAGGTATTCAAGGTCTTCGGGATACGGCATAGTAAACGGATGGTGCATTGCAACGTATCTGCCTTCTTCTTCCGAATACTCAAACTCAGGGAAGTCGATAACAAACATAAGCTTGAAATCGTCTTTTTTCTTAAGGTCGAGCATAGTACCAAGGTCATTTCTTAAAGCGCCAAGTACTTTTCTTACCGTTGCAAGCTTATCTGCACAGAACAGAATAAAGTCTCCGGGCTTTGCCGCAACTCTGTCAAGGAGCTCATTCATTACGTCTTCAGAAAAATACTTTGTCAAAATAGTATACAGCTGCGCATCCGGTCGAACTGCAATCCACGCCATTCCCTTTGCACCATATGAAACGGCTTTATCGGTAAGTTCCTCAATTTGGGAACGGGTAAAATCGCTCTTTCCCTTTACATTGATAGCACGCACTACGCCGCCTGAACGTGTTACGGACTTAAACACCGAAAAATCGCTTTTTGCTGCGATGTCAGTAACATCCGTTATTTCAAGACCGAATCTGAGGTCAGGCTTGTCACAGCCGTACTTATCCATACACTCACGCCATGTTAAACGGGGAAAATCATATTTGATATCGACGCCAAGCGCATTTTTAAAAATGTATTTAAACATTTTTTCAAGATGAACAAGCACGTCCTCCTGTTCAACAAAGGACAATTCCATGTCAACCTGAGTAAACTCCGGCTGTCTGTCAGCTCTTAAGTCCTCATCTCTGAAACAGCGTGCGATCTGGTAGTATTTATCCATTCCGCCAACCATAAGCAGCTGCTTAAAAATCTGCGGAGACTGCGGGAGTGCATAGAACATTCCCGGGTGTACGCGGCTTGGAACAAGATAATCTCTTGCTCCTTCGGGAGTTGATTTAGTCAAATAAGGTGTTTCAACCTCTACGAATCCATCCGAATCAAGGTAATTTCTCGCAATTCTTGAAACCTTATGACGAAATTTCAGATTGTACTGCATTTCCGGACGGCGTATATCGAGAAAACGGTATTTCAAGCGAAGATCTTCTCTTACAGAGGCAGCTTCCTCAAGCTGAAAAGGGAGTGCACGTGCCTCAGACAACAGCTCAAGTCTGTCAGCCGCAAGCTCAACTGTACCTGTGCTGATTTTTGGATTTATTGTATCTTCGCTTCTTAAGCGAATTTTTCCGCCAACTGAAATAACATACTGATTTTTGAGATTTTCGGCGATGTGAAATTGCTCGGCAGGCATTGAGCTAAAATCAAATACAACCTGCAAAGTTCCCTCACGGTCCTTTAAGTCAATAAACACCACGCCGCCCATGTCGCGCTTGGTTTGAACCCAACCGCACACGCTGACATCTTTTCCGACGTGAAGTTCGCTTAACAAACCGCAGTAATCCGTTCTCTTTTCCATTTATCTCTTCCTTTCGAACATGTCGAATTTTTTATTACAAAAATAAGCTAAATATTGAAATCCGGAAATAAACAAAAATCCCTGCGGAAAAATTTCCGCAGGGACGAATTATATCCGTGTTGCCACCCTTATTGACCTTTTAAGGTCCACTCTCTTTCGGTACATTACAATACCCAGCCGCTCTAACGTGCGCACTCTCCGTCTGAAACTAATAACTACGGCACAAATCGCCAAGCTTTCATCTCAGAAGCTCCGGGATGTTCTTCAAGCACCTGCTACGCACCGCATTCACAGCATACAGCGGCTCTCTGAGCGTACTTCCTGATACCCTACTCTTCCCATCGTCACTTTTCAACATGTAGTCTACTACAAACAGTCCTTCTTGTCAATAGAATTCACTCTTTATTTACTTTTATACAAAAAACTATTCAGTTTTTTAACTATTATTGTCTGCTGAAAGTTTTTGAACCTCGGATTTATCAGCCGTGACGTATGCAGTATAGTTTTTTTCGTAAATCACAAATCCGGGCTTTGCACCGGACGGTTTTTTAACATACCTTGCCTTTGTATAGTCAACGGCAGTCTGCGGCTTTTCCCTTTCCGAGCTGTAATATAAAGCTATTTTCGCACACTCGGTAAAGCTTTGTGCAGGCGGCTCGGTGTCACCGCATTTCATGACTACATGAGAGCCGGCGGCGTTCTTTACGTGAAACCAGTAATCGTTTTTATCCGCAAGCTTTGTAGTTACATAATCGTTTTGAATATTATTTTTGCCGCAGTACACATCAAATCCGTCGCTTGTAACAAAGTGCAGCGGTTTGGGATTTTTCTTAAGCTTCTGACGGTATTTTCCGACTCCGTGCGAGCGTCTCATATTGTCAAGCTTCTTGCCGTAACCGGACATTGCGAGCTCCGCCCGTACCTCGGCAAGGTCGCTTTCATTTTCCGCTTTGGCAAGGCTGTCAAAAACCGTTTCAATATACGCGTTTTCCGCTTTTGACTCTTCAAGCTGTTTAAGGCACATTACACCGGCTGATTTTGCCTTATTATATTTTTTATAAAAGGCTTGCGCATTCTGCGCCGGAGTGTATCTTTCATTTAATTTAATTCTTATTTCGGGCATGGCTTCATCAAAATAATTAACCAGCGTGACGTCCGTCATTCCCTTTTTCAAAAGGTATATATTTGCCGTCACAAGGTCGCCGTACAGCTTCCATTTTTCCGCCTGCTTACTCTCCTCAAGGGAAGCGAGCTGCAGCTCTGTTTTCTTTGCGATACGCTGAGAGGCGTTTGTGAGCAGGCGGAGAATGTCCTGTCCCCTTCTCCTTATGCTTTGCAGCCTGTCCTTTTCCTCATAGAAAACATCTAACATTTCACTGATGTCGTCATATTTTTTTACAACGCAGTCAGCTGCATACTGGCGTATTTCGCAAAAAGAGAAATCAATAACTTTGCCGTTCTTATCAGAAATCAGGCACGGTGAATATTTTCCGTTTTGAAGAAGTTCCGTATATATTGCCGAAAAATAGAACCACAGCTTTTCTGCCTCGCACAAATTAAGCGGAGCAGATGTACTTTTTGCCGCCCTGTAAACAATTTCACGTGCGGTAAGCGGTGAAAGACCGGCAAAGTGAGAAACCAGGTATTTATCAGCTGCCATGGAAACCGAGCTGTTTATATCATTTTGGACAATTCTTTCAAAAATCTCCTTCGTCACGTCCGGAACATTGATTTTTCCCGGCTGCGGATCGGGATTTTCGTATAAAAATCCGGGAAGTACCTGGCGCTTATTATCCGCTCCCAGACTTACCGGGTGAAGCACTGACATGACGTGCTTATCCTTATCAAGTAAAATAACATTGCTGTAAGTACCCATTATTTCGCAAATAAGATACTTTTCAGAAGAATACCCCAGCTCATCGGAGGAAACAAGCGCTATTTCCATAGCTCTGTCAAATCCGATCTGCCTTACTCCTGTTATATATCCTCCTGTTAAGTGCTTGCGGAGCAGCATACAGAACATCGGCGGAACCGCGGGATTTTCTCTGTCAGCGTTTATATATCCTACTCGTGAACAGCCGGCCGACGCCGACAAAAGAAGCTTCCTTGAGCCGTTCTTGGATCTTAAAAGCAGGACGATTTCATCACGTTCCGGCTGATACACTTTTTCTATGCGTGAACCGACGGCGCTTTCCTTTAACTGGGACACCACCGCATACATGACACCGGCGTCAAACGGCAAAAAAATCACTCCTAGTAACAAAATTAAGCAAAATAATTTATCAACGAAAGTTTTCGCAAAAAGAACCACTCGATACTTTTGAAATAACTAAAGAAAAGTATTATTAAAATATTAAATATTGATGTAAGGGCTACCTGTATCGAAGGAATAAACTTCAAGACTGTCGCCGAAATTATCTTTAAGAATTTGCTCAAAGCGGCGGCAAATCTGATTTTCCGTATAGTAATGACCACAGTCATACACGCACATTCCAAGCTTCTTAGCGTCATAAAAAGTATTATGAGCCGCCTCGCTTGTAACAAAAGCGTCAGCTCCGGCACAAAAAGCCTCGTATAAGAAGCTTTTGCCTCCTCCTCCGACTACCGCAACACGTTTTATTTTTTTGTTTTCATCGTCAAAATAAGCGGCTCTTATATTTCCGCAATGCAATTTCTCCTTAAGGAAATTTGCAAATTCCTCAGGACTCATTTGCTCCGACAGCTCCCCTACACGTCCGATGTTTCCGGATTCACCGCCGAAAGCCGCTATATTATTCAGGTTTAAAATTTCCGCAAGGCAGTCATTAACGCCTCCGACCGCACTGTCCATTCTTGTATGATAAGAAAGAACGGATATTCCTGCGTCCATAAGGATTTTAAAAATTCCGTACACATCTGAGTTTATTCTCGATAACGGACTGAAAATAAAAGGATGATGCGTTACAATGCAATCAAAACCGTTATCGGCGGCAAAACTTACAGCGGCGTCGGTTGCGTCAAGCGCAGCAAGCACCTTGTTTACCGTGGCGTTTGCATGAGAACAAAACATCACTCCGTCATTATCCCAACTCTCCGAAAGTTCTTTCGGGGCAGCAAGCGATAACACTTTATCAATTTCTCCGACTGTCGGCATACTTTTTCAATCCTTTCCTTATTTTGATTATGTTTGTAAAAAAATTTGTGCTATATAATTTTAATATTTTATTTGCTCAAACTGTTCAAACACTGCAACTTTATTTGTTCAAGCTCTTGGGCAAGTCTTTTTTTATCGTCGCAGGGCATATTATTTTTTTCAAGCTGAGCTATTGTTTTATTCAAAATACGTATTTTTCTGTCGGCGTACGCTTCAAAAAGCTCCGCATCAGGATTTTCAATATTCTTTTCACCCAAAATAAGGCTGCACGCACTCATATTTTTAGGTATACCGTCGTATGCAGCGAGAATAATGGAATAAATCCTGCCCTTATCCTTGACGAGCTTTTCACGCAAGATTTGAAAACCGTTTTCGTAAAGATATTTTCTGAGCAGATCTTCGCTTGTCATTGCCTGAACAACGAAAGCTGTTTTTAGTGAGGTGTTTTTTACAAAACCGGATTTTTCCAAAATATCTGCAATCAGTTCGCCACCCATTCCAAGTATAAAAATACGGTTTGGGCAGAAATAGTCAAGTCCTTGCAGTCCATCGTTTTTTATTACCGTTATATATTTTTCAAGCGGCTCTTTCCGAAACTTCCTGACAGACAAGTTATGTTTTGCCTTTAAAACCGGGCCGTCATTAACGTCGCATGCAAGCACGTCCGAACATATCCCGCTTTGTACGAGATAAATAGACAGTTTTGCGTGGTCACACCCGACATCTATAGCCTTTAATTTACCGATTTTTTCTTCTTCAAATACAACAGCGGCGGCAAGCTGTGCCGCCGCTGTCAAACGCTCACTCGGAGCTGTAAGTTCACGACTCATTATTTGTCAGCAATCAAAGCATTGATTTTCTCAACAAGCTCATCAGCATCAACGCCGTGTACTTCGCACGCCATTTCAACGCTCTCGCCTCTTGCCGAAGGGCATCCGAGACAATGCATTCCGATTTCAAGGAACAACGGAGCACATTCGGGAGCCATATCTAAGATATCTCCGATAATTGTATCTTTGGTAATCATCATTGTTTTATTTCCTCCTGTAAATTATAATTTAAACAATATTTCCTGCATTATGCAAAGCCGAAACACTTTGTTTAATGCAAATATTCTTTAAAGCAAATATTCAAAATACATAAGTTCTTCGGTTATAAGTCCCTCAAGTGTTACATGCGCCGTTCCGGGGCTTGAAAACCCAAGTTTCTTATACAGTGACTGTGCCGGCAGATTTCCTGCGTACGTATCAAGTCTTACCACGTCATACCCGGCTTTTTTTGCAAAATCAAGGGCATACTGCATCATCATCCGACCGTAGCCGTGTCCTGCCTTTGACGGCGGAACGCAAAGCGTATGCACCGTAACAGCCTTATCATCGTCAACCTTATACTTCCACGCTATCTTTTCGTGTTCGCAGGGCTGAACGGTATTCACTATCATACTGGCGCAAATCTCATTGTTTTCCTCGAGAACAAACAGCCAGCCTTTTTCAAGAGCATTTTGTGCAGTCTGTCTTGTCGGATACACGCCGAGTTTCCAATTTGAAAAAGTGCCTGAGTTTTGCTCATGTTCAAGCAACTCGATATAGCTTTTCTCTACTGCGGCGATATCGGATTGTTTAGCAGCACGTATCATTTTTATCTACCGTCCCTGAAAATTCTTTAAAGCCGTTTTATTAACTATTAAACTTAGCCTATTTTTACGCTCCAGCCGAACGGATCTTCAACTTTTCCGTACTGTATACCGGTAACAGTGTCATAAATCTTATGAGAAATGTCGCCGATTTTTCCGCCGTTGATGGACATTATCTTACCTTCGTAGTTAAGCTCTCCGATAGGTGAAATAACTGCCGCCGTACCTGTTCCGAACGCCTCGTTGAGAGTTCCGTTGTCGGCTGCCGCGCAAACCTCGTCGATAGAGAGCTTTCTCTCGGTTACTTTATATCCCCAGTGCTTAAGAAGCGCAATTGTACTGTCACGGGTAACGCCCGGCAGTATGCTTCCTTCAAGGCTCGGAGTTATAACCTCGTTATCAATTACAAAGAACACGTTCATTGTTCCTACTTCATCGATATACTTTCTTGTGTATCCGTCGAGCCAAAGCACCTGTGTATATCCAAGTTCATGAGCTTTTTCCTGGGCTTTGAGAGAAGCAGCGTAGTTTCCGCCTGCCTTAGCAAATCCAAGTCCGCCCTTTACAGCTCTTACATATTCGTCTTCTACATAAATCTTTACCGGGTTAATGCCTTCCGGATAGTATGCGCCAACCGGTGAAAGTATAACGCAGAAAAGATAGGTGTTGGAAGGTCTTACTCCGAGATGTGCGTCTGTTGCAATTATAAACGGACGAATGTAAAGGGAAGTACCTTCGTCAGTAGGAATCCAATCCTTTTCAAAGTTTACCAAAGCAGATATTGCTTCAAAAGCGTCGTTCGGATCTATCTCGGGTATACAAAGACGCTTATTAGTATTATTCATACGCTTTATGTTCATATCAGGTCTGAAGAGGCGTACTGAACCGTCAACGGCAATATACGCTTTCATTCCCTCAAACATTTCCTGGGCATAGTGAAATACCATTGCAGCAGGGTCAAGAACGAGCGGAGCGTACGGAACAATGCGTGCGTCGTGCCAGCCTTTGCCCTTAGTATAATTCATCAAAAACATATGGTCGGTAAATATATCACCGAAACCGAGCTTTTCCCCTTTTTTGGGTTTTACCTTAAGATCTTGTCTTTTTTCAATTCTGATGTTCAACCTAATCACCCTTTGCAAAAAAATATGTTTTCATTAATTCTCATCTGCATCGACGTCTTCACCGTATGCAATTACAACGCGGCGATTATTCTCGGTACCGACTGAAAAAGTATGAACTCCCTTAACCTGCTGAATTTCCGAGTGTATTATTCTTCTCTCGTATGCACTCATAGGTTCAAGCGTAAAGTTTCTTCCGGACGCCAAAACTTTTGAAGCTACTCTTCTTGCGAGAGCCTTCAATGTATCCTCTCTCTTAGCACGATAATTTTCAATATCGAGAATCACACGCACGTACTCGTGCTTGTCCGGGCGCTTAGGATATCTGCCGACCACAATATTAGAAAGATACTGCAGAGCGTCAAGCACGTCGCCGTGTCTGCCGATAAGCATGCCCAAGCCCTTTCCTTCTATCTCGATATGAACATCTTTTTCGTAGGTCTTATTATTTTCTGAGAGTCTTTCGTCAATTCCGGTAATTTTAGCCTGAGCCTGAACTCCCATGTCGGAAATAAGAGTATTGAGAAATTCCACTACTTTGTACTGTACTTCCGGCAAATTCTCCTGTTCTCCATATGAAACATCATCTGTCTCTTCAGCGCTTTCCGCCCGGACATCTGCCAAAGAAGAAGCTTCCTCAATTTTATTTTCCGAAGATTCTGAAGTGTCATCACAATACACTTTTACTTCAGCTTCTGAGGAAAACATGCCCAAAAATCCTTTTTTACCTTCATCGATTACGGTATAAGACACCTCGTCGACTGTCTTGCCAAGCTTTTCGGCACCTAAAGCAACAGCTTCTTCGACCGTCTTGGCCTTAACAACTACTTCCATTTTGAACTCCTTTCTATTTTAGCAGGCAAACACAATTGATAAACATACGTCCTGCCGAAACACAACATAACAGCGCACTCAGGCGCATCAAAAAGGTACATGAGGGGAATTTACATTAAATTTTACGACGGGCTTTAGGCGCCTTTTGTGCTTTTTTCACTCTTTCTTTCATTTTCGATGTAAGACCGAGAGGTGCCGATTTAACAGACGGAATCTGCGGCTGTTCATCAAGGTCCGGAACCTCCTCATATATAGGAGAGTTTTCATCGGGCTCCGCAAGAGGAACATTTTTCTTTGCTGCCGTTGACTTGCCCTTAAGCTTAAGCTCCGCCTCTTTTATTTCTTCGTCGGTAACAGGCGGTATAGGATAAAGCTTATGCAAGAGAACCTGTTGTGCAGCTGAAAGTATATTCTGCAATATCCAGTATATTGCTATTGCTGACGGAACGGAAAATGAAATCCAAACAGAAAACAGAGGCATTGTCCAATCCATCATTGCCATAGAGCCTTGTGCCTGCTGAGCAGTCTGAGGCTGATAGGTAAATTTTCTTATAATCTTGGTGCTGAAAAAAGCAAATACAAACGTCAATATCGGAATAATAAGATACAGGTTAAAGGCAAAAGTCGGATTAACCGTAAGATCTATTCCTGCAACGCTGAAGTTGTGCTTCAATCCATTGATTGAATCGATTATCTCCGGTGCAGTAATATTTGTAATACCGTTTGCAGTGAGCTGGTTTTCAATCTGACCGAGAACCGCAGGCTTAATCGAAGTACCCATATCAGTAATTGATTTTATTACGTTGATGTCGTAATTCGATGATGTTCCGAAAACGCCTGTAAGAATATCAACAATTTGTTTTCCAAGACCGGAAATATATCTGAGCGGATTTACAATGACACTGTAAAGTCCAAAAAGTATAGGCATTTGTATAAGAAGAGGCAAACACCCCGACATCGGATTAAAATTCTCCGACTGATAAAGCTCCATTATCTCCTGATTCAGCTTTTGTTGGGTTGCCTTATCGTTTCTTCCGGCATACTTCTTACGTATAACCATTTCCATCGGGCGCAGTCTTGCTTGCTTGAGCGAATTTTTCTGCTGCTTGATTCCGAACGGAAAAAGAATAAGTTTTATAAAAATCGCAAATATGACGAGTGTAAGCATATAGTTTTCAAAGCATATATGCTCATACATCCAACCGATAACCGCACCGAAAATCGGTGTTATAACAGGTATATACATACAAATTTTCCTCTTTTATCTACTGTGTTGTTTTTCTTTTTTCTTTTTCTGCGGAACGGGATCATATCCTCCCTTGCAGAACGGATTGCACCTGAGAATTCTCCAAAGCGTTAAAGCCGTGCCCTTAAAAAAGCCATGCACCATATACGCTTCAAGCGCATATTCGGAACATGTAGGCACAAACCGGCAGCACGGCGCCCCCTTGAGCGGTGAAATATATTTTCTGTAAAGTCTTATCAAGAACATACATACATATTTCATTTCAAGATCTCCGTATTACCCGACGCCTGTTTCAATGCTCCAAGCTTTTTAAGGCTGGCATACATTTTTTCATATACATCAGTGCTTTTTACTTTTCTGTCAAAAACAGCCGACCTTGCGGCAACAACAATTATATAACCGCCGCTTAAATCAGGCAGGCACATACGATACGCCGCACGAATAATTCTCTTAACCCTTGAGCGTTTTACAGCCTTTCCGAGCTTCTTATTGACAGTGATGCCAAGACGTGTCGGCGCAATTTCTCCGTGCGGACCTTTGCGGTAATTTTTCAGGACATACACCGCAACAAGCTTATTAGCGTCGTTTTTTCCTTTTCTGTACGCCTTTGAAAACAGATGGTTCTCACAAAGCGAGTATAATTTTTTTACCATAAACCCAATTAACGAAAAAAGAGCGGATTCTTAACCTTGCTGCATAAACGCAGACCTTCGAACCACGCTCTTCCCTTCAGACTACAAAATTAATAAGTAAGTCTTGCTCTGCCTTTTGCACGTCTTCTCTTCAAAACTTTTCTGCCGTTTGCCGTTTTCATACGTTTTCTGAAGCCGTGTTCCATTTTTCTCTGGCGCTTTTTCGGCTGGTAGGTTCTTAACATTCACTGCACCTCACTTTCTGGTAAATGAGCATAGAAACTCACAACCAAACCTTTACATATCACGAGTATTATATACTAATATCAGTCACTTTGTCAAGAGAAAATAACAAATTTAACGGTTAAAACATTGAATTTTTTATGTACTCGGTATTTTTGGTGTAAAAATACGTTTACGCTGCGCCAAGCGACAGCAAAATAAAACTTCCAAGCGCTATCGTAAAAGCCGAAGCGACGGTAGTTGTAATTATTATCTGGCTTGCAAGATGATGGTCATTATTCATATTCTTTGCCATGATATAACTGCTTACCGCCGAAGGCGTACCAAACACGACGAAGAGTGCGCCGAGATAAGCTCCGCTGAAGCCGGCAAGCGCAGCAATAGAAACGGCAATGAGCGGAAAGACCGCAGTTTTTAAAAAAGCTGCCGCAACAGCAAGCTTTACTCGTCCGGAAAGCGTCTTAAAGCTGAAGTTAGCGCCTATTGCAAGAAGAGCAAGCGGTGTTGAGGCGCCGGAAAGATAAGCTACGGTTTTATCGAATATTTGCGGCAATTCCACCCCGGAGAAGCAAACCAAAAGTCCGAGCAATATCGAAATAATAAGCGGATTTTTAGCTATATCCTTACCGACTGACGCAGCTTTTTTAAATACCGGAGTTTTTCCCGAGGATTTGGTTGGATCACACATGCTGAGTATTATTACCGCTATCACGTTATAAAGAGGAACGACAAACGCCAACAGAACTGCGGTTATGCGTGCTCCCTCGTCCCCGAAAAGATTTTCCGCAAACGGCACGCCGAGAATTGCTGTATTTGAACGGTACACGCCTTGCACAAAAGCACCTTTTTTAGCGCTGTCCTTTATAAACAGACTTGAAACCGCGAGCATTCCGAATGAAAGAACAAGCACCATTCCAAGAGCGTACAAAACTACCGTTATATCTTTTCCCGTAAATTTATCTTTTTCCATGTATGCTACCTTATTAAACAAATAACAAGGCAAAAGCAGCTTAAATACGAGTTTATCACATACTTTTACAAACTCATCGGTAAGGAATTTTTTACTTTTTAGTATAAACCCTATGGCTATAACAAGAAATATCGGGACTATTCCGTTCAATACGAAAACAAACTGTGAAACCAACTACACCACGCACTTTCCAATTTATCAAACCATTTTCATATACAGTCATAATACAGTCATATACGGTATCAGACAGTTACTTTGAATAAAATTCTTCAATGAGGTATTGCTCCGGTATTGCGTTTTCAATTATCCTTCGCATGCTTGACATGCTCATGGAAGAATCAAATTTATGAGCACCGTGCTTTTCCTCTAATTCTTCCGTATACTCAGAAAAACGATATATCTTGAATCCTCTTACGGAACTGTTATAGTGGCACATTGTCGGGATAAAATACGCGTTTTCAACCGTTGTGCCGTTTGGCGCCTTAATGATATCAAAGCCCAGAAATCCGCCTACCATATTTCGGGAATACATCATTCCGGACAGAAAATTTCCTAGAGAATACATTATCAGAGTTTTTCCGCCGTCGGGACGCTCTACTTCTTTCATAGGCTGAAGAACATGCGGATGGTGACCTATAATAACATCGACGCCGTTATTAACCATTATCTGCGCCTTCCTTTTTTGATCCGCATTCGGAGTAAAGCTATCCTCGGTACCCCAGTGAACAGACACAATAACGCAGTCGGCTATCTTTCTTGCTGCCTTTGTCTGCCGGTCGATGGTTTCATCATCATACAGCGGTATAACAAGCTCGCTGTTTTTCGGAAGAGACAGACCGTTTGTGCCATACGTATACGCAAGAAAAGCAATTTTTATACCGTTTTTTTCTATTACCCTTATATTTTCAAAGTCCTCTTCGTTTTCATATCCGCCAATTGCCAGAACATCCTCCTGCGCTTTCCAAAAATCAATAGTTCTTTGATATCCGGAGGCATAGCTGTCAAGCATATGGTTATTCGCAATTCCTATTATGTCAAAGCCTAATTCCATCAAATCGTATCCGACCTGATCCGGAGTATTGAACAGAGGATACCCGGAAATCGGTTTTACGTCTCCTCCGAACGGTGTTTCCTGGTTTATAAAAGCAAGATCTGCTTCCGAAATTATATCCGCAACATTCTCAAACATCGGAATAAAATCATATTCTTTTCCGGTACCTGCCGCAAGATTTTGAGCATCTGTATAAACCGAACTGTGGATAAGGCTGTCGCCGCAGGCAACAAACGAAACACGCTCAACCGGAAGAGGCTCCATCGGAACGAGATGAGATACCTGCGACACAGCCGCCACAGAATACCCGAGAACATCCGGTTCAGAGGAATTATTACTGTCGCTTTTATTATCATCATCATTTATATTACTATCTTTCAAACCGAGTGTATCCTGCGCATCACTGCCGCCGTTCACACTGCTCGACGATGAAGAATTCTCGGCGCTGTTTTCGTCAGAAACGGAAGGCTGCTGCGTACCATCGCTTTCAGTATGAGCCGGCACATTTTCTTCCGTGCCGGTTTGTTTTTCAAGAGAATCATTACCCGAAATAACGCCGACAAAAATGAAAACTGTACATACTACAGCGATAAACAAAGACAGAGCGATGATAAATTTATTTTTCATAATATATCTCCTACGGTTCAACTGCACAAATACCAAAATGTATCAGTTTTTTATAATGTTTATATATCGTATCGCAAAACACACTTTTCAAGTGCAACATTACGACGCAATTTGCCAGCGTAACGATAAAACGCAATATTTACTTAAAAAGTGCTGCACCAACACTGAGATTGTGTTACATTATAGCATTTTTAGTACTTTCTGTCAATCGCAGAAATGGTATTTAAGTGCCCTGAACAAAAATTAAACCATTTGAGTTCTCATGCTGCTGACTTCACCGTAATTAAACATAATGTCGTCCATAATGTCGTCAGAAAATAACACATTAACCGACTATTTTTTACAGGTAATTCACAACAAAAAACATAAATGTGTTTATACTTTTATGGTTGATAAAACTAAAGAAAAGAGAACTGAAAATGGTAAAAGATTTAACTCAAGGAAGTCCTGAAAAAGCGCTGTGGCTGTTTTCTCTGCCGCTTTTAGGAAGCATAGTTTTCCAGCAGTTATACAATATTGCCGACAGTTTTGTTGCCGGTAAATTTATTGGCGACAACGCCCTTGCGGCGGTTGGAAACGCATACGAGGTAACGCTTATTTATCTCGCTTTTACTTTCGGGTGCAATGTCGGCACATCGGTAATAGTATCCCAGCTTTTCGGCGGCAAGCGCTTTAAGGAGCTGAAAACGGCAGTCAGCACCTGCTTTATCGCAAGCACCGTAGTTTGCATTGTTTTGATGGTTGCAGGACTATTATTTTCGCCCGTTCTTTTACATACAATTCAAGTCCCGGAAAATATTTTTTCAGATGTGTTGGATTACCTGACAATATATACGCTCGGCTTGCTTTTCCAGTTCTACTACAACATCTCTACCGGTATTTTCTCCGCTTTGGGTGACTCAAAAACACCTTTTTATTTTCTCGCCTTTTCGTCAGTAGCTAATATTTTTGCAAACATACTTTTTGTTAAGCTCGGATTCGGCATTAAAGGCATAGCCTGGGCTACGTTTATATGCCAGGGTGTAAGCTGTGTGCTTGCTTTCCTCACTGTACTTTTCAGGCTTCGTGCAATTGAGTCGGGTGTAAAAGCTCCGTTATTTTCAAAATCTCTTTTGTTTAAGTTCATGAAAATTGCCATTCCGAGTATTCTCCAACAGAGCTTTGTATCTGTCGGAAACATGTTCATCCAAAGCATTGTCAACAGTTGCGGAAACATTGTAATCGCAGGATATTCAGCCGTTATCAAGCTTCAGAATCTGGCTGTCACATGTATATCTACCTTAGGAACGGCAATGTCAAATTACACCGCACAGAATCTCGGCGCCGGAAAATTTGACCGCATAAAAAAAGGCATGCGTGCCGGCATTATCATGGGAACAATTGTATCTGTACTGCTCACAGCATGCTATTTACTGTTTTCCGAAGCTCTTATTGACATATTCCGAAACGCAGACAGCGCTCAAGGGGTTGTCGATGTCGGCAAGCGTTTTCTTACGATAGTTTCTCCGTTTTATGTTGTCATAGCCGCAAAACTGATTGCAGACGGAATTCTCAGAGGCGCCGGAGCAATGGGGCACTATATGGCTGCGACCTTTGCAGATCTTCTTTTAAGAGTAGTTCTCGCATTCATTTTGGCTGCGGAATTCGGCGAAATCGGAATATGGCTTGCTTGGCCTATAGGCTGGATAATTGCGGCAATTATGTCCGTTGCTTTCTACTTCGCCGGCGTATGGAAAAAGAAAATGCTTTGAAATCAGTCAGAGGTGTTTTCTGAACAAAGCATTCATTACAGTTAATATTCGTATTCGCATAAATTGCCGGCATTGCATCAGCAAGCCGGCAATTATTTATAATAATTAAACCACGTTAATTCAAAATAACAGAAACTCAGAAAAAATTGTTTTTTTCTGCCGAGCGGTATTTTGCCGGCGAAACTCCCATAATCTTTTTAAACATCCGGCTGAAATAGAAAATATCGCAAAAGCCTGTGCTTTCGGCAATCTCAGAGATAAGCCTGTCCGAATATTTCAGCATATCGCAAGCTTTAGTAATTCTCAGGTTGATTATATAATCCATAACAGACACGCCCGTGCTGTTCTTAAACAGCGCCGAGCTGTAAGATGCGCTTAGGTGGACAGATTCCGCTATCTCTTCAAGAGACATTTTCTTATTCCAGTTACACGAAATATAGTTCTTTATCTCGGAAACATACCGGTTTTCCTCGGTTAAGCTTACATTTTCCAAAAGAGTATACGCAATGAGCGCTGTAAACGAGTCGCTTTTAGCCTTGTCATACTCGCCGTCTCGCTCGTAAAGCTCGACAACCTTTGACAGATAAAATCTTAAATCAAACGAGTCCGCCTCAAATATATGGTACGGGAGCAATAACTTTGTGTCGGGACCGCATTTGAAATTCAATGACGTATATACTGCGTTTTCAGTGCCTTTCAGTCTGTACCTCATTCCTCCGTCCGGACAGTACATTGCCTGTCCTTTGGTTACGGTAAAGGCTGTTCCGTTAATTATGTAAGACAGCTGTCCTTCGTGCACAAAGGTGATATCGTTAAAGTCTATTCTTTTGTCCTGCAGCTTATATGGCACTGTATTTCTTTTTGTAGCGTACACAAGTTTAAATTTCAGCTTCAAGTCGACACCTCGCTAAATGCAAAATAGTTGATTTATACAAATTTTCGCGATAATATCTTAAAATTACACATTGAATTTTTGTCTTTACACAATTATAATACAATCATGGCAGCATGTCAACACACTAAAACTAAGTAAAGGAGCGTTTATTATGAAAATCGGAGCTCAGCTTTATTCTGTACATGATTACACAAAAACTCTCGATGGGTTTTCAGAATCTCTCAAAAAGGTAGCGGATATCGGATATACTTCCGTGCAGGTTTCAGGAACGTGCGCATACGAACCGGAATGGCTTGCAGAACAGTTAAAGGCTAACGGCTTAACATGCGACCTCACTCACTTCAACTTTGACAAAATTTGTGAAAATCCTGAAAAAGTTGTTGAAGAACACAAGGTATACGGCTGCAAATACATAGGCGTCGGATCCATGCCGGGAATTTTTGCGGCGGACGCCACTAAGAAAACCATCACGGATTTTATCGACAGGGCACTTCCCGCTGCAAAGAGAATTACAAAAGCCGGCGGTTACTTTATGTATCACAACCACGATAAAGAATTCAAGGAATTCGATTCAGAACTTTGCATGGATATACTTGCAAAAGCTTTTGCACCTGAGGAAATGGGATTTACGCTTGATACCCACTGGATTAAAGTCGGCGGCTATGATCCGGTTGAATGGTTTAAGAAATTATCCGGACGAATTCCCTGCGTACACTACAAAGACCTTGTTACAATGCCTGACGGTACGACACGTTTTGCTCCTGTAGGCAGCGGAGAACTTGATTTTGACGCTATCATAAAGACTTCACTTGATCTCGGCGTTGAATTTGCTTTTGTTGAGCAGGACAACTGCTACGGTGAAGATCCGTTTATGTGCCTTAAAAAGAGCTACGACTATCTTAAGTCAATGGGACTCAACTGATAGCATTTCTTAAAGCAAGTAAATACATAATATAACGGGGCATTGCATGTGATGAACTGCAACGCCCCGCTTTTTGTTTGTTTTCTATTTACTGTTAATTATACTGTTATACTGTCGCACTGTCCTAAAACTACTAACCAATTATTTCAGTTTTCTTTTTACGGATCAATAAACTCAAACTCTTTTTCCTCTGCTATGTTTTCTACGCAGCTAAGCTCAAACACAAACACAAAAGTATCTTCCGTTTCGGAAACGCTCTCCTCTCTTTGTGTAATTTCAGCTTCCTCAAGCTCTGAAAAAATGCGTCGATTCAGCTCATTTTCGGCAATTTCATACGCCTGCTCAAGAGTAATATTTTCTGTTTGAGGATCATACTCCTTATATGTTTCAGTGCTCACAGTAAATGGGAGACTGCATATGTTAAAAACTGTCGGCCGAACAGTTTCGTATACCGTATCGTATGTTTCAAAACCACACTTTCCGAAATCAAGCGGCAGACTTAATCCCAGAATATTCAATGTACGGCTTGTTTTTTCATTGCCGGAAAACATTTTCACGCTAACCTGTTTTGGGACAGTTATTTCATAGCATCTTTCGGTTGTCGCCCAGACAGAGCCGCGTGCGGCATGCATCAAAACGCTGTTTTTTCGTGTATTTGTAAAGGAAGAAATAAGCAGGTCGCCCTTGCTCACTGTTTCGCCGACCTCTGCTTCCTTTTGTCCGTCAAGCACGGTAATTTTTCTTATTACTCCGTCGCACTTTGCCACAATGTTCACGGCCTTGTCTCGGTCAAGCTTTTCGGGAACTGTTTCTGCCTCTTTTACTTCTATGTGAGCGATAGTACCGTCAAAATTTACTGCTATCCATGAAATTCTTTTTTCTTTTAACAAAAAGCTGTTGTATATGTACTCCAGATTTTCAGTATTTTTTATACTGCCTTCGCTGATACCCAACCCCTTCATTATCCTTATTACTTCCTCATCCGTTACATTTTCATTTCCTTCAACTCTTATTTCCCATATCATTCTTGAACTTATAAAAACAGCTGCCGCACCAAGGACCGCTCCGATAATTAGTCCTGCTCGTTTTGCATACCGTTTTGCTAATACCGGAAGTCCTTTAGCATGTAAGACGGTCGCTTTCACGCCCATTTGCTGGGTAATGTTTTTTACCCTGTCACAGTCGCGGCTCATAACGCAAAACGTCATGGTATTGCTGTCTTTTTTCTTTATATTTCTGAGAGGCACTATCCCTCTCAGGCGATTTATTACCGTTTCCGGTTTAGCCGCATGTACTTCAAACTTTACGCTGCCCGTAAAAAAGTAAAAAATAGCGCATCACCTTTTCTTATTCATCTGCAAGCTTAAAGTTATTTCCTTTCAATGTGTATGTCGGTTATAAGCCCGCAAACGGAAATATTCTTATTTGCAAGACATTTTATTATTATGTTCTTACCGGTTACGCTTACCGACATTTCCGACGTGCGCATTTTTGCACCTGCATCGTCGTAATACTCCAAGCTCTTTACACCTTCAACTATCATTTCACGGTTTGATATCATTTGGAAAACCGGTTTGCCGGCAACTGCGTCAAGCGGTAATCCGGTAAAATCACAAATTCTGTCACCGATTGTTCTCACTGTTTTATGTTTACTCATAGTTCCTCCAAAATATTCTATTTATACTAAAATCTACGGCCGAATATGTAAAAAGCACGTATATTTAAACACTTACGCAAATATTCATTACTGTACCCAAAATTATATTTCAGGTGAGACAGCGTGAAAAAAATTTACGACATATTATCGGCTTTGTTATTCGTATCGGCCTGCATTGTATCCATCTTTTCAGCCCGGACCATATCATCTGTTTTGAAAGACGGGATATATCTATGCGCTTTTACAGTTATACCATCACTCTTCCCGTTCATGGTGATAACCCGATTTTTTTCCGGCACATCAATTCTCGTTAAGGCAGGAAGCTTATTTTCTCCCATTATCACTCCATTAACAGGTGTAAAAAAAGAACTTTGCGGCAGCTTTCTCATGGGACTTGCCGGCGGATTTCCAAACGGTGCGGTTTCCGCCGGCATGACATATTCTCTTGGAAAATGCAGCAAAAGAGATGCGGAAATCGCCACCGCCTTATCCAACAACTGTTCACTTGTTTTTGTAACTGCCATAGCAGGCACTTTCGCACTGGGCAGCATAAAAAACGGACTTATTCTTTTAGCCGCTCAATTTATTACCGTGCTTATAAACTCCAGAATAATCGCTTTCTGTTACAAGAGTTCGGCAAATCCGCAGCCCATTTTTAAGCCTGTCAGTAATTCGACCGACAAAGAAAATATTTCGGAGCGTGTCAACTGGCTTAGAACACTTATTGAAAGCATAAAAGGAGCGGCGGCAAGCGCTGTCAATATATGTGCTTTCATTTTGGTTTTCAGAGTTATTGCCGAAACTACGGCGCAGCTGATATTCAAAAATACAACGGCGGTTGTCATTTACAAGTCTTTGTTTGAGGTGACCGGAGCAGTTGCTGAATGCAGACTTGTCTCTTTTCCGCTCAACATAGTTTTGTGCTCAGCGGCGCTCGGCTTTTCCGGAATAAGCGTCATTTTTCAAGTAGCTGATGCATGTTTCAAGTACGGTCTGTCGCCAAAGCCATTCATATTCTCCAGAATAACAAGCGCTTTTATAATGCCTGTTTCAACGGTTGTCCTGCTTTTGGTTCTGCCGCGTACAGCTATCTCAGCCTTTGGTTATACCGGCGGGAATTTCTTACAATACCCTGTATACTCACAAATTAATTTTGCCGGTATCATTGCAGTATATGCTTTATTTTCGTGCTTAGCCATTGGTCTACTGTTCCTCTGTTATGCTATAAGCACTTTTGCGGAAAGAAAATCATTAAAATATACAAAAAATGAAAAGTGAAAAAATATAAAATCTAGAAAAGTTGTAAAATAAAATGACCAAAAAAGAAGATCCACAATAGAACCTGTGGTATAATGTTAAGCGACCAAA
>QAKH01000081.1 GCA_003343885.1 Clostridiales bacterium | reverse complement strand
AGAATATGCGGTGATGAGAGAAACAGCTATTCAAAGACTGACAATGATGCTACGTTCATGAGAATCAAAAGAGATTACATGGGAAACGACCAATTACTGCCTGCATACAATGTTCAGCTTGGAATATGCGATGAGTACATAGCAGTAATGGATATTAAGCAATATGCCTCGGATATGGAATGCTTTGTACCTCTGATGGAAAAATTCAACTGTACTTACGGCTTTTATCCTTGTTATCCGGTAGCTGATGCAGGTTACGGAAGTTACAACAATTATCTGTATTGTGAACAGCATGGTATGGAAAAATATATGAAGTTTACTATGTTCAAAAAAGAAACAACGGACAAGAAATACAGAGAAGATCCGTTCAGAGCCGTTAATTTTCAAAGAGATGCAGATGGTAATCTGATTTGTCCTAACGGAAGAAAGTTTGAGTATTTGTATGACAGAGCCGTAAAAGGCAACAAATACGGCAGAACAGAGGAATTTTATCAATGCGAGGATTGCAATGATTGTCCTTATGCCGACAAGTGTAAAAAAGGAAACAGCAACAGAACTATCAGGATGAATGAAGAACTGACTTCCATTCACAAAGAAGTTCTTGACAATTTATCTTCCACTCATGGTTTGTTGCTAAGAGCAAATCGGTGTATACAAGCGGAAGGCACTTATGGAATAATCAAGTGGGACAGACAGTACAAGAGAATACGAAGAAGGGGCTTAAAGTCCGTAATTTTTGAATTTACGGCAATTTGTATTGGTTTTAACCTTTACAAATTCCATTTAAAAAAGCAAAAACGGTTGTTAGCTGCATAACTTTTAATGAAAATATTTCAAAATTTGCTCATTTTAATATGAGTTTAGTTTTTATACCCAAAATTCAATGTTTTTTCACAACATTACAAAAAAGGACCTCGTTTTGAGATCCTTTTCGTTTTTTACGGGCTTTTTAAACAGCCCCTTTTAACATGCTTTATTTAATCTACGAGATTAGTGAGAAATGCACTTTTCGGTTTCTTTGTCGAAGAAGTGAGCATGAGTGATGTCGAAAGCAACCTTAACTGTGTCACCGCTCTTTGCTTTTGAGCGGGAAGAAACACGTGCAATAAGGTTTGTATCCTCATCCATAGAGAGGTACAGATAAATTTCAGCACCCATAAGCTCGGTAACGTCAACCATAGCATCAGCTGTCCAATCTGTAAGAGTTGACAGATACATAGGCTCATCATGAATTGCCTCAGGTCTGATACCCATGATAACTTCCTTGCCAACATATTCAGCAAGAGCAGGATTTTCAGCCTTCTCAGTAGGAAGCTTGAATTTGCATCCGGCAAAAGAAACATACATGTCGTTTCCTTCTTTGGACAGGGTGGAGTTGATGAAGTTCATTTGAGGCGTTCCGATAAATCCGGCAACGAAAATATTACACGGCAAATCGTAAAGATTTTGAGGTGTATCAACCTGCTGGATAAATCCGTCTTTCATAACAACTATACGTGAAGCCATAGTCATAGCCTCGACTTGGTCGTGAGTAACGTATATAAATGTTGTTCCGAGACGCTTATGAAGCTTGGTAAGCTCGGTTCTCATGGCAGCACGAAGCTTAGCGTCAAGGTTTGACAACGGCTCGTCAAGAAGGAATACCTTAGGCTCACGAACAATAGCTCTACCTAAAGCAACACGCTGTCTCTGACCACCGGAAAGAGCCTTCGGACGTCTGTCAAGCAAATGAGAAATATCAAGAATTCTTCCTGCTTCTTCAACACGTCTCTTAATTTCGTCTTTCGGTGTTTTTCTGAGCTTAAGACCGAAAGCCATGTTTTCAAAAACCGTCATGTGCGGATAAAGAGCGTAGTTCTGGAACACCATCGCAATGTCCCTGTCCTTAGGAGCTACGTCGTTGACTATTCTGTCACCTATGTAAAGCTCACCTTCGGTAATTTCTTCAAGACCGGCAATCATACGAAGAGTAGTTGACTTACCGCATCCGGAAGGACCGACCAAAATGATAAATTCCTTATCTTTAATTTCAAGGCAGAAATCGCTTACAGCAGTAACGCCGCCCGGATATCTCTTGAAGATGTGTTTTAAGCTTACACTTGCCATTTTAATATTTCCTCCCAAAGTTTATGCAACATATATTTTAATACAAGATTCCCTTAAAATCTTCACGCACTATATCATAACAAATTTTTTTGAAAAAGAAAAGTGTTTTTGTTCCCAAATTTTACTATTTTGTTTTGTGTAATTTGCATAAAATAATCTAAATGTCAGAGTATAATAGAGAATTTTGAACATTTTTTTGCGCCGGAAAAAATATTTAGAACCATTATTAACAATTTCGACAAGTTGTAAAGCAAGTATTGAATCTAAACGCTTCATTTTAGCATTGCTCTAAATAAATTTTAATAAAATTACGAATTTCATAATCTTTCAAGAGGAAAAACTTTTTATATAATACTTAACTAAATAAAATGCTCTGACCGAGGTGTAATCGTCATATGAAAAATTCTACATGCTGATAAAATCAGAAATATTCACTTTAACGTTAACCTATCGTTAAAGAAGACATTCCAGCTGGCAGTCGAACGGTTCTTTTTCCACATGCTTTTGATTGTATTCCTGCGCTTCGGTACAGCCCATTGCCCTGTAAAATTTTTGGCTCTCAACAGCAGAATGAGCGGAAATATATAATTTTAGCGCACCGTTGTTTTTTGCCCACTCCTTGGCTGCCAAAAAAAGCTTTTTTCCGATTCCCTTGTTTCTCATATCTTCTGACACGTGAATGCTTGAAAGGTCACAGTATTTATGTTTACCGCCGAATAATTCGGGTTCAACCGAAACAAATCCTTTAAGCTTTCCTTCTTTGAAAGCTGCATAGACAAATCCGCCGGCAGCAACGGTATTTTTCAGACAGGAAACCAAAAATTCATAATCATTTTCGGACCAGTCGTCAATAAATGGGTCGTCTCTGATTAACCATTTTCCTTTTTCCTTACGCAGGCATTTTGTAACAACTTGACGCCTGATAAAGTCACTGAACATTTCTTTGTTGATTTCGTCTGCGCTTACAGATCTGTATTCAATCATTAAATTTTCCTCAAATAACGTACTTTAAATAGCTTGGGCTGATTTAGTTTGCTTTGAAAAAAATATCAATATCATGATTTGGAAAGGAGTCTGTATCCAAAAGCTCCCAGTGTTCGTCGTGCTCGCAGCTTTGTCCCGGGGCAAGAGTGTACAGCGGAGACAAGGTCTCAACCTCGAGAAAATCTGCGCATGAATAAAGCTCGCAGGAACAACCGTTGTCAGGATATTCGGCACCGTCGATGTGTGAATATGTTATGCGGAAAGCTGTGCCGTGGTTAAAGCAAACAGCAGTTCCGTAAGTGTTGTTTACTCCGATTTTGAAAGGCAGAACCGCGCTTGTTTCCTGCTTGAGCGAAATATATTCATCGTCCATGCAAAAGCGCTTGTCGGTCATCTTGTTGTACGGCCAAAGCATGAGAGTTCTGTTGGCAAGAAGACCGGTGTCATAATCAGCCTGCTTAACAAAGGCAACACCGCCCTTGTCGGTTACATTTAATCCCCATATCGAGGCTGTTTGCGTACGGTCGGACATGTTTGTCAGAATGTGCTTGATGTCCGCCTTTGCCTCTGTTTCACTCACTGTGATTTTCATAGTTTCCTGCCAGCCGGTGAAAATTTGCTTTGGAGCATAAAATGTGAAAACACTTCCTTCGACCGTATAGTCAACCGGAGAATTGTCGGGATAATATGTCTCGGGATGTTTTTCCGGACTTATCCAGAAGCGATGTCCGCCGTAAATATCCCAGCGTGCGTCTTTTCCAAACATTTCCTTGAGATTTGGTTCGTCGTGATATATTTTTCTTTTGTCATCATTGAACATCATGTTCTGTTTGCCTTTGAGATTGAATTTAATTATTCTCGGACCGAGATCAATCGTAACATACAGCTCCATGAGATCGTTTTCAATGCATACGCATTTTCCGAAAGTTGCATAATTTTTGATATCATACGTTAGTGACATAATATTTACCTCCGAATTGATTTGCGGCAGCCAAAGCCGCAGCTGCCTTTATTTTTAATTATAACTGTTCAACAGTTTTCTTAAGAAGCCCGGTCCTGTCTGTCTTTTCCCAGGAAACTCCGAGTTCCTCGCGGCCGAGATGTCCGTAAGACGAAAGCTGCTTGTATATAGGACGTCTTAAATCCAACATTTCAATTATTGCCGCCGGTCTTAAATCGAAACACTTGCTTACTGCTTCCGAAATTTTATCTTCGGGATATTTTGCAGTACCGAAAGTATCAACAAGAACGCTGACAGGCTTTGCAACGCCGATGGCGTACGCAATCTGCACTTCGCACTTTGAAGCAAGGCCTGCTGCAACAACATTTTTTGCGACATATCTTGCGGCATACGCAGCACTGCGGTCCACCTTGGTCGGATCTTTACCTGAGAAAGCTCCGCCTCCGTGTCTTGCATATCCGCCGTAAGTATCGACAATTATTTTTCTTCCCGTCAGTCCAGTGTCTCCGTTAGGTCCGCCGATGACGAATCTGCCGGTCGGATTAACGAAAAATCTTGTCGAGTCATCTATGAGTTTTTCCGGAATTATGGGTTTTATAACGTGTTCAATAATGTCTTTGCGGATTTCTTCAAGCGAGGTGTGTTCATCGTGTTGTGATGACACAACAACTGCGTCAACTCTGACAGGTACGTCGTCATGGTACTCGACTGTTACCTGTGTCTTTCCGTCAGGTCTGAGGTAGGGGAGAAGGCCGTTTTTGCGTACTTCGGTTAACCTTTTTGCAAGTTTATGTGCGAGAGAAATCGGTAGCGGCATGAGCTCAGGCGTTTCGTCGCAGGCGTAACCGAAAATAAGTCCCTGGTCGCCGGCGCCAATGTCATATTTGTCAGTAATTTCTCCGTTTTTTGCCTCAAGACTTTTATCAACACCTAAAGCAATGTCCGGGGATTGACCGTGAATTGTGCTTACAACTCCGCAAGTGTCGCAGTCAAAACCGTATTTTGCCCGGTCATATCCTATTTCACGAACAGTATCTCTTACAATCTGCTGTATATCTACATAACTTGTAGTTGTTATTTCACCGGAAACAACAACAAGCCCTGTTGTAGCCATGGTTTCGCAGGCGACACGTGCCATGCTGTCTTTTTCAAGAATAGCGTCAAGAATAGCGTCGCTTATTGCGTCACAAATTTTATCGGGATGTCCTTCGGTTACGGATTCCGAGGTAAATAAAACTTTTTTCATTACACAAATTCCTTTCTTTTCGGCTTTTCGGTACACATGATATACATGATACACCTGAATTAATTGCAGTACAAACAAGAAAAAAACCATGCCGTCACGGCATGGAAAAAGACTGTCTCATCTTTCACGGAATACAAATCCGTGCAGGAAGTAGCACCTTGTCCGAAATGACAGGTTGCCGGGCATCTTCGGTCCTGTTCCCTCTGCCTCTCTTGATAAGCCGTTTATTCTGTTTAAGTATACACTACACTGCGAATTTTGTCAATATCTGCCGGGGAAGATTTAATATATTGTTTATATACTGTTTTAATGTTTTTAATGTTCGAGCCGTATTATTTTAGCAGCCTTTTTGAAATTTCTTTCGCAGAATGATTTATCCAACTCCGACGCACTTTTGGTTGTGACGGGCGACTCGAATGAATCTGTGAGAGATTTCTCGAAAATAGAAACCGAGTGCCATGAGCCCAACTTGAAGCCGATATCTTCAACAGTACCAACTTTGCGGAAGCCAAACGCACTGTGAAAAGCCTCGCTTTTGCTGTTAGATGCAGTTATCATGGCAATTGCCTTACGGTATCCCTGCGCCTTTAAGAGTGAGAGGACTGCCAAATACAGAGCTGATGCAATGTTGCAGCGCTGATAGTCGTTGCTGATGTAAACATAAACGTATGCGTTCCAGGCGCAGGCGGCGATATTTTTTCCAAAAGCGGAAGCGTAGGCGAACCCTGCTATTTTACCGTTTGCCTCGCATACAAGAAACGGCGTATTTGAAGCGATTGAAGCTATTCTCCTTTTAAAATCGTATACTCTCGGAACGGTTGTTTCAAATGTGACGGAGGTAGATACTACGTACGGAGCGTATATTTCCAAAATTTCCTGAGCGTCATCCTGTGTGGCAAAACGAATGGAGACTTGCATTATTATCAACCTTTCATGCTGCGGCGCAGCAATGATGTTTATGTTTAAATATATTATGAAACCACTAATATGAAGAAAATATATTTACAAATATATTTTACATCATAAGTTGCTTATAGTCAATTATATTCACATAAACATTAAGAAATTTCACCGGAAATTCAAATTTGCTGTGTTGTGGTATGAAAATGACAAATAAAAATTGTAGAAATAACGTAATTAAATAATACCATTAAAAATATCTATGTTGCAAAGTACGATGATTAAGAAAATTACAATTGTGAAATCAAGAGAAAAACAGAGAAAACAGTGCGAATTTTAATCCCATAATTGATTTTCGAAGAAATGAAAATAAAAGAATTTAAAAGAAATAATGAGAATTAAAGAGATTAAAATGTAAAATATAAAAAACGCAAAAAACTTGTTGACTTTTTATTCTTATGTGGTATAATAAACAGCGTTGAATAAAAAAGCAGGAGGATAATATTATGTCTACATTCATGGCAAAGGCATCTGAAGTAGAGCGCAAGTGGTACGTAATAGACGCAGCCGGCGTTCCGCTCGGAAAGACAGCCGTTAAAGCAGCTGACATTCTTCGCGGCAAGCACAAACCTGAGTTTACACCTCATGTTGATTGCGGAGAGTTTGTCATAATAATCAACACCGATAAAGCTATTCTTACAGGAAACAAGCTTGAGAACAAGGTATATTACCGTCATTCCGGTTATATAGGCGGACTGAAGGCAGTAAACTATAAAGAGCTTATGCAGAAGGATTCTGCAAAGGCAATGATGCTTGCAGTAAAGGGAATGCTTCCCAAGAACTCTATCGGAGCTAAGAGCCTTACAAGACTTAAGCTCTATACAGGCAGCGAACACAATAACGAGGCACAGAAGCCTATCGTTATCGCTTAAGGGAGGTAAAATTTGATGTATACAAGTGCAAAGCCGTATTTTTACGGAACCGGAAGAAGAAAGAGCTCTGTTGCTCGCGTAAGAATTATGCAGGGAACAGGAGCGATCACAATCAATGGCAGAAACATTGATGATTATTTCGGTCTTGAAACTCTTAAGCTGATAGTTCGTCAGCCGTTTGAAGCAACAAAGACAACTGGTACATTTGATGTTATTTGTACAGTTACCGGCGGAGGAGTATCCGGTCAGGCAGGTGCAATTCGTCACGGTGTTGCCCGTGCACTTCTTCAGGCAGATGAGAACAATCGTGCAGTCCTCAAGAAGGCTGGTTTCCTCACGAGAGATCCTCGTATGAAGGAAAGAAAGAAGTACGGCCTCAAAGCCGCCCGTCGTGCGCCTCAGTTCAGCAAGCGATAAAACTGTTTCAAAACAGCTCAAAAACCCCGAAACCATGCGGTTTTCGGGGTTTTTCCTTTTCAAATCCTTTGTCTTGTTTTGGCATGGTCTGACTCAATTTGAACCGATTTTTATGGGTTAAATAATGGACAACCACCCCAAAATGAGAGCTAATGGGTTAAATCATAGGACAACTTTTTTGCCCCTTGCCCCTCCGCAGAGGAGATTTTTGCTTTTTTATTTCTTTGCATTTTTATGCATAATCGGTTTGGCAAAGTTTGACCAAATCTGAACAAATGAATATGATTTTATTGCGAAAGCGCTCAGTGT
>QAKH01000047.1 GCA_003343885.1 Clostridiales bacterium | reverse complement strand
ATTTTAACAAACTTACCACCAATATGCTTATAATATTCATTTGATGGATTACCATCTAAACAACCTAAACTGTTTTTATTCATTTTCCCTTCTCCTTATTCCGTTTTCCCTACTCATTATACTGCAAAATGCAGTATATGTCAATACCCGCTCCAAACATTGTGTATAATAGAAAAAAAGCGGCAAAAATAAGCCAAAAAGAGTTAGGGGAACGGGGATGTATAAAAGGATCAGGGATCTTCGTGAAGACAAAGAGCTTACACAAAAAGAAGTTGCGGGAATATTGCAGTGCTCCCAACAGGTATACAGCAACTACGAGCTCGGGCAGAGAGACATTCCGACAGACATACTGATAAAACTGTCAAGGTTTTACAAGGTATCAACCGACTATATACTCGGACTTACAGACGATCCCGACCAACATAAAAAATGAGTTTTGCGCAAGACGTAGTAAGACACATTTTGTTTCGTATTAACAAAAAAACTATTGTAAAAACTGTGGCGGTGTGGTATACTGTTTTGAAAATATTAAAAACGCTTTTTGCACAAGGAGTATGCACTAACATGGCTTCAACCACTTATAAGACGCATGGCGTCTGTTCCAGATCCATATATATTGAAACCGACGGAGATACTATAACCGATGTACGCTTTGAGGGAGGCTGCTCCGGAAACACTCAGGGTGTGGCTTCGCTTGTAAAGGGTATGAAAATAAAGACTGCCATTGAAAGACTGTCGGGCATAAAGTGCGGTTTCAAAAACACCTCCTGCCCCGACCAGTTAGCAAAGGCTCTTACAGGTTTGCTGGAAGGCTCAGCGCCTGTAAATTCATAATCTTTTCGCCACAAGAATTTTTTCAAAGGATTTTTTATAATAATAAAAAAATACTGTAAAGGAGTATTACTATGACCGGTTACCAGTGCGAATATCAAAAATGGATATCCTATGAAGGTCTTGACAAAGAGCTGAGAGAAGAGCTTGAAGCGATTTCCGGCAGTGAGAAGGAGATAGAGGAACGCTTCAGCATGCCGCTTGCTTTCGGAACAGGCGGGCTGAGAGGCATAATACGTGCCGGTATAAACGGTATGAACATATACACCGTTGCGCAGGCAACGCAAGGTCTTTCAGAACTGATTATTCGTGACGGCGGAGCTGACATGGGCGTCGTCATCGCTTCGGATACAAGAATAAAATCCGACGTATTTTCCGAAATATCCGCAAGAGTTCTTGCCGCAAACGGCATTAAAACCTATATTTTCGACGCTCCCCGACCTACTCCCGAGCTTTCCTTCACTTTGAGATTTTTGGGAACTAAGGCAGGAATAAATATTACTGCTTCTCATAATCCGAGCGTTTACAACGGGTACAAGGCATACTGGGAGGATGGGGCTCAGATTTCCCCAGAGCAGGCTGAGATAGTTTCAGCTGAAATAGAAAAGGTTGATATATTTAAAGATGTCAAGATGATATCCTTTGATGAGGGTATGCAAAAAGGACTTATCAAGGTTATCGGAAAAGAAATTGACGAAGAATACATCAAGGTTGTCCTTAATGAAAGAATCCGTGAAAGCGCAATTCCTGACGTTGCGGACGATTTCAAGGTGGTATACACTCCGTTTCACGGCGCCGGACGTGTTCTTGTACCGGAGGTTCTTAGAAGAGCCGGAGTCAAGCATCTTTACTGCGTTGAAGAACAAATGGTACCGGACGGAAGGTTCCCAACCGTAAAGAGTCCAAATCCCGAGAACAAGGAAGGCTTTGCGCTCGCTATGGAGCTTGCCAAAAAGAACGACTGCGATCTGCTTATCGGAACTGATCCCGACGCGGACAGAGCCGGAGTTATCGTGAAAAATTCAGACGGCGAGTTTGTTTCATTAACCGGAAATCAGATAGGAGTTATGCTGCTTTCCTACATCATTGAAGCGAGAAGAGCTGAAAACAAGCTTCCGGCGAATGCCTGCGCCGTAAAATCTATTGTCAGCACCAAGCTTGCCGACAAGATATGCGCTGATAACGGCGTTGCTCTCATAAACGTGCTTACAGGATTCAAGTTTATCGGTGAAAAGATCAAGGAATTTGAGCAAACCGGTGAGTACACATATATTTTCGGTTTTGAGGAAAGCTACGGCTACCTCTCCGGAACTTATGCACGTGATAAAGACGCAGTATGCGCGTCTATGCTTATTACCGAAATGGCAGCGCACTACGCAAAGCAGGGCAAGAGCTTATACGACGTGCTTTGCTCGATTTTTGAAAAATACGGCTATTACACCGAAGGCATAGGAAACATTGTTCTTCCCGGAATGGACGGTATCGCAAAAATGTCTGCCCTTATGAACGGACTGCGTGATAATCCGCCGAAAGAAATTGCCGGTGAAAGAGTTGCGACGGTTGCCGACTATCTCACAGGTAATGTGTGCAAGGCCGGCAGCAACGCCTGCTGCGGATATACGGGACTTCCCAAATCAAATGTGCTTTCGTACACATTGGAAAGCGGCGACTCGGTTATTATCCGTCCGTCAGGAACAGAGCCGAAAATTAAACTTTACTATTTGGTATCCGACAAGACTAAGGACGGAGCCGAAGAAAAAATGATATCCTACAAGACAGCTTTTGAAAAGTTGCTGTCGTAACTTTCCGAAATACAATACTCCCGAGTTTTTTGAAAGGAATTATATAAAAATGGCTAACGACAACAAAAAAATGGTTGAAAAAATCACATCCAGAGATGTTGATTTTGCGCAGTGGTATACCGATATCGTAAAAAACGCTGATCTCGCCGACTACTCGAGCGTCAAGGGCTGCATGATAATCCGTCCCTACGGCTATGCTATCTGGGAAAACATTCAGAGCATAATGGACCGCAAATTCAAGGAAACCGGTCATGAAAACGTATACATGCCTCTTTTCATTCCTGAGGGACTGTTAAACAAAGAAAAGGACCACGTCGAGGGCTTTGCTCCGGAAGTAGCGTGGGTAACACACGGAGGAAGCGAGGAGCTGACAGAGCGTCTTTGCGTAAGACCTACATCTGAAACACTGTTCTGCGAACATTACGCAAAGATTATCAACTCGTACCGTGATCTTCCAAAGCTCTACAACCAGTGGTGCAGCGTTGTACGCTGGGAAAAGACGACGCGCCCTTTCCTTCGCACAAGAGAATTTCTCTGGCAGGAAGGCCACACAATGCACGCTACCGCTGAAGAAGCAAGAGAAGAAACCATGCGTATGCTCGGTATATATGCTGACTTCTGCGAAAACGAACTCGCAATGCCGGTAATAAGAGGTCCGAAAACTCCGTCTGACAAGTTTGCCGGTGCGGAAGACACATACGCCATAGAAGCTCTCATGCATGACGGAAAAGCTCTTCAGGCAGGTACGTCACATTATTTCGGCGACGGTTTTGCGAGAGCATTCAACATAACATACAAATCAAAAGACAACACCGACGAGTATCCTCATCAGACTTCCTGGGGCGTTTCAACCCGTATAATGGGCGCAATTATCATGACGCACGGCGACGACAACGGTCTTGTGCTTCCTCCGGCAGTAGCCCCCATACAGGTTGTTATAGTTCCGGTTGCGCAGCACAAGCCCGGAGTTCTTGAAAAGGCTTCCGAGCTTTACGAAAAGCTTAAAGCAAACGGAATACGTGTAAAGCTTGACGACAGCGATAACAGTCCCGGCTGGAAGTTCGCCGAATATGAGATGAAGGGCGTGCCGGTTCGTGTCGAGATAGGTCCTAAGGATATAGAAAACGGACAATGCGTGCTTGTAACCCGTCACAACCGTGAAAAGTCTTTTGCAAGCCTTGACAACATGCTTGAGGACTTTAAGGACGCTGTAAATGCAAAGCTTGAGGAGGTTCGCTCCGGACTGTACGAAATAGCGCTTGAAAACCGCAAACGTCACACATACAACTGCACAACCATCGAGGAGATAAACAAGGCTCTTGCTGAAAACGGCGACGGTTTTGTACGCGCAATGTGGTGCGGTGACGAGGAATGTGAGGACAAAGTAAAAGAGCTTACAGGTGTAGGAAGCCGTTGTATTCCTTTTGACCAGGAGCAGTTATCCGACAAGTGCGTTTGCTGCGGAAGACCTGCCAAAAAGTTAGTATACTGGGGAAAAGCTTATTGATTTTGGGATAAAAATAAATATAAAATCTCCGCAGAAAAGTTCTCTTTTCTGCGGAGATTACTTTTTATATGAGCCTGTTTTTCAGAGTTTGTTAATAATTATTACTCTTCTTCCGCCTGAAGCTTCTTCGCTTCCTCAATTATCTTCTGAGCGACATTTGCCGGGGCTTCCTCGTACCTTGCAAACTCAAACTCAAACGAGCCTCTGCCCTGAGATATAGCGCGAAGTGAGATAGTATAGTTTGCCATTTCGGCGACAGGCACTTCTGCTTCTACCACTGTATATTTATGCCCGTGTTCATCCGGATTCATTCCCAAAACTCTTCCGCGGCGTTTGTTTAAATCTCCTATTACATCTCCCACCAAGTTTTCGGGAACTCTGACTTTAAGAGAGCCCACAGGTTCAAGTATTACAGGACCGGCTTTTGGAAGTCCTTCCTTATACGCAAGCTTTGCGGCAAGCTTAAAGGATATTTCATTTGAGTCAACCGGGTGATATGAACCGTCAAACAGGTCAGCTGCAAGGTTTACTACCGGGAATCCTGCAAGTACGCCCTTTTGCATTGCCTCAAGAAGTCCCTTTTCAACAGCCGGATAGTATCCTTTCGGCACGCTTCCGCCGACGACGCTCTGCGTAAATGTAAGTCCCTCTGCCTCTCCGGGCGAGAAGGTAATCTTTACGTGTCCGTACTGTCCGCTTCCTCCTGACTGCTTCTTATGCTTGCCTTCTACCTGAACGCTCTTTTTAATGGTTTCACGGTAAGGCACGCGCGCCTCGGTAAGCTCGACAGAAGCGCCATACTTATTTTTAAGCTTCGAAACTATCACATCAAGGTGTGTATCACCAAGACCGGAAATGGTCATTTGCTTGGTTTCGGCGTTGTTCTCGTAACGCATTGTCGGATCTTCTTCGAGTATTCTCGCAATAGCCGTTGAAATCTTATCTTCATCCCCCTTAGCCTTTGGAACTACTGCCATCTTCATATACGGCGTCGGGAAAATAACCTTGTCAAATTTATGATCTCCGCCCAAAGTATCGTTTGTATTGGTGGCGGTGAGCTTTGCCGTCATTCCTATATCTCCGCACTTGAGTTCGTCTACCTCAATCTGCTTTTTTCCTCTGACGACGTAAATGTGAGCGAACTTCTCCTGGACGCCCGACTCAAGGTTGGTAAGCGTCATATCCTTTTTGAGAGTCCCGTTCATTACCTTGAAAAACGACATTTTACCGACAAAGGGATCTGCTATTGTCTTAAACACAAATACCGACGTCGGCGCATTGGGATCGGGTTTGCGTTCCTCGCCGTTTTCGTCCTTTTCTCCCTTTCTGTCAAGCGGATTCGGGAAAGAATCGGCTATTATGTCCATAAGCGGCGTAATACCCATAAGCGTTGAAGCAGAGCCGACCATGACGGGTGCTATTGTTCCGTCTATTATGCCCTTGTTCATCGCTTCGTGCATTTCATCCTGTGTAAATTCCTCGCCGGCAAAGAATTTTTCCATCAAATCGTCGCCGGTGAGCGCAAGCGCCTCCATAAGCATATCTCTGAAAGAAAGTATTTTTGCCATGCTTGCCTCGGGTATCTGCATCTCCTTCAGTGAGCCGTCCTTTACGTACTCATAGCCCTTCATAGTTATAAGATCGGCATAACCGAGAGGCTTTCTGTCAACTATTATCGGTATGGCAACCGGACATATTGCCTGCCCGAAAGTTTCTCTCATCTGTTCAATGGTATTTCCGAAGTTTGCGTTGTCATCGTCCATTTTATTTACAAAAAATGCTTTCGGAACGCCCATTTCCGTTGCTTTGTCCCACGCAAGCTCGCTGCCTACGTCGACTCCGCTTTTTGCGTCCATCACTATAAGCGCCGTGCCGCAAACTCTGAGTCCTTCCAAAACCTCTCCGGAAAAATCTAAGGTTCCGGGAGTGTCTACAAGATTTATCTTTTTGTTTTTCCAGAAAATCGGAGCAACAGATGTTGATATTGAAAACTTGCGCTTTATCTCCTCAGCGTCGTAGTCACTTACCGTATTGCCGTCCGCTGTCTTACCAAGGCGTTCGGTCTCTTTTGAAAGAAAAAGCATTGCTTCTACAAGCGATGTCTTTCCGTTTCCTCCGTGTCCGAGAAGACACACGTTTTTTATTTGTTTGGTTTCCGCAGTGAAATTTGCCATGTTGTTGCCCCTTTCGTCTGATATGAGAAATAAGAATTTTATTTCATTACACTCATTATAAACTACTTGGCTTTTATTTGCAATATGCAAAAATAGCTATTTATCATTCGAAATAATTGTGCATAATGCACAGTTATTTTTTATTTTCAACCATACTCTCTGCGTTTTTGCATCATTCAGAACAGACAGATAAGTTACATGAATCAGACAAACGGCATATATTGTATTGAGCGCGGGTCAAAGCCTGGCATTGCGCTCAGAAAGGAATGATATCATGGGTATATCAAACTCCAACAAAGAAATAAGCACCTCCAAAATAGAGTGCGGCGGAGATTTTCGAGTCAAGCTGACATTGACGGCACAGCCGGACATTACTGCAAATCCGACAGATATAGTTCTGGTTCTTGACAGATCCGGCAGTATGAGCGGAAGTCCGCTAGCTAATCTAAAGGCAGGAGCTAAAAAATTCATCGATATCATTGAAGAATCAACAGACGGCGTCTCTGACGGTGAAATCGGCAGCGGAAGCCGTATAGGAATCGTAAGTTTTGCTACGGTGGCAAGACAGGATACGCAGCTCATAACCTCAGTTTCTGACCTGAAAGCCGCCATTGACGAGCTTCATGCCGAGGGATTCACAAATCACGCAGACGCATTTACAGAAGCAGTGAAGCTGTTTGATCCGAGTTCCGCAAACGCCAAAGTAATAGTTATGTTTACCGACGGAAAAACGACCGTAGGCGGAAGTGCGTCGGCAATAACTGCGGATGCGAGAGCAAACGGTGTCATAATATATTGCATAGGTCTTTCAGGAAATGACGGAATAGACGAGGACGCTCTCAACGACTGGGCTTCCGATCCAAGCTCTGCTTATGTATCGATAACGCCTGACGATACGGCATTAACTGAGCTCTTTGAGGAGCTTGCTCAAAATATATCCAAAACCGGCGCTACCGACATTGTTATTGACGAACAAATCTCGCCATGTTTCAGCATACTGTCGGTAGATTCTCCCAATAAAGGTACTGCAAGCATTACCGGACCGGGCTCAATCAGATGGACCATAAAAGAATTGGGAGTAAGTTCAAGCGAGGGCGCGGTTCTTGAATTTTCCGTACGCCATAACGGAATTTGCAGCGGTTTAATACCTGTGAACGAAAGCATAACCTATAGCGACAACGAAGGAAATGTCGTTATATTCCCTTCACCGGAAATAGAGGTAGAGTGCGATATTGTCGTAAAACCGGAAGCCTGCCCGGAACCTGTTGATGTATCAGTAAACAGCTGTGAGGAATCGGTAGAATTCGACGCCGGCAATATAGGGCTTGAATCAATGGGACAAATACTTCAGCTTGAGGTAACTCTGAAAAATGTCTGCCCTTACAAGCGTGTAGCTCTTGCCGCAATGCTTGCCGAGGTTGATGAGGAGGGTACCGAGTATCCCCGAGGCATGAAGATAATGACCGTTCCGGCACATGTTCACCCACGCTGCAAGGATGTGACGGTAAAATGTATAAAATTCGTTTTGCCGGAAGATTTAAACGTCTCGGGAGTATCGCTGTTCGGGTGCAGCCGGCGTCACTATAAAGCCAGATTTATAGCACATTATGTTGACAGCGATATAGCATGCTGTCCGATAAACTGACTTGTAAACAAACAGACTTGATTAGCTATCTGATTGATGTATGAACAGAAATCAGCGGACTGAGTTCAGCTGACCTAAAATAACTGATTGAATATTAAAAAGCAGAAATGCTTTCCGGATGCCGCGGGGTATCCGGGTACATAAGCGCAGAAGCGCTTTTTATTTTTATTTACTGTATACACTGATACCGTTTTCCGCTGACGGCTTTGCTTTACTGCCTATCATCTGCTTCGGCGACATTCCGAAATATCTTCTGAACACTCTCGAAAAATACAATGCGTCGCTATACCCGCACGCTGAGGCTATCTGTGAAACAACGCAATACCCGTCGGATATCGCCGCTGCAGCATAATCCATTCGAAGCCGGGTTATGTACGCCGATACACCTACAGAAAAAGTATTTTTGAAACGAAGACTTATGTATCCCGAGTTATATCCGAATTTTTCCGCGACTGACCTGAGAGAAATCCGAGGATCCTGAAAATGTACGTCAATATACCGCCTGACATCCGCAACAACATTTTTTTCGGTTTCTGCCGCTCTTTTATTAAGACGGGTATCGGTTTTAAACTCGGCAAAAGTACCGTAAAGCACCGACAGTGCTGTCAGGTCCTCATTTCCTTTTGCGCACTTGTTAAGAGAGCTTTCCCAGAGCGGTATCATATTTTCAAATCCGTGAAACACCGGATTTTTTTTATTTATGTTAAACCTTTCAAATATGGTTTCTGCTCTGGTACCTATGAAGTTGATGTACATGAAACTAATTTTTTCGGTATTCAAAAGCACGTACGGTTTTGCCTGAAAAGTAAAAAATACATCTCCCTTTTTCAGCTCATATCTGTTATTGTCAATCACTAACTCCCCTTTTCCCGAACAAACAAGATTCATGGAAAAAGACGCTTTCAGCATTGTATGCGTATTTGTCCGGTTTTTTTCATATACAAAATTCAGAGTGCTAAATTCCGGCTGCAATCCGACCGACGGTATAAATTTACATATATTTTCGTTTAACATTCCGTTTTTTCCTCTCTGCCGGCATTTTCAAGTTCCGTACATAATAGTACGATATAAAATGAAAAAAATCTATAAAAATATGTAAAAATTCCATTTTAAAAGAGTTTAACTGATGTTATAATCAATGCATCATCACGAGAGGAAAGGTGATAGAAAATGCGAAAAATAAAAGTCGGAGTTATAGGAGTAAACCGTGGTTCTTCCATGATAAATTACTGCAGAAGCGCTGGAAATGCGCAAGTCGTTGCTATATGCGACAAGTGGGAAGAAGGACTGAGAAAAAAACAGCAGGAAATAAATGATGCAAGCATCTCATACTATGTGGATTACGAAGACTTTCTAAAACATGACATGGATGTAGTCGTGCTTGCGAATTTTGCAAACGAGCATGCTCCTTTTGCCGTTCGTGCCATGAATGAGGGAAAGAACGTAATTTCGGAGGTGCTTCCGTGTCAGAACATGAAAGAGGCTGTCGAGCTGATTGAAACCGTAAAAAGAACGGGAAAGCAGTATTTTTACGCTGAAAACTACTGCTTTATGCCTTCTCCAAGAGAAATGAAAAGGCTGTACCGTGAAGGAAAAATCGGAGAACTTGAATACGCGGAGGGCGAATACATACACAACTGCGAGCCAATCTGGCACGAGATAACGCGGGGCGATCCGACTCACTGGAGAAACAACATGTACGCAAATTTCTACTGCACTCACTCTATCGGACCCATGCTCCACATTACCGGGCTGCGTCCTGTAAAGGTAACAGGCTTTGAACTTCCGTTCAACGCACGAATGGCAAGAATGGGCGGAAAAAGCGGATCCTGCGGTATAGAAATGATAACTCTTGAAAACGGAGCCGTTATAAAATCAATACACGGAAATCTTTCTCTTAACTCTATCTGGTACACGTTATACGGTTCAAAGGGAAGAATGGAAAGCAGCAGAGAGAGCGTTTCCGGTTCAGACGGCATAGAGAAACTCTATGTTGAAGCATACGAAACGGATACCGGATACGATAGCTTGGACAAAAGCGAATATAATCCGGCCGATGAGCTTTCTGAAAGAGCCAAGAACTTCGGTCACGGAGGAAGCGACTTCTACACTATGTACAACTGCATGGAAAAACTTCTCGGCAACAAAGAAGCCGACGTAATTGACGTATACGAAGCGCTCGACATGTTTTTGCCCGGACTTTACGCATACAAGAGCGTGCTTGCCGGCGGAGCGCCTATGGATATACCGGATATGAGAGATGCGTCTCAGCGTGAAAAAGTGAAAAACGACACCTCCTGCACCGACCCTAAGGTGGCAGGCGACATGCTGTTACCAAGCTATTCAAAAGGAAATCCGGAAATAGAACCGGAAATATACAAATTGCACCGTGAAAAATGGCTGCAAAATAAATACAGGGCGGCGTATTGGAAAAAATGAGTGAAAATATAGCATATTTATTGGTGACGGCGTCGACGATTTTATTCGCCTGTCAATTTCTGTTTCAGAAAAAATACGGAGAATCCGAGGGAGAGGGCTTGCGGGCGTCGGTAACGCTTGCGCTGTTAAGCTCTATTGTAAGGATAATTCTTGTAGTAATTTTATATGGCGTGAGCGGATACTCCTTTACACTTTACGGTTTTGTGTGCTCGTTTTTTGCCGCTGTTTCATACTGCTGTGTAATTCTTTTCAGCGCAGGCGCTCTGAAATACGCAAATATGGCAAAATACTCCGTATACATGATGCTCGGCGGCATGGTACTTCCGTTCGCAGCAGGAACAGCGTTTTTCTCGGAACCGCTCACTTTCGGCAAATTTTCCGGACTTTTACTTGTGGCTGCGGCGACATGCTTCTCAAACTTAAAGGCAGGAACAAAAACCCGAGGCGCAGTGAAGTACTACATCGGAGTTTTTATATGCAACGGCATGAACGGAGTTATCTCAAAATTCAACCAAAGTTCACCGGACGGGCTGTCTGCCTCGTCGTTCACGCTTTTGACGGCGGCTTGGTCGGTTGTCATCTGCGCTGTTTATCTGGTGGTAAGTACTGCAAGGTCGGAAAAAAAGCCGTTGTTTTCATCGGCTCGCACTGCCCTTCCTCAGGCGGCACTTTACGGGGCTGCCTGCGGTATCGGAAATTTGCTTCTGCTTATCTCACTTGAAAAGCTCCCTGCTTCGGTTCAATATCCGCTCGTTACCGGTGGAACAATAGTCTTTTCTACGATAATTTCGGTTATTCGCCGGGAAAAGTTAAACGCTGCTATGGCGATTTCTGTTGTTTTAGCGATGATTTCGGCAATCGCCGTAGTATTATAACACTAACCGATTTGCAGAAAATCCGGCGTTTTATTCTATAAATATTTTTCTTGTATCTTGTAAATATGGAAAGAATATGTTATCATAATTGCAAAGATAATGACGAATTCAGTATTATTTACAGAAATTAGGACTGTATTTTAAATTGTTGCCGGATTTTACCACGGAGGTGCTCTACTTGACAGATATAAAGAACATATTAAAGAAAAACGCCGATTCTATTAGATGGTCTTTCATTTTTACTTTTATTTTGGGATTAGCCGCACACGCCTTTCAGTTTCTGAATATGAACGCCTCCCACGATTTCGCTATAGAAATATTTTCAGACAGGGAACGACACCATTACCAAATTGCACTGGGCAGAGTTCTCGAACCTTTTTATAAAAAATTTACCGGTTCCGACACAAGTATGCCATGGACTGTCGGATGCATTGCAATTGTTTGGATTGCCTTAGCCGTTTTTCTGACATGTAAAATGCTGCACCTTAACAAAAAGCACGAGATATTTATTGTTTCCGGAATTTTTGTGACAAATCAAACAGTGCTCTGCATTGTTGCTACCTATATTCCGTGGCTCGGGGCGGACATGTTCGCTATGCTGTGCGCTGTCGCGGCTGCTTTTATATGGCGCATAGCTACCGAGAACAAGAAATATCTCCTTATTCCGATCGGCGCACTGATTACAGCCATTTCACTCGGATTGTACCAAAGCTTTATAACTGTTACCATAGTGCTTGTAATGATTTGCTGCATTTCCGCTCTGCTCGAAGGAAGAAAAAGTCTTAGAGTTTTTACAGACGGTCTTTGCGCTATTGGAATGATTTTGGGCGGCGCCGTAATCTACTACATACTTATACAAATCATCTGTGCCATTACCGGTGTAACGCTGATAGAGGACTCGTATAATACAGTTTCAAACATTTGGAGCAATACAGAGCCGTTTTTTACCAGAATCTCGGAATGTTATTCCGGCGTTAAGGAGCTTCTCTGGGGCAGTATAAGTTCGGTATATCCGGCATACGCTGTACGAACTGTGTCTATAATTCTTCTTTCTGTTACGCTGTTTTTTATCGTTCGCCAAGCAATTAAAATACGTATGAAACCGGTTGCCGTGTTACTGCTTGTTGTTCTTGCGGTGCTTCTTCCGCTCGGCGCAAATGTCATAAGGCTTCTAAACCCCATTGTTCACGATCTTATGACGTTCGCAGTTTGGCTCTTATATTTGCTGCCGCCTGCAATTGCTGCAATAACTTTTAAAAAATCAGGCACAGAAAATGATACTGAAAAATTAAATGATACGGGAAAAACGAAAAAATATCTGAGTGTTGTTCGCGTTGTAACGTGTTTTTTCTGTGTGTTACGCTATATGGAAACATACAGACCGCAAATCTTGCGTATGTGACAAAATCTCTTGAGCATCAATCCACTCTTTCCGCTATGACTAACATAATGTATGAAGTAGAGCATACTGACGGATATGTTGAAGGCGAAACACCTCTTATATTTATAGGCTCTTTAGGAAACTGCGTAAGCGAGCTTCCGGAAAAATTCAGAGTTTCGGATATAACAGGATTTTCTGAAAACAGTGCGGTAACCTATGATTTTCGGAGCTATTTAAGGTTTATGCTTCAGAAATCTCCAAAAATTTTAAATTACAGTATTGATCCGCTCGATCAAGAGCTGTACAGCCAGATCCTCAGTGATCCTGCTCTTTTGGAAATGCCAATTTACCCCAACCAAGGCTTTATACAGGTTATTGATGGCGTTGTCGTTATAAAGTTCTATTAACCAATGTGCTTTTTTCTATTATCAATCGTAAGCGTCACACTTAATAACCAAGATATTCTGATCTTTTTCAGAAATCAAAAAATAATATAACAACATAACAAAAATTTTCATTTAAATTGTTCACAGTTCTTTACGCTTTTTAACCATGTCTTGTGTGTTATTAGCAAAAGTTTTATTGAAAGTCATAGACTGTTGAAATTTATCTGAAGCTACATTTTTGGGAAAAATACTTGTAAAAACTTTACATTTGTGCTATCATACTTTAGACTTTAGTTGTTATAACTTTAGGAGGTGCTTTTTATGGCAACATCATCAACAAACCTTGATCCGAATCAAAAATCCGTTACGGAAAATACAACGTACTCAAAGACACTTAAAATCGGCTTTATCGGGACCGGCGGAATTGCTCACTCTCACATGAACGCATACCGCAAGTTCCCCGACGCAGAAATAGTATGCGGCTGCGATATAGTTCCCGGAAAAGCTGAGGCGTTTTTCAAAGAATTCGGTATGGAAGGCGTAAGATGCTACACAAATCACAAAGAAATGCTCGAAAAAGAAAAGCTTGACGCCGTGAGCATCTGTACATACAACCGCCAGCACGCCTGCTGCGCCATTGACGCGCTCAATGCCGGAGTAAACGTTCTCCTCGAAAAGCCCTTTACGGTAACTATCGAAGAAGCCGCCGAAGTCATCAAGGCTGAAAAGAAAAGCGGTAAAATTCTTTCCATCGGCTTCCAGCCTCGTTTTGACGCCAACATGCAGATGATTAAAAAAATCGTCGAGTCCGGCGAGCTTGGAAAAATTTACTACATCCAGACCGGCGGCGGCAGACGCCGCGGAATTCCTGCAAACGACAACCGCCTCACCTTTATTCAGGACGAAACCGCCGGCATAGGCGCGCTCGGCGATATCGGATGCTACGCTCTTGACATGGTGCTCAACGCAATAGGTTACCCGAAACCTGTCACTGTTTCAGGCTTCATAACTAACTATTTCGGCAAGGATCCCTCCACCTTCTCCGCCTGCAAAAATCCGGGAAAGCTCGCCTCCCTGTTCGGCGTTGACGATTTCGGCGGCGGATTTATCCGTCTTGAGGACGGCTGTATTGTTGATTTCAGAATAGCATGGGCAATGAACATAAACACTCCCGGAGATACGATTATGCTCGGCACAAAGGGAGGACTCAGAATTCCCTCGACTGACTGCTGGAACGGCACTGTCGGCGGACCTATGACAATTTATCACGAAGTCGCAGGCTCTCAGGTTGAAACCGTTGTTCCGATCATTAAGAATGAGGACGGCTACACAATTGTTGACAAAAAAATCCGTTCTTTCCTTACTGCCGTTCAGACCGGCGGCAAGGCTCCGGTTCCGTCTTCTCAGATCTTCTACAACCAGGCGATTATCGACGGCATCATGAAATCCTGGCGTGCCGGCAAGGAAGTCGATATCGTACTTCCGGAGTGCTGAAAAAATATTTGCGCAATTGTTAATGTTAACATTTGTGTTACAGGCAATTAACAAAGAAGGTTTACTATGACTATGTTGGAGTAAATTGCTAATTTTAATGTTTTTTATCCAAATACTTCAATCACAGGAGGAATAGAAAATGGCTACATCATCCACCAACCTCGATCCTAATCAGGTCGCAAAACAGGAAATCAAAGCTTCCGGAAGAAAGCTCAAGATCGGCATTATCGGTACCGGCTGGATTGCCGACGCACACATTGCGGCATACAAGAAGATGCCCGACGTTGAAATCGTTGCAGGCGCTGACCTTATCCCCGGAAAAGCTGAGGCTTTCTTTAAGAAACACGGCGTAGAAGGCGTAAGATGCTACAACAGCGACGAGGAACTTATCGCAAACGAAAAGGATCTCGACGGTGTAAGCATTTGTACATACAACTGCCAGCATGCTCCCTGCGCTATCCATGCGCTCAACGCAGGCATAAACGTAATGCTTGAAAAGCCTTTCACAGTTACAACTGAAGAGGCTGTTGAAGTTATGAGAGCTGAAAAGAAGAGCGGAAAGCTCCTTACCATCGGCTTCCAGCCGAGATTTGACCCGAACATGCAGATGATAAAGAAGATCTGCGAGTCCGGCGAACTCGGAAAGATTTACTACATCCAGACCGGCGGCGGCAGACGTCGCGGAATCCCGACTCCTTTCGGAACCACCTTTATTGAAAAAGACAAGGGCGGTATCGGAGCTCTCGGTGATATCGGATGCTACTCACTCGATATGGTTCTTAACGCTATCGGCTATCCGAAGCCTTTGACAGTAACCGGCTTCAAGTCGGATTATTTCGGAAAAGATCCGGCAACCTACGCTGACAGAGGACATCCGGAATACGCTAAGATCTTCGGTGTTGACGACTTCGCGGCAGCATTTGTACGTCTCGAAGGTGATGTTTACCTCGACTTCAGAATTGCTTGGGCAATGAACATAAACACCCCCGGCGACACGATCATTCTCGGTACCAAGGCAGGCCTTCGTATTCCTTCTACTGACTGTTGGAACGGCACTGTCGGAGGTCCTATGACGCTTTATTCTGAAATTGCCGGCAAATCAGTTGAAACCGTTATTCCGATTATCCAGGATAACAGCGGAATGAGCTTGTTTGACAAGAAGATCCGCTCATTCCTCGATGCTATTATCGATCCTTCTCTCGGCGCACCCGTTCCTTCCAGCCAGATTCTTTACAATCAGGCTATTATCGACGGTATCGCTAAGAGCCATGCCGCAGGCAAGGAAATCAAGATCGAAATTCCGGAAATCTGATTATAATATTAACCGCGGAGATACCCCACGCTTTTCGGCGTGGGGTATCTGTCATGAGAAACGATTTCATAACATTATCGGTATGCCTGAACATAATATCTTCCGGCAAACGGCTGAGGCTTAAAACCGCATGCCGCCGACTCCGAAATGAGGTGCCCTATTGAAACGATTGATGCAGTATCTGGCGCCGTTCAAAATAAGAATGGCTTTCGGACTGATAATTAAAGCGGTCGGAACAGTGATGGATCTGTTTCTGCCGTGGATACTGTCCTACATAATTGACGACATCATCCCGACAGAAAACATAAAAATGACCGTTTTCTGGGGATGCATAATGATAGTTTGCTCCTTTATCGCCTGGAGCGGAAACATAATTGCCAACCGTATGGCTTCAAGAGTCGCAGGCGACTGTACACGTGCTCTGCGCCACGATCTTTTTGAAAAGATATCCTACCTTGACGCAAGTACTGTTGACAAACTCACTATTTCATCTCTTGAGTCACGTATAACAAGCGACACTTACAATGTTCACGCTATGGTAGGCATGATACAAAGACTCGGCGTACGCGCTCCGATTCTCGTAATCGGCGGTCTCGTTGTTTCTTTGATGCTTGACGCACGCCTTACCCTTATTCTCGCCCTCACAATGCCGTTTATAGCTTTGAGCGTTTTCATTATTTCAGGACGAGGCGTGAAGCTGTACAGAAAACTTCAGAATGCTGTCGACGACATAGTTTCGGTCGTACGTGAAAATGCCACGGGTGTTCGAGTTATCAAGGCTTTATGCAAAACAGAATACGAGAAAAAGAGATTCGACGGAGTGAATACAAAGGCAATAGACATCGAACGTCAGGCCGGCACCATAATGTCCCTTACCAACCCTCTTATAACATTTTTCTTAAACGCCGGACTTTGTGCCGTAATAGCAGCCGGAGCGTACTGGGTTGACGGAGGTGTCAGCACAAACGGAAAAATTGTCGCTTTTATGTCGTATTTCACAATTATTTCAAACGCGACGATTTCAATATCCCGTATATTTACTTCATCGTCAAAGGGAATTGCCTGCATGGACCGAATTGACAAGGTTTTATGCCAAGAACCGAGTCTATGGTTGGACGAGTACGCCGACAACTCCAATTTTCCTGACGAAGAAGCGTCTGCTTCAACCGCCGTACCGCCGCACATTGAGTTTAGAAACGTAACCTTTGCTTATGACAATAAAAAGGTGCTTGACGACATATCATTTACGATTAACCACGGTGAAACGCTTGGAATAATCGGTGCTACCGGCAGCGGCAAAAGCACAATTATATCGCTTCTCATGCGTATGTACGACGTTGACAGCGGCGAAATACTTATAGACGGTGTAAATATCAAAAAAATTCCTTCAAAAAAACTTCGTGAACGCTTCGGCGCCGTTTTCCAGAACGACTTTCTTTTTGCCGACACGATTTACGAAAACGTAAGTTTCGGAAGAGATCTGTCTAAAGATGTTGTTGACGACGCCCTTGTCAAGGCGCAGGCAAGCTCGTTCGTCGGAGCTTATGATGATAAAACAGAACACATGCTTGACATTAAAGGAGCGAATCTCTCCGGAGGACAAAAACAAAGGCTTTTAATTGCCAGAGCCATTGCGGCATCCCCGGAAATACTCATTCTTGACGACAGTTCCTCTGCGCTCGACTACAAAACCGACGCAGAACTCAGAAGAGTTATACGCACTTCCATGAAAAATACCACCTCTATAATTATTGCCCAGCGTATAAGCGCAGTCATGAACGCCGACAAAATTCTGGTATTGGAAGGTGGCTGCTGCATAGGTCTCGGCAAGCATGACGAGCTTATGGAAAAATGCGATGTATACCGTGAAACTGCCGAAGTACAGATGTCCGGAGGTGAGGTAATTGAGTAGGCTTAGAAACCGTATTCCGGATTCGGAACGCATGAAAAAAAGCGCAGTAATATTGAGAACACTCAAATACCTGTTCCAGCACAAGATTATGCTGACAATTGTAGCGCTTCTCACTATTTCCTCCAATCTGCTTGCTTTGGTTGCTCCGTCGCTTTCAGGAAAAGCCATAGACGCAATAGTGGGTCCCGGCAACGTTGATTACGACACGGTTTTTCTAAACTGTGCGCTTATGCTTGGTTTTTACGTTATTTCCGCACTTCTCGGATTTGCAAACTCGGTAGTTATGATAAATCTCAGCCGCAAAGTCGTTTATACAATGCGCAAACAAGTTTTTGAGCACCTTGTAGACATGCCGGTAGGTTACTTTGACAAAAACCAGACCGGTGACCTGATAAGCAGGCTGACATACGACATTGATACGATAAACGCCTCACTTTCAAACGATCTCGTTCAGATATGCGCAGGCTCAATCACTGTTGTCGGTTCTGCAATAATGATGTACAATTACGCACCGATACTCATGCTTGTATTCCTCATCACCATACCGACTATGATTGGTATTACCATCCACCGTATGCGTAAGGTAAAACCGCTTTTCCGCCGCCGCAGCGCAATGCTCGGAGAACTCAACGGCTACACCGAGGAAATGCTCTCCGGTCAAAAGACAATCCGTGCCTACGGCAAGGAAAAAGTCATGATAGGGCGCTTTGACAAGCACAACGACGAGGCTATCGACGCTTACTACATGGCGGATTATCACGGAAGTGTTATCGGTCCGTCAGTAAATCTTATCAACAACCTCTCTCTTTCTCTTATCAGCATGTTCGGAGCAATACTTTATATTTTCACCCCGTCTTTCACTCTCGGAAGTCTTTCCTCCTTCGTGCTTTATTCAAGAAAGTTTTCCGGTCCTGTCAATGAAACCGCAAACATCATAAGCGAAATTCAGTCAGCCTCAAGCGCTGCGGAACGTGTATTCCGGCTGCTCGACAGCAAAACTGAAAACCTTGCAGGTCCTTCGGGAAATGCTCCGGAAAAAATTCGCGGAGAAATAGATATTGACAATATAAGCTTCGGCTACGACGAAGGAAAGCCGATTCTTAAAAATATATCCGCTCATATTCCGGCAGGAAGCACTGTTGCGGTCGTAGGACCTACCGGAAGCGGCAAGACAACTATTATAAATCTGCTCATGCGTTTTTATGATGTGCAAAGCGGTGAAATAAGGATTGACGGCGTAAACACCGCCGACATGTCGCTCGGAGAGGTAAGACGTTCGTTTGCGATGGTTCTTCAGGACACATGGCTGTTTACCGGAACTATTGCACAAAACATTGCGTACGGCACACAGTCTGCCTCAAGGGAAGAAATAGAAAATGCCGCACGTGCGGCGGGAGTGCATGACTTTATCCTCTCGCTTCCGGACGGATACGAAACTATTGTGGATGAAAACGGTGTCAACATTTCCAAAGGTCAGAAACAGCTTATAACTATCGCCCGTGCGATACTTATGAACTGCCCGATGCTGATACTTGATGAGGCAACTTCAAATGTCGATACCCGCACTGAAATACAGCTTCAAAGAGCAATGGACGCCGTAATGCAGGGCAAGACAAATATAGTTGTTGCTCACAGACTCTCTACAATACAAAACGCAGACAAAATTTTGGTAATAAAAGACGGCGTGCTTATTGAAAGCGGCACTCACGATGAGCTGTTAAAGCTTGACGGAGGCTTCTACCGCAGCTTGTATTACAGCCAGTTCTCCACATCCGACAAGGCTGCCGCAGGCAAATAATTGCCGAATATATAAAGAAATAAATATTCAGACTGCCATTTTGACATATTAATCCACTTAATAATATTCACTTTTATATTATCAAAGAAAGGTGTGTCACAGATGAAAATTTCTGATATTGACAAGAATTTCAGCGCTTCGCAGGGCGTATCCGGCGGAGAATTCATAAGCATTGACTCGTATCCCATATCCGTTTACGGCGTAAAAAAGGACAACGAGGGGTATTACAGAATACCCCGTGAATCGGCAAAAGAAATAAGCGAAAGCGTAAGCTATCTCAACTGCCAGACAACCGGAGGACTTTTCAGATTCAGGACCAATTCCCCCACTCTTACGATAAAGGCGGAAAATCCGGTAAAAATTGATTTTATGCCGCATATGACGGAACTTGCGTCGGGAGGATTTGACGCTTACAGCGGAAAAAACTTTATTGCCTCTTTTCCGCCTGCGTCTCGCGGCGGTTACACGCTTGAAAAGCCGCTTTTTACCGAAAAACTCGAAAAGGACGCTGACGGCTTTTTTGACGTTACCGTTTACATGCCTTTATACGGAGCTTACAAAGATATTTATGTAAAAGTCGCCGAGGGCAGTGAAATACGTCAAAGCCAAGGCTTTCACAACGCAAAGCCGGTAGTATTTTACGGCTCCTCGATAACCCAGGGCGCCTGCTCGGCAAGTCCGGGTACGTCGTATATAAACATGCTTTCAAGAACGCTTGATTTGTATTGCTTGAATTACGGCTTTTCCGGCAGTGCCAAGGCCGAGCCGGCTCTTATAGAGCTTCTTGCGAGGACCGAAATGTCGGCGCTCGTCCTTGACTACGACCACAATGCGCCAAACGCCGAACACCTTGAAAAAACACATAAAGTTTTATTTGAAACAATCAGAAAAAGCAATCCTTCTCTTCCCATAGTTATAGCCTCGTCCATACCGGTTTTCATTAACGGAAGAAACGCTGACAAGCGGCGTGAAATTATATACAAAACCTATGATGACGCCGTAAAATCCGGCGACAAGAACGTATATTTTCTTAACGGATACGACTTCTTTGACGAAATACCGTTTGATATTTGCACGGTTGACGGAGTTCATCCGAACGGACTTGGTATGTACTGCATGTTCAAAGGCTTTGAAAGTGTTATAAAAAATCTGAATCTGTAAATAATAAGGTAAAGGCTGTTATTTACTTACATAAGCAACAGTTTTTCACGTTCCCCCGATTTATGCGAAAAGTCGGGGGAATATGCCTTTTATGGCTGTGCACGGAAAAGGGCGGAATATGTCGATATGTTTTTTTTATTTACGGGCAATATCAAACTTGCTTTTTTTTAGCTAATGGTGTATAATATACGATAGAGTTTTTGTGAAACAATATATTTTGGAGATGGTAAACCATGACGAAAATAGACATTTTTTCCGGATTTTTAGGCGCCGGCAAAACTACTCTTATTAAGAAACTTATAACCGAAGCATACACAGGTGAAAAGCTTGTGCTTATAGAAAATGAGTTCGGTGAAACAGGTATTGACGGTGGTTTTCTGAAAGAGTCGGGAATACAGATAAACGAGATGAACTCAGGCTGTATTTGCTGCAGTCTTGTCGGTGATTTTGCCGATGCCCTCTCTAAGGTTATAGGCGAATTTCATCCCGATCGTATTCTTATCGAACCGTCCGGCGTCGGCAAGTTGAGCGACGTAATAAAAGCCGTACTCGGAGCAGAGGGCACGGACGCGGCAGTCAATGCCGCCGTTACGGTAGTTGACGCCGGAAAATGCAAAATGTATATAAAAAATTTCGGCGAGTTCTTCTTAAATCAGGTAGAAAACGCACACACCATTATTCTCAGCCGTACTTCCGGAATTTCACAGGACAAGCTCGACACCTGCGTAAAACTCATTCGTGAGCACAACGACCATGCCGCTCTTATCACTACTCCCTGGGACGAGCTGGACGGCAAAAAGATACTTGAAGCAATGGAAAATAACGTCACGCTTGAGCAAGAGCTTGCGGAGCTTATGCATGAACATGAACATGAACATGGGCACGAGCATGAGTGCGGATGTGATCACCATCATGAACACCATGACCATGATCACGACCATGGATGTGAGCATCATCACGAACATGAGTGTGAGCATGAACATGAACACGAGTGCGGATGCGATCATCACCACGAACACCATGGACATGACCACGACCATGAGTGCGAGCACCATCACGAGCATGAGTGCGCCCATGAGCACGAACACGAACACGAACATGAGCATGGCGAAGAATGTTCCTGCGGCTGTCACGGACACGGTCATGATCACGCCCACCACCATGCCGACGAGGTATTTTCAAGCTGGGGAACCGAAACAGCGCGCAAATTCAAGTGGGAAGATATAGAAAACGCACTGAAAGCGCTTGAAGATGAGAAAACATACGGATATGTTCTTCGTGCGAAGGGCATCGTTGCTCTTGACGACGGAACCTGGGCGCACTTTGACTACGTTCCCGGTGAAGCTGACATACGTCACGGCTCAAGCGACATAACGGGAAAGATATGCGTTATCGGCTCAAAGCTTGCCACAGACAAGCTGCTTAAGCTTTTCGGACTGTAAAAAGCAAGAAGCGAGTTTTCACACACAACACTTATTGCTAAGCTTTTAAAAATTTATTTTGCAATCAGGCTTAATTTTCGTACACGGGAAAGGAATCGTGTCAGGCTATGGAAAATGTAAAGGAAGTTCCCGTATATCTGTTTACAGGCTTTCTTGAAGCGGGAAAAACGAAGTTTATCCAGGAGACCTTTGAGGATCCGCGCTTCAATAACGGAGAAAACACTCTTCTGTTGGTTTGCGAAGAGGGCGAGGAGGAATACGACCGCTCCCGCTTCAAAGGCAACCTCGGTAAATTTATTACTCTTGAAATTGATTCTCCCGAGATGCTTACAACGGAATTTCTCTCGGAAAACGCGCATAAACATGATATTGACAGAGTTGTTGTGGAATACAACGGCATGTGGATGCTCGACGCTTTTTACTCCGCCATGCCGGAAGGCTGGATAGTGTACCAGGAAATTATGTTTGCCGATTCCTCGACTTTTTTAAACTACAACGCCAACATGAGAAGTCTTGTGGTTGACAAGTTAAAGAGCTGCGAATTAGTCGTTTTCAACCGTGCCGACAGTCCGGCTTTTGATAAAATGAGTTTTCACAAAATAGTGCGTGCCGTTTCAAGACGCACTGACATTGCCTATGAATACGCTTCTTCAGGGGATGTGGAGTACGACGATATTGAGGATCCCCCACCTTACGACATGTCTGCGCCGGTTATAGAAATCAAGGACGAGGACTACGCTTTCTGGTATTCGGACTTTTCCTACAAGCCGGAAACCTACGACGGAAAAACTCTGCTTCTCCACGTCATGGCTGCAAAAAACAGCAAGCTCGCAAAGGATGAACTTGTTGTCGGAAGAAAAGTAATGGTATGCTGCGCCGACGACGTTCAGTACAAGGGAATGTTGTGCAAATGTGCCGACGCCCCGGAGTACAAGTCGAATGAATGGGTTATGCTCACTGCACGTGTAGTTTTTGAAAAGCACCCTCTTTACAGAGGTCAGCGCGGTCCTGTTTTATACGCAAAAAGTATTTCACACGCAAAAGCTCCGGAAAAAGAAATAGCGGAATAGTGTTTTCCCTCCGTTGTTATTTTGTATTTATTTGTACTTCCTCTAACTTGACTTTTGCGCAATAAATTCTGAGGATAAAGATTTATCTTCGGTCAACCGACAAAGAACATTTCATTTTAGTGTCTTTGCCTTTGTTTTCATGCCTTGCGTGATTTTGTGCTTACACGCATACGCAGTATAGTTTTAAAATATGTGTTTTCGATTTTACCTAAGCGCATGCGTTTTGATAAACATTTAATTTGGTTATATGCAGCCGGGAAATCGCTGCTATTATAAATAATACTAAATACATAAATTCAAGCCGCTCCGGAGTTTATTTCTGAGTAACGGGGTATTTTTGTACCCTCCGGTACGGTTAAGACAGAAAGGATGATTTGATTTAATGACAACAAAAACAGAAAATAAAAATAACGCTCCGAGAACAAGGTCTGCAAAAGGACAAAAAAACGCCAAAAAAGAAAAGGTGAAAATTATTCCTTTAGGCGGAATCGGTGAAATCGGAAAAAACATGACGGTTATCGAGTATGCCGATGAATTGGTGGTAATTGACTGCGGTCTCGGATTTCCCGATGAAAGCATGCTCGGAGTTGACCTTGTCATTCCGGATACGGCATACCTTGAGGAAAATGCCGACAAAATCCAGGGTATTCTTCTAACACACGGTCACGAAGACCATATCGGTGCCTTGCCATATGTATTAAGGCTTGTTAACCCTGACGTTTACGGGACGCTTTTAACTCTCGGAATTGTTGAGGGAAAGCTCATTGAGCACGGACTTGAAAAGGCGGCAAGGCTTAATCAGGTAAATTCCGGAGACGTAATAAAGCTCGGCAAATATTTCACCGCCGAATTCATACGGGTTAATCACTCGATTGCCGACGCCTGCGCAATAGCTGTCACCTGCCCTGCCGGAACCATTGTTTGTACCGGCGACTTCAAAATAGATCTGACTCCGATACAAGGTGAACCGATAAACCTTACCCGTTTCGGGGAAATAGGCAAGAAAGGCGTACTCGCCATGCTCGGCGAATCCACCAACGCCGAACGTCCGGGCTTTACCATGTCGGAACGCAAGGTTGGAAAATCTCTTGACCGTATCTTCAGAGGCTGTGACAAGAGAATAGTTATTGCCACGTTTTCCTCAAATGTTCACCGTGTACAGCAAATTATAAACTTCTCTCATAAATACGGCAGAAAAGTTGCCCTTACCGGCAGAAGCATGCTGAACGTCATAGCGGCTGCCCAAAAGTTCGGCTATATGGACATTCCGGAAGGAACGCTCATTGATATAAACGACATTAAAAGATACAAGCCTGATCAGCTGACTATTATAACGACAGGTTCTCAGGGTGAGCCGATGAGCGCTCTTTACCGCATGGCGTTTGCCGAGCACGACAAGGTTTCCCTCTCCGATTCCGATCTTGTCGTAATTTCAGCAACCACAATTCCAGGCAACGAAAAGCTTGTCACGAAAATTGTCAACGAGCTTCTCAAAAAGGGCGTAACGCTCCTCAACGACGCTGTTGCCGACGTACACGTTTCGGGTCACGCTTGTCAAGAGGAATTAAAAATACTTCAGTCTCTTATAAAGCCTCAGTATTTTATTCCCATTCACGGAGAATACCGTCATCTGAAATCCCATGCGGATCTTGCGCTTGAAATGGGTATGGACCCAAAAAATATCATTATTCCTGAGCTTGGAATGGTAATTGAGCTTTCGGAAAATTCCGTAAAAACACAGGACAGAGTACAGTCAGGAAAAGTTCTCATCGACGGACTTGGAGTCGGAGATGTCGGAAGCGTTGTGCTTCGTGACCGCAGGCACCTCGCTCAGGACGGACTGATTGTGGTTGTCGCAACTATCAGCTTTGAAACTAAAGAAATTCTGTCAGGGCCTGATATCGTTTCCCGAGGCTTTGTATACGTTAAAGAAGCCGAGGAGCTTATGGACGGACTGAGAAGCATTGCTCAGGACACTATTGAAAAATGCTTTGAAAACGAAGTTGACGAGTGGAACACTATAAAATCTAAAATCAAGGACTCGCTCACTTCATATATCTACACGATTACGAAAAGAAAGCCGATGATACTTCCCGTCATCATGGAAATCTGATTTGGTGTGCGGCACGGGAATTATACAGCTCCCGGTACCTGTGCTGCACCGCCGTTTTGTTTTGTCGGCATGCTTTTTAAAAAAGTAAAAGGAGAAAACAGGTGAAAATCACTGATAAACACACAAAAAATGTATTTATAATGCCAAAGATAGAGACAAAATATCTTAACCGTGCGAAAAAAACAGAACTCAAGCTGTTGTACTACATATTTTCACACGGCGACAGTTTTTGTGTGGAAAACGCATGCAGGGAGCTTGATGAAACTGCAGAGTCTGTAAATGCGGCGCTTGCGTTTTGGAGATGTGCCGGAGTTATAGAAGATGAAACCGACTTTGAGGAAAAAAACGGATCCGAATTTTCCGGAGATACTGCAGTGACAGCTGCGAAAGCCGAAAAGCCTTCGGCAAATGACAAAAAAAACACAGCCGCACCCACCGACATAACCGCAAAAAAGCCGTCTGACAGCTATACGCTTGCTGAAATCGCTTCGGCACGAAGTGAAAACTCTGAATTCGGAAGCCTTATCAATTATCTTGAAAAACACACCGGTCACATGTATAACGCCGCAGAACAAGGCATTATACTTTATCTTTACGACACGCTCGGGATTGACTGCGAACTGATTATGGGCGTTGCTCAATACTGCATTTCAAAAGGAAAAACCTCTCCGCGCTACATACAAAAAACCGTTATGAATATAACCGAGCAAGGCATAAAAACCTACGCCGAATTTGATAATTATCTGCGCATGCAGGAAAAGCGTGACAAATACCGTGAAATGGTAAAGCGCATTATCGGCGCCGGACAGCGTGCTCTCTCTAAGTCTGAAAGCTCGATTGTTGACTCCTGGGAAAGCAAATACGGTTTTTCCGAACAGCTAATCTCTCTTGCATACGAAAAAACCGTAGCCAAAATAAACAAACCGCAGGTCGCGTATATGTCTAAAATTCTTATAAACTGGCACGAAAACGGACTGCAAACCCCTGAACAGGTAAACGAGTTCTTTTCTTCTCAGTCCTCCTCCTCTTCCCTCTCCACTGCATCTTCATCGGACGGAAGGCTTGACATAAATCTTGAGGATTATTTTGAAAAGCCGGATTTGTCGTAACAAAAGAGCTCCGACTGTTTGAGTAACTACGGGGACAGCAACTGTTTGTATATTTGTATATTTGTATATTATAATTAGTACAAGCAGCCATAAAGCATACGGATAATTATAATAAGTAAAGTAACTGACAGCACACATTCATCTTTATTTTCAAAGGCAAATGAAAGGCAGGACAGCTCAATGAAAATTCGCTCCCTTTTTGTTGAAAGCTTCGGCAAGCTTAAAAACCAGAGGATAGATTTTTCCACCGGAATAAATGTAATTACCGGTGAAAATGAATCGGGCAAAAGCTCTCTTGCAAGATTTATTCGGTTTATGCTTTACGGCTTCACTTCTCCGAGAAATTCCTCTGTCGCCCAGAATGACAAAAAAAAATATACTCCGTGGGATGAGTCGGTATGCAAAGGAGAAATGTCAGTTTCCACCGAAAACGGCACTGATTATACCTTGCGCCGAGAACAGGCGCAGCGATCCTCCTTTTCAGCCGCCGACCAAAACGGACAGCCTGCCTTTTCCGGTATATGCGCCGGAGAAGCAATACTCGGAGTAAACTCGGATACTTTTGACAAAACGTCATTTATCGGTTCGTCCGATCTTTTTTTCGACGACACCTCTACACTTTCGTCAGCCATAAAAAACATGGTCTTTTCTGCGGACAGCTCGATTGACAGCGACGCCGCCTTAAAAAAAATTGAAAACTTAAAAAAGTCAATTCTCGGAAAAACAGCAAAAAGCGGAGAGCTTTATGAAATACGGCTTGAACTTGCAAGACTGCTTGAACGCCAGGAAAAACTTCGAAGCGCACACAGAGAGCTTATTTCGGCAAAAGCCTCTCTTGACAAGGTACGTCAGCGTTTGAACGAGAACAACGCTTCATTGGACAAGCTGCAAAAAGAAAGCGACAACATTGAAGCATATAACGCTTTGTGCTTGTGGAAAAAAATAGAGGACGCACAGCAAAGATCACGCCTTAGTACAGAAAATTATGAAAAAAAGTGTGCGCAGATGACATTTTCATCTTTTCTGCCTGACAGGGACTATCTTGCGGAAATGAACAAGGCGCTTATTAATCTTTCTTCTTTAGACGCGGCATGCTCCAACGCCCAAAAGGAGTTTGACGCCGCTTCCCAAGGACTTGAAAGCTGCTACACGAACAAGCGTCAGATGATATTCAACAATCTTCTTCACAGCACTTCAAAGACCGCTTCAGAAGTTAAAAAAGATATTACCAGCTTAAAACGCCGACTATCCTCACTTAATAAGGCAATATTTGCTTGTCTTTTTCTGTGCGTACCGATATTTGTTCTCACACTTTCGGCATGTCTGTCCGGAAAATTTCCGTGGTACTCTGTTTTACTGTCAATAATCCCTGCTTTCGGCGCTGTTATTTTTGCCGTCAAAGGCAGCAAAATAAAAAAGCACCTCGAAAAATTATACTGCAGCTTCGAATGTTCGGATTTATCCGAAATGGAATATTTTCTGGAAAATTACGACGTTTTTTCCTCTTCCTCGGCGGCGGCAAAATCCCGCTGCGACGCTGCCTCGGTCGCTCTTGAAATGGCAAGAGATGCAAAGGCTGACGCGGCAAGCGTGCTCTGTTCCATGCTTGACAAGACAGGATTTCAAATATCCTATTCAGATACTTCGGAACTGCAAAAAATCGCTTCTGAGCATATCCGTGAACTATCCGTTTCTATATCTTGTCTTGAGGACTTATCAAGAGCAGCTTCCAAAGACGCCGCAGTACTTGACGCTCTTGTTCAGAGTGCCGGGGATTTAGATAAACTCAAGAGAAAGGCCGAAACATATGACTCTTCAATTCCTATGAGAGAAACTCAGAAGGTCGAACGGGAAATAGCATTTTATACAGAAGCGAACAAAGGCTTGCGTTTGCAGGAACGTGATTTTGAAAGAAAAGCCGATATGATTGCGGGAAATATGGAAAAGCCGGACGAGCTTGCTTCAAACATAAATATATTATCGGAAAAAATCTCAGAACTTGAGAAAAAACATGCAGCCTTGCAGATGGCGTCCGAGGCAATTGAAAAGGCTCACGAGTCAATGCGAGGAAACGTTTCTCCTCTTCTTACAAAAGAGGCGTCGGAAATGTTTTCAAAAATGACCGGAGGCAAATACGAGTCTCTTTCGGTAGACAACGACCTTTCTCTCAGTTTTTTGGAAAAAGGAGACGCAGAATTCAGAAACACCGATTATCTTAGCTCAGGAGCATTAGACGCGGCTTACCTGTGCTTGCGTATTACGCTTGACAAATATCTCTACAATGAGCCGCCTGTCCTTATATTTGACGACGCTTTTATAAGGCTTGACGACAAAAGGCTTTCGTCGGTATGCGAAATGCTTGAAGAACTGTCAACAAAATATCAGGTAATAGTGCTGTCCTGTCAAAACCGTGAAGCGGAGATGCTTGCCGGATACGGCGCAAAAATAATTTCACTCTGAAAAAATACTCAGCAATATACTAAAAAATACATAGCACATAGCAAAAGAATTTTTTATTTTACATAACCCCAAGGAGAGTATTTACAATGTCTTTTGAAAAAGCAAAAAACTATCTTGAACAATGCGGAGCGGCTGACAGAATATACACTTTTGACGTGTCAAGCGCCACGGTTGAGCTTGCCGCAAAAGCTTTGGACTGCGAACCGTGCAGAATCGCAAAATCACTCACTTTTGATGTTGCAGGCGAACCCGTAATGGTAATAGCGGCAGGTGACGCAAGAGTTGACAATCACGGCTTTAAGGACTTTTTCGGCGTTAAAGCCAAGATGTTGAGTCCGGCAGAGGTTGAGGAAAAAATCGGACACGCTGTCGGCGGAGTTTGCCCGTTCGGAATAAACGAAGGCGTAAAGGTTTATCTCGATGAGTCGCTTAAACGCTTCGACTTTGTTTTTCCTGCCGCAGGCTCTTCAAACAGCGCCGTCAAGCTGACGCTCGACGAGCTCGAAAAATATTCAAATTCTTCCGGCTGGGTAAAAGTCTGCAAGCTTCCGGAATAACACAGGATATACGCCGGATTATTCTCCGGCGTAACTTTATTTAAGCATATTTCGCATATTTCCGTCATTTTGCCTGCCGCAGTGTACTTCCGCTATATTTATACGGAGTTTTTGACGCCGTACCATGGATATGATATGCAGAAGGATAGGCAGAAAATTTGCAAAGCTTATACACGGACGGAAAAAGGTAGGTAACCCGTTTATGAAAAAATATTCTTTTTTACTTATTCTTGCGGCAGGTTCTCTTTGGGGAACTATGGGCGTTTTTGTTGATTTGTTAACGTCTTTAGGCTTTTCTACAATGAATGCCGCACTGCTTCGCATTTGTTCGGCAGCTGTAATGTATGTAATCTTTTTGTTGGTCAAAGACAAAAAGTTATTGGTTATACATATCCGAGACCTATGGATGTTTATCGGACTTGGACTGCTCAGTATCCTGTCGTTAACCTGCTTTTACTTTTTGGCAATACAGCGCACGTCGTATTCTATTGCCGCAATACTTCTGTACACTGCGCCGGTAATGGTGTCCGTGATGTCTGCCATATTTTTCAAAGAATCATTTACGTTAAAAAAAACCATAGCCCTTATACTCGCTTTTGCCGGATGCGTACTTGTTTCGGGACTTGACAGAGGAATGTCGGTTGACATTGCAGGCTTTGCGTTTGGAATACTGTCCGGGCTTGCCTATGCGCTTTACAGCATTTTCGGCAAAGCGGCGCTTGAAAAGTATCACCCGTACACAGTCAGCGCTTATGCGTTTATAATTGCCGCGGTCGGCTCTCTTATTGTCTGTGACGCGGGCTCTCTTGCGTCGGTGGTAAAAAGCGTAGAGCGAATTGATCTTGTGTTGCTGTACACGCTTCTGTCAGGACTTATTACTGCGTTTTTGCCGTTTGTTTTGTACACTCTCGGACTCAAGTACACTTCTCCCGGTAAGGCGGCTATACTTGCTTCTGTAGAGCCGCTTGTGGCGACTGTCTGCGGTTTTATAAAAGGACAGGCTTTGTCTTTGGGTGCGGCGGCTGGTATTATTTGTATTCTTGCTGCGGTATTTATTCTCACGGCGTTTTCAGCAAAATCAGAAAAAGCGGCAAAAAATGAGTTTCCGATGCAAGCAAAAAAATAACGTTAAAAAAACGGTATATAAAGAGTACAGAATTATAAAAAAATAAGGTATCCAAAAAGCATTTAAGGGAAAACCCCCGGTGAGGTTTTTCCCTCTTTTTAAGCCGCTTTGCGGCTTAAAAATTCACCCTTTCCTGCGCTTACCTAACGCAAAAGGCATTTCGCCATCTGCGGAGGGCGACGAGGACTTTTCGCCCTCGACCTCACCCGCTTTTCTCCCGCTTTTCTTTCGGAGAAAAGCGGGGCAAAAGAACTTTATTGTTTAAGTTTTGATCTGAGTTTGCGTGCTGGCGTTTATGGCACGCAAACGCACATAGTTTCGCGAAAAATATAATTTGTTATTTTCGCTTGCTTGT